>JAPPOR010000919.1 GCA_028817905.1 Myxococcales bacterium
GATCTCCAGCGTGTCGCCGGCCGAGAGCTGGACGGCCCCGCCGCCAGCGCCCGCCGGGACATTGCTCGCGCCGCGCCCGCCGAGCCCCCCGGCGCAACCGCCCCGAAGCGGCGAAAGGGTGCTCGCCTCGGCAACCCCGCGCATACCGCCAGCGCCCTTGTCGCCCGAGCCACCGTTCTGGCCATCGGTTCCGAAGCCACCGCCGCCACCGCCGCCACCGCCGTCGGAGTCGTTGCCGCCGCCGCTCCCGGTGCCGGTGCCACAGCTGACATTGCCGCCGGCGCCCGGGGTGGTCTTGTCAGCACCCGCATCGATGGTGCCGTCGACCGTGAGATCGTTGGCCGCCGCGATCACGACCGGGCGGCTGCCCCGCAGAGTCAGGGTGCTGCCGTTTTGGATCGTGAAGTTGGAAGCGCCCAGGATCACCACGTCCGGGCCACCGCTCTGGCTCTGCACCGAGATGCTGGGATAGGTCCCCGGGGCGCAGCCGGACCAGGGGTTCGTGGCGCCATTGCCGTCGTCGAAGTAGTCGCCGTTGAAGCTGATCGCCCCGCACGCGATCGTCACATCGGCCGTCTGGGTGACGGTCGAGGTATTGATGTTGGCGGCCGTCCAGCTGGTGGTCCGATCGTCGTACACCGTTAGGACCGGGTCGGTGATCGGTGTGCCACCGGCCCCGGTCACGGTCAGGCGCATGGTGCCACTGGCGGCGGGCGTGAAGCTGTACACGGTGTCGGGCGCGGCGTCGCTGCCGCCGGCGCCGCAGGTGGCCTGGGTGTGGTCCGGGTTGCGACCGGCGGTGTCGCCGGCCGAGACCGTCAGGATCGTGTCGTCGACGGTCAGGGCCTGGCTGGCGGTGGCGCTCTCGTCGCCCGCGGCCGCCGTGGCACTCTGGCTCTGGCCCTGGAAGCTCAGGTTCGCGAGGTCGGCGCTGCGCACCTCCCAGCTGGTCGTCAGATCACCCAGATTGTTGGTGCTGGCAGCCGTGCGGTCGTCGTTTTCGAGCACGCTGGCGGCGGGCCGGCTGGCCGAGGGGATGCCGTCGAACAGGGCGACCGTGTGCGCGTTCGCGGTCCCGCTGGCGTCCACGGTGACCGTGGCGGCGCTGGCGAGCGTGAAGGTGTAGAACGCGTCGGCGCCGTTGGCGTCCGGAGAGCATGCGCTCACGCCGTCCTGGAACACCACCCCGCCCAGGTCGTCCTGCATCTCGGTCAGGTCCCCAAGGACGGTGTTGCTCAGGACGCTGATGCTGTGGGCATCGTTGAAGTACTCCGCGAACAGGCCCGTGGACGAGGAGCCACTGCCAGAGGGCGCCGTCAATGTGTTGGTCGCGATGTATCCACGGCCGCCAGCGCCGCCGCCGCCGCCGCCCGTGCTGGTGTCCCCGCTGCCCGCGTTGCTGGTGGTGACCGAACCGGCGTTGTCGGACCAGCGGGCCCCGTTGCCGCCGTCGCCGCCGCCGCCGCCACCGGTGCCACCGGCCGCAACGCTGCTCGACGCGACCCGGCCGTTGTCACCGTGATCGCCGTCCGCTCCGATATACGCGCCCTCGCCGCCGCCACCACCGTGGACCGTGATCCAGCCGTTGTTGACGATGCTCAGGCCCTCGAGCAGGACGCCGCCGCCGCTGCCACCGCCGCCGCCACCGACCTCACCCTGGGTGCTGTAGTCACCACCCCGGCCGCCGCCACCGCTCGCGGATACCGCACCGGTGCTGGCGATCGTAAGCGTACCGCCCGCGGACAGCTGCACGGCACCACCGCCAGCCCCCCCATTGGTGCGGGAACCGCTGTCGGCACCGCCCTGACCGCCACTGCAACCGCCCCGTAGGGGGACCAGGCTGGCGTTGCCCTCGCCGCTGGCGGTGCCGCCGCTGCCAGCGGGGGTCCCCGACACGAAGATGATATAGTCGCCCTGGCCACCGCTGGCGCCGTTGGTTGAAAGGGCGCCGCCACCGCCACCACCGGCGCCGTCGCTATTGCCGGTGCCGTCGCCGCCATTGCCGCCGGAGCAGCTCACGCCGCCGCCACCCGCGCCGGCCGTCTCGTAGCTCGAGCCGGCGTCGATCGTGCCCTCCACGTCGATGTCGCCGCGGGTCGCGATGATGACCGGACGGTTGCCGCGCAGGGTCAAGGTGCTGCCGTCTGCGATGCTGAAGGTGTCCGCGGCCAGCACCATGACATCCGGACCGCCGCTCTGGGAGCGCAGGTGGGCAATCGGGTAGACGCCGATGTTGCAACCGCTCCAGCTGTTCGTCTGGCTATTGTAGGTCACGGCGCCGCAGCTGATCGCCACCGTCTTGCTCAGGTCGACGGCTTCGATGTCGAAGTTCTGGCGGGTCGCGAGCGGCGACAGGCTCGAGTCGTAAACGACGCGCCCGCGACCGCCACCGCCGCCGCCGGCGCCGTTGTCGTTGCCGGTGGCACCATCGGTGGCCCCGTCGAAGCTGGTCGCTCCGTCGCCGCCGTCGAAGCCGTAGGCGCTGGCGCTGCCGCCCTGGGCGATGGTGCTGTCGGTATAACCGTCCTCGCCATCCTCGGGGCTGTCGGTCGCGGCCGCCTTACCATGCCCCTCGCCGCCGCCGCCGCCATTGGCGACCACGTAGGCGCCGAGCGCCACGTCGACCGTGGGGGCCTCGAGCAGCACCGCGCCGCCGGAGCCGCCGCCGCCGCCCGCATCCTCATCGTGGCAGCCCTGGAGACCCCCACCGCCGGAGACCGTGATGCGTCCGCTGGTGCTGACCGCGATGCTGGACACGGCGGTGATCTGGACCGCGCCGCCGCCCGCGCCGCCGTTGGCGTTGCAGTTGCCGGCCTGGGCGTTGCCAAGGCCCCCGCGTCCGCCGGCGCAACCGCCGCGCAAGGGCGAGAGGGTGTCGTCGCCCTCGGTCGCGCCGGCGCTTCCCGCCGGCACGCCGTCCTCGCCCGCGCCGCCCGTGCCACCGCTGGTTCCGTAGCTTCCGCCGCCGCCGCCGCCGGGGGTCTTGTCGTTGGTCGTGTAGTCCCCGCCGTCCCCACCGGTGCCGGAAGTGCAGGCGTAGTCGGTCACAACCGCCGGGTCGCCGTGCTCGCCGCCAGCGCCGGGCGTATCCTTGTCCGCGCTGGCGTCGATCAGGCCGTCGACCGTCACACTGCCACCGACCGCGAGGATCACCGGCCGAGTACCGATCAACCGCAGGGTGCTGCCGGAAGCCACCGACAGATCCATCAGGGGGAGCAGGACGACATCGGGGCCACCGGCCTGGCTGAGGATGACCGGGGTGGGATCCGCTCCGCACCAGTTGCTCAGCGAGACGGAACCACTGGTGTCGACCGTCGTGGTGCCACAGTTGAGCGTGGAACTCGGGGCGCCCGTGAGCGAAATGTCACCCCAGCTGAAGTTGGTCGGATCGACGGTCGAGCCGCGCGTTGCGCCGTAGCCGCTGGCGATCTCGGCGTTGGTGAGGGGCATATCACCCGAGGCTCCGCCGTCGTACACGGAGAACACCACCGATCCGGTGCCGGCGGAGACGTCCTCGAGCGAGATGCGGGTGGTGCCGCCCTCGGCCGCCACGAACGAGTAGATCTGATCGCGACCCGCATCGCTGCTGCCGCAGCTGAGGGAAGACTCCGGGTAGATCGCCGTGCCCGAGGCGAGATTGGCGTTGTCGACCAGGAAGTTCGCGTCGTTGAGCTGAGTGGCGTAGTCGATCGACTCGGGGGTGTCGCCGGAGGCGCCAGTCCCGCTTCTGCTCGCAAGTGCCGCGGGGCTCAGGTTGGACAGATCCGCGACGCGCGCGAGCAGCCTTCCGTCGAGCGTTCCGAGCATATTGGGGGTCGCGACCGGATCGCCGAGCAGGCTGGCGGTGGCCGCGTTGGTGAAGCTGGCGCTGCCCTGGCTTGCGGCAGGCAAGCTCGTGTCCCCGTAGTGCATGGCGAGCCGCGTGCCGCCCTGGTGCAGGGCCTGGAGTTCGATCCACAGGCTGGCCGTCTGGCCGCCGGCGTTGAACGAGGCGATCCAGTAGCGCAGCTCGGTGCCCTGCTGGTCGTGGAAGCGTAGATAGTCGCTACTTCCGTAGTTGGCCCAGAAGTGCGCGTCGGCCGCCGTCAGTTGAAGGTTGATGTGGGGCGTGGTCAGGGTGTCGGGCTGTCCGTAGACGACCTCCACCGTCTGCACGAAGCCAGCGCGCTGGCTGCCGGCCGCGGCGCGGGTGTCGTTCTCGGCCACCCGCGGCAGGGCCCCGGGGGCGAACTCGCAAATGAACGCCCGGGTCGCCGTGCAGACGTTGTCGTTCCAGAGCCCGGTG
The DNA here is from genome assembly GCA_028817905.1 of Myxococcales bacterium. Lineage (GTDB taxonomy): Bacteria > Myxococcota_A > Polyangia > Polyangiales > JAFGIB01 > JAPPOR01. Next base: position 4,286 of record JAPPOR010000919.1, read on the forward strand.
CCTGACAGGAGCTCGGCACAATCCTCATTAGAACCCGCATCGTTGGGCTCGCCGCCCGACCAGGACGCGAACTTACCGGACTGGGCGCTGCCGCCGCTGGCCCCCTGCCAGAAGGGGTCGCTGCCCTGTTCCTGGCCGCCGCGCGCGAACACCCAGTCGCCCTCCGCGCCCTGGTCGTTGGCGCCGAACCAGGCACTGCCCACACCAAGAGCCTGTGCAAGCCCCTGGGCGAACGTGTTCTCATCCGCGTCTTCGATCGCCATGAGCTCGGCGCCCACGCTCCGGCACGCCGCCGCTGCGACGCTCCAGGACACCGTGTCGCTGCAAGGCCAGTACACGTTGCCAGCGTAGTAGCGTGGGCCTGTGGTCGTGCAGCCGGTGGGCGCCTCGACGGGGCGCCCGTGGCCAACATTGTTGTCCTCGGCCGACCACAGGGCGATCGCGTGGGCGAACTCGGTGTCCGCGGCGCTGACCGTGACCTGGGCCGGCGCATCGAGGGTGAAGCGACCGACCACGTCGGGGGAGTTGTTGTTGACAGTGCAGGCCCCGCCGTCCGCGTAGGCGGTTGTGGTGTGCAGGTCGGATAGCGATACGATGTCGCCCGTCAGCTCCGCCCCGAGCGGGTTGGCCGCGAAATCGACGGCGGGCGCCCTGTCGAAGCTGTTGGGCAGTTCGTACTCGCACAACCACACATGCGGGGTGCTGCACCCGATGTCGACCCATTGGCCACTGCTTGCACCCGCGTAGAGGCAGTCGTTGCCGGCCGTGTTGGGCTCGCCGCTCGCAAAGGCGGTGTACAGCCCGCCCACGCTGGATCCCGGCCCCGACCCTTGCCAGGCCTGCGCCCCGCCGTCGATGTCGCCGTTCCGGGCCCAGCGCCAGGTTCCGGTGGTGGCCAGATCGTTGAGACCGAGGAAGGTGTCAGCACCGTTGACGCCGGTCAACCAGGCGTCTTCGGCAGCGCTGTCGACCTGGACGAGATAGCCTCCGCTCTGCTCGCACAGGTTGTGCGCATCGGTGTAGTCGCGGGTGTCAGTGCAGTAGTAGTAGCCGTGGCCAGCGTAGGTAGACCAGCTGCAGCTGGTTCCCGGCGACGCGGGCCGGGTGAAGTCCATCTCCGACAGCGCAAGGTCGGCCTGCGTCAGGGGTGCGCCAAGTGCACCGGTATCCTCGAAGAAGGCCAGCACGCCGGTAAAGTTCGGGGCCTCGTCCCCGAGGGTGACGTTCACGGTCGTGTTGCTGCTGGCGGTGAACTTGAAGATCATGTCGCCGCCGTCGGCATCGCTGGCGCACATCTGCGGATAGGTGGCCGACACCGCCCCCGGGTCGACTTCGCACACGAAGCGGTTGTTGTCGCTGCAGGCCCCGGCCGCCCAGGTCCCGTCGGTCGCCGACATGTAGCCGCAATCGTCGGCCGCGACGTCCGGCTGGTTGCCACTGGTCCACTGCGCGTAGCGGCCGCCGACCAGATAGCCGTTGGCGTCCGTGTCGCCGCCGGACCAGAACTGGGGCCCTGCGCCGGCCACGCCGCCGGCGCTCCAGCGCCATGCACCGTCTACGGTCTGATCGTTGGCGCCGATCCAAGTATTGCCGGTGCCATAGGCGCCATTGATGAGTCCGTAGACGAATGCGTTCTCGGCTGCGCTGTCGATCTGGACCAGATCGCCCCCGAGGGCGACACAGCGGCTCTGGGCGCCGGCCCAGCTGGTCGCCGAGTAGCAGCGGTAGTACTGCTTGGCTTCAAACGTCCCGGTCTCGCAACCGGCCGCCGACCCGGCCGGCGCGGCCGTGGTCGCTCCCGACAGGCGCCGCTGGCGATCATAGGCGTCACCCAGGTCCTGAAGCGCGTCGGTGTTGCCAAAGTCGGTGCCCGCGGCCAAGTCAACCGTGGTCAGGGCATCGACGGTGGCGGAGTTCATGGCAAGCGTACGGGTCAGCGAGGTCCCGTCGATGGACGCGATGACGTTCTCATAGGCCTGTTCGTCATCGTTGAGATAGGTCGCCGGTGCGCTGGCCGCATACTTGCGCACGTACACGTAGTCCCAGCGCGTATCGGTCGCTTCACTGTCGCCGCCGTTGTCGTAGCGCTGGCCGAGCACCAGCGGCGCCGTTGCGGGCGAGAGGCTTGCCTCGTAGTCCCATGCGAGCGAGCCGGTGCTTCGCTCGAACTTCTGGCCCGTGACCGTGCCCGCCCCGGTCGCAGCCACCTCCACGTCGTAGGCGACGCCGAGCGAACCAGCACCGCCCGACACGCTGAAGCCGTCGGCATAGAAGTAGTCCGAGCCGGCGTTGACCAGTACGCCCACGCCCGAGCCAGGAACGCTCAGGGTGCCCACCGCCGTCACGCCGTTGGCGGCCGCGCTGTCCACGCGCACACCAGCGCCCAACACGTAGGGCGGTGCGAACGCCTGCCGCGTCTGCAGCCGACCCGTGTAGGCCGCGCCGCTATCGGTACCGGTGTTGCTCAGCAACAGCTGGCCCGCGCTGACACTGAAGCCGCTGGCGGCGGTGGGATTGGACCAAACCGAGGGGTCGAGCGCCGCACCGAAGTCGTCGCCAAACTCCATCACTGTCGCGATGTCGCTGAGGCTCGCGAGCGAACCGTCGCCGTAGTGCACACCCAGGGTCATCTCGCTGGCGGCGGCGATCGCCGGCACCTTCACCCACAGGATCCCCAGCTCGCTGCCAGCGGTGGTGTCCCAGGTCTGGATCCACAGGGGCAAGGCGTGGCCGGCCTCGTCGTAGAAGCGCAGGTCACGGCCATCCGCGGTCGTGTGACTCCAGAAGTCCGTATGGGAGCTGTCGAGGGTCACCTTGACCTGGTGGTCGCTCAGGGCAGCGCCGGCGTTGTAGACGGTCAGGGTCTGCCAGTAGCCCGCTTGCGCGGTTGCGGCGGCGGCCCGCGTATCGTGCAAGGTGCCCTGGACGGTCGCGGCCGCACCCGGGATCCTGTCGTAGAGCGCGATCGTCGGATCGAAGTCTGTGCCGGTGGTGCTGATCGAGACCGTGGCGGGCGCCGCCAGGTCGAAGGCATAGTAGGCGACGGGCGCGGCGCCGTCGGCGGCGCACATGTCCGTACCGTATTGGGAGGCCTGGTCAAAAGACACGGGCGCGCCGACCGGCAGCAAGGTGGTATCGCGCTGCCAGTCCTCGCGCAGCCCCTCCGCCAGGATCACGCTGGCATTGTCGAAACTGCTGGGCAGGGGACCCTCGCACACGTAGTCCAGGGTGTTGCCGCAGGGCAGGTCATCCCAGCGGACGCTGGCATGCAGCCACTGCAGGCATCCATCGTCGCCGTCCATGCTGCCGAAGTTCGGGTGCGAGTAGCGCCCGCCGCTGGGCACTCCGCCCTCGGCCGAGGTACCACCACTCCAGAACGCGGTGCCGTCTACCCACTCCCAGGCACCCGAACCGGGCGCCGGCACTTCGCGCCCGCCAAGCCAGGCAGAGGCGACCATGCGGGTCTCCATGAAGGTCTCTTCGGCGGCGTCGTCGACCACGATCAGGTCCCAACCGGGCGCCACCGCCTGGCACTGGCTGCGGGCGTCCGCCCACGTGCGCGCGTCCGTGCAAAACAGGTAGCCCTGCTCTCCGAGCACATCCAGGGCGCCGCATGTGCTGCCGGTGGGCACCGTGGGCGTCAGGTCGTTGACCGGCACGATCGCATCCATGGCCGAAAGCGGTGGGTCTTGGCCATCGGAAGGGTCGTCCTCGAACAGGGCGATGTAAGGCATCATGGCAGGCGTCGGGTTCTGCACCGAGATCCGCATGGTGGTGTTGCCGCCCGGCCGGAAGCGGAAGACCGTGTCCGCAACGCTGTCGTCCACACCGCCGCACGCGAGGGTCACGTGGCTGTAGTCGCCCGCAAGCCCGGCGGTGCTGGCCCCGCGCGTGTACACCTGCCCCATGTAGGGGTCGACGACCAGGTCGTGTACCGTGTCGTCGTTGTCGAAGTGGACCCCCTCCACGCGCTCGATACTGGCGAGCTCACCGATCGTGAGGGCGTTCATGCCCGTCTTGCGCACGAACCAGTTTCCGTCGATCGTACCCAGGGTCGGGGTGTAGGTCTGCTCGTCACCGTTGGCCAGTGCGGCCGGTTCCTCCGCGGCGTACCTGCGGACGAAGATGTGCTCCCAGCGGTAGTCCTTGGCCTCGCCGCCGTTGCCGTCGTCGTAGCGCATGCCGAGCGACAGCCGTGCATCGCTGGCCACGCTGGCCGTGGCGTCGTAGTAGGTCCAGTTGAGGCTATCGGCCGAGAGATCGAGCGAGCGGAACTCCGCGCTGGCGCCGTCGAAGCGCATGCGCACGCTGTGGCGGTTGCCCAAGGCTCCCAGTGGACGGGAGGCCGCGGCGTCGTACACGTAGTCGTTGGCGCTCATGGCGGCGCTCAGGATGCCCATACCGGTCACGCCGGCCTTGTCGAAGCCGAGCACGGCGGTGCCGCCCGCAGAACCCGTGACGCCCCGGTAGGTCGCCTCGACTGTCACCGCGGAGGGGCCCAGGTCCCCGAACATCACCGAGCTTTCCAGGCGGCCGTCGCTGCCGCTGCCGCTGCCCGTGTTCTGCAGCTCGCCGCCGGCGACCGCCCACAGGGCGGCGCCGCTCGGATCGCTTCCGTCACCCAGCTGCCACTTGCTGGGGTCGGGATCGGTGCCCGCGGAGAAGTCATCCCCGAACAGCATCACGCTGTCGAGGTCGCTCTTGGCCGGCAACGATGGGTGACCGTAGAAGAGTCCGAGCTGCTGCGGGCCGCTCGGCAAGGTGATCAGCTCAACCCAGATCTCGGCGAGCTCGCTGCCGGCCGTAGTGTCAAAGGTCTGGATCCAGTAGTCGAGGTCACGACCTGCCTCGTCATAGACGCGGAGGCTGTCGGAGCTTCCGTAGTTGGCCCAGAAGCCGCTGTTGCTGCTATCGATCGTGAGCAGCACCTGGTGGTCGCTGAGCGTGGTGGCGCCGTGGTACTGCAGGTCGGCGGTTTGCCAGTAGACCGGGCTGACGTCGGCTGCGTCGGCACGGGTATCGTTGTCAATGTCGGAAGCGATCGGCCCGGTCGGCAGATAGTCGTACAGCACCACGCTGGCGTCGAAGCCACTTCCGGCGGTGTCGATCTCGACGTCCGTGGCGCTTCCGAGCGTGAAGGAGAACAGCCCGTCCGGGGCAGCCCCGTCCACGCCGCACGTGCCCCCACCCGTGATGTTGAGGGTATTGTCGCTGATGGGACTGGAGAGTCCGGACGTATCGCCGAGGTAGATGGTCTTGGCACCGACGGTCACGTCCTGAGGGGTGCTATCGAGGTCGCCCACGGTGCGCTCGCACACGTAGTGGCGTGTCAACGTACAATCCACGTCGTTCCAGTCCCCGGACGTTTGAACCTCGGCGCAGTGTTCAGCAGCGCCATCGGGCACGACCGCGCTCGCCCATTGCTCGAAGCGGCCGTAGGGGCTGTAGCCCGCCTGGCCCGAACCGATCCACAACAGCGGGCCCCCATCGTCCACGCCACCCTGGGCGTAGGCCCATACGTCGGTGTTCGTGCGGTCGTTGGCGCCGGTCCAGGCACTTGCGCCCAGAAGACCGGCCACGAAGGCGTTCTCTGCGGCGTCGTCGATGTGCACCAGGTCAGCCCCCGCCACCTGACAGGCGGTCGCGGCCGCGTCCCAGGCCTTCGCGTCGGTGCAGTACCAGTACTGCTTGCCAGCACTGACGGTCGCACTGCAGGCACCGTCCGGCCATGGGACCTCGGGACCCTCGCACACGTAGTCCTGGGTGGTGCTGCAAGCGAGGTTGGTCCAGGTGCCAGCACCATCGTCGTACTGCGCACAGTCGCCAGCGCCGGCACCCGGCGTGGCGGCGCCGGCCCAGCTGCTATAGAGCCCACCGACGGTCGCGCCGCCAACGCCGCTGCCTTCCCCAAGCCAGAAGGCCGTGTTGTCCGCACTCCAACGCCAATCGTCGGTGCCCGCGTCGAACGCGCCAATCCATGCGTCCGCAGACACGAGACTGCCCACGTCGGTGTTTTCCGAGATGCTGTTGATGCGCGCCAGATCCCAGCCGGCGCCGATCGCCCGACAGTTGTCGCGCGCCGCGGTCCAGGCGCGGTTCGTGGTGCAATAGAAGTACCCCCGGCCGCCGTAGGCCGCGTAGCTGCAGCCCTCACCGGCGCCCACGCTGGCGGCGCTCGCCAGGCCCACCTGGGGGGTCACCGAATCGACGATCCGCTCGACCGGCCCGGTGCTGCCGTCGAACAACCCGATCACGCTGCTGAAGGATCCGTCGACGCTGAGGGTCACGTCGACGGGAACGCTGGGCCGGATGCGATAGATGGCGTCCGGGCTGCCGGAGCCACCGCACTGCCCGTAGGTCGCGCTCGGACCGGCGCTGGTATCGCCGCTAACAAGCAGGCGTTCCAGGGTGATCGCCTCGCCGGTCAGATCCTGCACGGCGTCCGTATTGGTGCTCATCAGGACCCGATCGGTGAGGCCTGAAACACCCATCCCAGTGGTGCTGCCAGAGATGTACTTCCAGCTGTCGTCGCTCTGGCCGAGGGGTGCGCCCGCCGCGAGGGCCGCGGTGTCATAGGCCGCGATCGCCGTAGGCGTCGCGGGCGCGCTGGCAGGCGCACTGTCGAACAGTGCGATCGTGTGCTCGAACTCGCTGCCGTCGGCGCTGATACGTACCGGGGTATTGTCGGCGGTGACCGTGAAGGAGTAGACGGCGTCGGGACTGGCCTCGTCGGCACCGCAGGTCAAGCTGTTGGTGCTGAACTGCGAGCCATCCAGATCGCTGGCCATCCCGTAGGTGTTGCCGCGCAGGGTCTTGGTGACACCGACGGCTCCGATGGCCTCTGGCGAAGCGAAGTCCTCGTTGGTGCAGGCCGCCCCCGTGAGCACGCGCTGGTAGATTCGGCCGTAGCCGCCACCGCCGCCGCTGCCGCCATTGCTGGCCGCGTCGCCGCCGTTTTGGCCAGGGCTGAAGCTATCGCCGGCGCCCGTGGCCCCGGCCGGGGTGCCGCCATCCGCGTCCCCGCCGTCGCCACCACTCGCGTCCAGGGTGCCGGTCACGTTGATGACCGAAGCCTCCAGCAGAATGCCGCCGCCGGACCCTCCGCCGGACCCGCCTGATTCGTTCGTCACCCCGACGTCGCACCCAGCGGTCCCCGCCCCGCCGATCGCGAGCACCGAGCCAGCGATGTCAAGCGTGCCACCGGCAGCGATCTGCACGGCGCCTGCGCCCGCGCCGTAGCTTGGTGTCGGGCAGACGAAGTCGAGCGCCTCGCCGCCCCGGCAACCACCGATCAGCGGCGTCAGCTGACTGGAGCCGCGGCTGAGGCCGCCCGAGCCCCGCTCGGAGCCGGTCCCACCGTGGCCGCCGAGACCACCGGCGGTGCCGAAACCGCCGCCGCCGGCGCCATCTCCATACTGTTCGCCGCCCTCGGCAGTCGTGTCCCCACCGGCGCTCCCGACGCAGCCCCAGTCGCCGCCCGCGCCCGCGGCGGTGGCGCTGGCGCTGGCATCGATCGTCCCCTGGATGTCGACATTGTTTTGGACCCGCAGCACAACCGGGCGATCGCCGATCAGCTCCAGGGTGCTGCCCGCTGCCACCGTGAGGTTGTTGAACAGCAGGATCACGATGTCCGGCCCGCCCGCCTGGCTCTGAACCACTTCGGTCACGATCGGGGCGGCGCACCCGGTCCAGCCGGTGCCGGCCGTGGACGAATCGAAGGTGGCGACGCCGCAGTTGATGAGCGCGCTCGGCGCACCCGAAAAGTCGATTGCCGGATCGCTCTCGTCGATGTTGCTGAACTGGCTTGGGCACAGGTCGGTGATCTGTTCAGCCCCCTCTTCACTCAGGCGTCGCGGGTCGTCGGCCCCGTCGCCCGGGTCGTCCTCGAACACGGTCATGCTCGCATTCCAGGCGGGCGAGGCGTTGTTCATCGCCAACCGAACGGTGGTCGGTGCGTCGACGTTGAACTTGTAGATCACGTCATCGGCGGTGTCATCGGTCACGCCACACTGCAGGGTCGTGTTGCCGTAGATGCCCGAGACCGACGGAGCGCCGGTGTTGCCCGCGGAGATTTCCAGGTGATCGGGCAGGCCGCTGAGCTGCGACAGGGTCCCGAGGTCCTGGATGCCGTCGTCGTTGTTGGCGGTGGCGGTGGTCTCGTCCAGTTGCGACCGCCCGGTGTTGCCCAGGTCGGCAGTACGGACGACCCAGTCTCCGTCGATGACGCCCAGGCTATTGCCGGCCGCCGCCGCTCGGTCGTCGTTTTCCATCGAGGTGGCGGCCGGCTTGGTCAGCGGGGTGTCATCCCACAGGGCCACAACGTGATCAAAGTCACTTCCGGAGGCACTGATATCGACGGTCCGCGTGTCACTGAGAGTGAAGCTGAAGAAGGCATCCGGACCCGTTCCTTCGGCACCGCACACCGCCCCGCCCTCGGCGATCGCCTGGTCGAAGCGCGTGCCGACGAGGTCACTGGTCATCCCGGTCGTCACGCCGCTGAAGGCCTCTGGCGGATAGAGGTCCGGGTTGGCGAGCGCCTGGGGCGAACCGAAACTCTCGTTCATGTTCCCCATGGCGTTCAGGTCGGTCACGGGTGGGCTGACGTCGCTTCCGGGGCTCGGCCCAGAACCACCGCTGCCGTCGAATAGGGCGATCACCGGATTGAAGCCGGGTAGCGGGTTGTTGACCGCGATGCGGACGGGCCCTGACGAGGTGGTCGTGAACGAGTACAGGGCGTCGGGGGCCAGGTCGGAGGTCCCGCACTGCGGTCCGGTACCGGACATCGTGGACACCAGGTAGTCCGCCGCCAGTCCCGTCGTGGTGGCGTTGTAGGTCGACAGCTGGGCGTCGGTGATGTCCCCCAGGGCGTGCTCGCTGTCGTCGTGCGGATAGTCGACGCCTTCCTCGAGCGGCGGGGCCACGCTGAGCTCGCCCACCGTGAGATTGGCGGTGCTGCCGCCGACGTGGAACCAGTCACCGTCGACCGCTCCGAGCGGGTTCGATGCGCCGTCGTTGCCCGCCTCGCCGCGATCGTCGTACTCGGCGGTGGTCGCGGCTGGGGGCGAGAACGGCGAGCTGTCGAACAGCGCAAGGGTATGGGGGTGATCGGTGCTCGCGGATCCGATTTCCACTTCCTTGGTGGTCGCGAGCGAAAAGGTGAAGAACGCGTCCGGGCCGACCGGGTCGGCGCTGCACACACCGCCACCCGCGTTGGGAGCGACATTGAAGGCGGCGCCCGCCACATCGTTCGACATCATAGTCGTATTGCCGATGAAGGCCTGGGTGCTGCCCACGTTGACGCCCTGGGCGGTGGTCCGGTCTTCGTTGGGATTGCCGCCGGCGCCCAGGTCCGCCGGCGGCCCCGCGGTCTCGGACTTCTTGAGCGGGTCGGACCCACTGCCACCATCGTACAGGGCGATCACCGCATCGTGCCCAACCGGGTTGAGGCGAACCACGACGTCGGTGCTGTTGGCTGGGACAAACGAGTAAATCGCGTCGGCGGAAGCGCTGCTGGAGCCACAGACGGGCGCGGGAAAATCGCTGGTCAGGCCTGTCGTGCTGGCGTTGATGACGGCCACCTGCTCGCCATCGACCGTGCCCAGGTCGCTCGGGTTGATCGCATTGGGATTGCCGGCGTTGTCGAAGATGCGGGTGCTCATGAACGCGCTGCTCATGTTGGCCATGTCCGCCGTCTTGACGACCCACTGTCCATCCACCGCCCCCAGGGGGTTGGCGATCGCCTGGGTCAGGTTGTCGTTTTCCATGACGAACGCACTGGCATCGCTGCTGCTGGCAGAGAAGGTGACGCTGTAGGAACCGCGGCCCCCCGGTTCGCCGGTGACGACCGCCCAGTAGGTACCCGCCGCGAGACCCGCCGCCGCCACCTGGGGCGCCCCGTCGGCCAGGCGGCCACACGAAAACGCCAGATTGCTCGCGCTCGGCTGGCCAGCGAAGAGTCCGACCACCGCGCCCGGGAAGGATCCGGTGATGTCGATGGACACGTCTGCCGTGTGGTCCAGGGTGAAGGTGAAGACCGCATCCGGCTCGAGGAAATCCGGGCTGCACAGGCCACCGAAGAAGCCGCCGACCGAGTTGGTCATGCCGTCCGTATTGCCGACGAAGCGCCGCTGGGCGCCAAAGATGTCCACGTTCTGCGGCGTCAGGGCGGTGTTGGGCGTGGGCAGGGGATGCTGCGCGTCCCCCTCGCAGATGTAGGGGAACTGGCCCCAGGTGATCGGGGTGTCCACCCACAGACCGTCCTGGTAGCGCATCCGCGTGCCGGGGTTTTGGGTGATCTCGTTCGGTTCCGTGCCATACCACGGGTACGGTGCCGTCAACCCCAGCTGGCCGCCGACCCACTGGCCCCAGCTGTCGGTGTAGGGTGTGATCTGCTGAAACCCGATGTGGTGCTCGTCGCCGCTCAGTGAGACCTGGGTCGCGATCTCGTCCTGCTCCAACGCGTCGTCGATCGTGACGAGATAGGAGCCGACCGCGGCGCACTTCTGGCGCGCCAGGTCCCAGCTGCTGATGTCCGTGCAGAACCAGTAGCGATGCAGGTTCCAGTCGTAGAGCGCGCAGTCCGGCGAAGGCTGGAACGGCAGGTTGCGCTCGTCGTAGAGCTGGGTGGTATAGGCCGGGTCCGACGTCTTGAACGATGTGGAGGGCCGCTCGAACGGGCCGTCGAACAGGCCGAGGACCGTGTCGTAGCCGGTTCCCTCCGTGGTGATCTCCACCAGGGTGGGCTGTGCGAGGCTAAAGGACCAAACCGCGTCGGGCGCCCCCGGCTCGGCGCCGCACTGGATCGCCGACGCGGCCACGTCGCTGGCCATGCTCGCGGTCGTTCCCGTATAGGTCCACTGGCCACCCTGCTCGAGTGGGACGTGGGCCGAGGTGGTGTACCCCTCGTTGCCAGCCGTCGGGATGACTGTCTCCGCGACCTGGGCAGCCGTCAACGGGGCACCATTGGTGCCGTCATACAGCGTGAGGACCGGATCGAACTGGGTCTGGCCGTAGGCCGCAGAGATCCGCAGCTGCCCCGTTTCCGAGGGCACAAAGTAGTACAGGGCGTCGGCGGCCGCCGTGGCGCCGCCACAGGTCGGCGCCGGATAGTCGGCGGCCATGCCGGTCGTGCTGCCGTTGTCCACCTGGATGCGTCGCCCCATCGGATCCGGCAGCTGGGTCGCGTGGGTCTCGTTGGTGTTGTCCTGGTTGTTGACCACCCGGAGCTCCTGGGCGGAGATCGACAGGTCGGCCAGGTCTCCGCCGTAGCGGAACCAGTTCGAGTAGGCATCCGGAGTGGGGTCCGGGTTGACGTCCGCCTCCTGTCGGGAGTCGTTGGCGAGGGGCACGACACCAGGCGTCCCCCCGAGGGCCGCCGAGCTGTAGAGCGACAGGACGGGACTGACGGCGGAGCCCGTGGCATCGATGATGACCTCGGTCGCCGTGCTGAGCGAGAAGTCGTACACGGCGTCGGGCGACCCGGGCGCCGTTCCGCACATGTTGGTGTCATAGGCGATGTCCGCGCCCATGCCGGTCGTGTCGCCGGTGTAGATCAGCGTGCCTCCCCCCACGAGCGGCACGTTCTGGGATGTTCCCACATCATCGTTCGACATCCCGACGGGGGTGGTGGTCGTGGTCTGCTCGCTGGAGGTCAGCGGATCGCCATTTGTACCGTCGTACAGCGCCAGCGCCGTGTTGTACCCAGCATCGGGCGAGGCCGCGATACGCACCGTGGTGCTCTGCGAAGAGTAGAACGCGTACAGCGCGTCACTGGAGGCGTCCCCGGCAGAGCAGCTCGGCGCGTTGAAGTCGATGGTCTGGTTGGCGTGGGACGTGTCGGCACCCAGGATGGTGGCGCGTGACCCGAAGATGTCCCCCAGGTCGAGCGCTGCGCCCGCGTTGTTGGAATTGTCGCTATTGTCCACGTTCACCTGGGCCTGGGTGCTCACGCTCAGGTTGCCCGTGTTGGCGTCGTAGACGAGCCAGTCGTTGGAGACGACGGGCGTCGGAGATGGGTTGGCGCTCGCCTCCTGGTAGGTGTCATTCTCGAGCAGGGTGGCCGCCGGACGCTCGAGCGCGCCGTCCTTGAACACATTGAACACGACCTGGTTGTCGCTGGCGGTCTGGACGGCGATCGCGTCGTGAAGCGCCGCCCACGGCTGCGAATCCAGTATGCCGTCGTCGTTGACGTCCAGGTCGTCTCCCACCGTGCCGGTGAAGTCCTCGACCAGCAGCAGGGTGACGGCGCCATTTTCGAACACGTCCGGGTCTGCGATCACCATCACGAGACCGCTCGAGTCACTGGTCAGGGCGATCTGCGTCGCCGTGTCGATCTCGCCAGACCGGGAGCCGTCGCCATCGACCTGCACCAGCCAGTAGTTGCTCAGGTCTGTGAGAGGTGGCCCGAGGATCTCGACCACCTCCTCGTCGTCCACACCGATGTGGTCGAAGATGAACTCATTGATGATGGGCGTGGTGCGGGTGCTGCGCACGGAGTTGGGATAGAAGGGCGTGTACAGCGCCTCGCCCGGTGCCGCGGTGCCTGTCGACCAGCCGGCGAGGAAGCCCTCGCCATCGTAGTCGTTGCGCATCCAGTCGGACGCGTTGTCGCTGTCACTCTGGGTGGGCACGCGCGAAGCACCTGCCACCATCTGGGCGCCACCGTCGAAGTCCGGAGCCAACACACTCGGCGAGTACGTGAAGTCACCGAGATCCTGATCGGACACCGCGACCGAGTCGACGATGCTCGTCCACGGCGTCAAGTCCAGGACGCCGTCATTGTCGACGTCCAGATCCTGGCCCACGGTCGCGCTCGATCCGTTTACAAGCAGGATCGTAAGGGTGCCCGGCTCGAGCTCACTGTCGAGCCATCCGGTCCACCAAAGCCCCCAGACGTCGGCTACATCGAGCGGATAGATTCGGTCCACGACGCCGTTGTCGCCACTGTCACCGTCCACGACGACCAGTGAGTACTGGCTCAGGTCCACGAACGCCGGCGCGATGACCTCGATGAACTCGCGGGACTCGCCCCCCGAGTAGGAGGTCGAGAACTCACTGATCAGCGGCGGGTTCGATAGATCGAGCACCGCCAGGTTGGTCCAGGGGCCCAGGTACTCGATGGCTGTGTTGTGCGCTTCGCCAACCACCGGCGTGGCATCCAGGTCGAAGTCGTTGCGCAGCCAGTCGACGGCGCTGTTGGTGTCCTGCCCATCGGGAACGCGGGAGGCGCCACCCGGCGGGGAGGACCAGCCGTCATAGCCACCCACGAGCGTTACATTGGAGTAGGTGTGGTTCGCGCTGCCCGAAGCGGACGCATCGATGTTGACCTCGGTCACGTCGTCGAGCGTGAACTTGAAGACGGCATCGCCGGCGCCGAAAGCCGCGCCGCACGCGAGTGCGGTCGGATCCACGTCGACCGACATGGAAGCGGTGCTGCCCCGGTAGGAGCGTACACCTGCCGAAAGATCGACGATCTCGGCGGTCGCGTCGTCCTCATTGGGGTTGCCCTCGGCATCCAGCTCGACGGTCACCGGAGTAGATGAAGGCACGCCCTCGAACACGGCCACGGCGGCGTTGAGTCCGGTGTCCGGAGTGAGATTGATATCGACCGTGGTGTCCAGCCGCGGGCTGATCCTGTAGACCGCATCCGGCGCGTTATCCCCCGGGCCACAGGACAGCACGTTCTGGGTGTAGTGGCCCTGCATCCCGGACAGGCTGGTGTTGGTGACCTGAAGCTTGCTGCGATAGGCATCGCCCAGGTCGAGCGCGCTCAGCGCCTGTTCGTTGTCCTTGGTTGCGTTGTCGACCTCCAACCGCCGGTCGTACAGCGAGGTGAGCCGAACCTCATATGCAATGTCCACCGACAGGGCGGCGTTGCTGTCCACGACCACGTAGTACGTCTGGCCGGCGGTCACATCCACGTCGGTCGACGCGGGGTTATTGACGGTTCCCGTCCCGCAAGCCTCGGCACCGCTGACATCGCTCAGCAGCGTACCGTTGCCGCCGGCTGCACCGGGCCCGGTCACCTTGACCTCGTACTTGCCCGCGGGGCTGGTCGCTGTACCCGTGACCACAAGATAGTAGCGGTTGGGGACATTGAAGCTCAGGGTCAGCGGGGGATCGGATGCCTGCTGGCAACCGAGCAAGGTCGCGCCGCTGACGGAGTTTTCGTACACACCCAGGACTGCCTCGTAGTTGGCTGCGGAGAGGTCGGCAATCACGCCGGCCATGGAGCCGCCCGGATTGATCTCGAACACCGCGTCCGGTGCGCTCTGGGTCGCACCGCAGCCGGAAACCAGCCCTGCCGCCACCCCATCCACATCGATGCCCATGCGGCTCGTCGCCCCGCGCAGGTGCAGTGTTGTGGTAGAGCTCAGGTTGTAGACCGTAGCGAGCGCTTCCGACTCGCTGGGAGGTGTCGCTGGAGGAACCCCCTCACAAATGAAGTAGGTGGAGTCACCAAAGGACGCCGCGCAGCGCTTGTCCTCCCAGGTCCCGTCGGTATTGATGGCGGCGCACAGGTGGCTGTCCTCGTTCGGCTCGCTTCCGCCCCAGTTGGTGACCGTTCCGGTGCCGTCCTCCCACTGGTAGCTGCTGCTCGCGTCCGCCCGGCGGTAGCCGATGTGATAGTCGCGACTCTGACCGGCGACGTAGCCCTCAATCACAGCCTGCTCGGCGGCGTCGTTGATCGACACGAGCTTCATGCCCGTGCCGGCGCAGGTCGTCGCCGCCGCATCCCACTGCTGCCGGGTGTTGCACACCGCATACAGGCGCTGATTGTGCGTGTGCAGGGTGCAAGCCGAGTGCGGTTTGACCGCCTGCACTGCGGCAGACGCGATGTCGAACTCGTCGACCGGAACATTGGGCGTCGATGCGGGTGGGGGACCGTCAAAGACCGACAGCTTCAGGGGGCTGGCCACGGTCGGCTCGGCCTCGACCCGAACGGTTCCGTTCACACTGGGTGTGAACGAGTAGACCTGATCTTGCGCTGCCAGGGCCGCCCCGCAGCCACTGACGGCATCGCTGTAGTCGTCCGCGGTCGCCACGGCCAACGTGGCACCACTCGTGGTGGTCTGTACGGCGGAAATCGGATCGCCGAGGTGCAACGCGACGCTCGCGCGCTCATGCGTGTTGGCGCTCGCATCGGCGCTGGCGCTCTGCCCCGGTGGGACCGAATACAGGGCGATCACCGGATCGAACAGGGCGCTCTGGTCGGACTGCACCCCACTCGTGTTGCCGTCCTCTACGCGCAGCTCGAGTTCCGTGGGTTTGGTCAGGGTGAACCGGAGCATCACGTCTTCGGCGCTGTCCTTCGCGTCGCAACTGATGCCCGAGATGGTGTCGGAGAACTCGGCGGTTCCATAGGCACCGGAAGATCCACTGATGTCGCTCACCTGGTAGGCGGCGTTGGTCACCTCGCCGAAGTACTCGATCGCCTGGTGGGGCATCTCCCCCAGGTAGGGCACCGTCGCTCCGTCCGACTTGTATGCCTCCGGCGGCTTGTCGTCGTGCAGGGAGATCACCGTGTCGAAGGAACTGCCCTCGGTGTCGATCCGTACCCGTCGGGGAGAGTCCAGCTGGAAGCTGTAGACCGCGTCCGCCGCGTTCGGGTGGGGCCCACACTGGGTGAGGCTCTCGTCGTAGTCCGCATCGATGCCCACCGCATCGGTTGCGCCCAGCACGGTGAGGTAGTCCCCATCCAGGTTGCCCCCGTTGCCCAGGCTGGCAGCCGTATCGAAGGTGTCATTCGTCGCGAGGTTGATGCTCGAGGATGGGTTCGTCGGCAGGTCCGACGGGGTGCCTTCGTGCAAGGACAGGACCGTCCCGAAGCTGCTCTCACTGCTGTCGAACGTGACATGTGCCGCCAAGGTGGGACGGAAGGTGAACATCACCTGGTTGGTGTTGCCATCGGCGCCGCACCCGCTGATCCCACCCAGTAGACCCGCCCCGGAGTTCGCGCCGTCGGTGGTCCCAATGTAGGTCAGGTAGGTCTGGTCGGGCCCAGATGAGAGCGCGACGACCTGCTGGTCCATCACGTAGATCGGCGCCCCGACCGAATTGGGCACACCGCGGAACAGGGACATCACGATGTCCTGGTCGGTGGCCGGGGTACCGTCCTCGCCGCGGGTCGCCAGGTGGAAGTTGAGATCCAAGGGGCCGCTGCCGGCTGGGACGATGAAGCGATACACCTGGTCCGGCGCAGCGGCGTCCGGGCCACAGCCCGTGATGCTCGCGGGGTAGTCACCCACCATGCGCTCCAGGTCCCCGACGAAGGTGAGGTACTTGCCCGCCAGGTCCCCGACATTGTGCGCGGTTGCAAACGTTTCGGCCGTGACCGGTGCGAAGTGCGCCTGGTAGTCGCTGGCGGACCATCGCTGGACGTCGCTGCTGAAATCGCTCGGGTCCCGGGCCTGCGCGTCGAAATCTGCGAGCGGGTAGAAGCCGTTGGGGCTGTTATAGCTGTGCGAAGCAAGGTTGGGCCCGTGCACCATGTCGGCGTCCGTGAACAGCACGACGATCGGCACCGTGTCCGGACGAAAGCACGGGTAGCCCCAGTGGCTGGCCGCACAGCCCGAACCGTTGCGGTCGGGTACGGCCGGACGCTCGACACCGAAGTAGTGGCCTTGGCCGGTGAGCACGGAATGAAGCGCAGCCATGGAGGACTCGGGCCACACCCGGTTGCTGTTGGTCTGCATTTCCGCGATGGCGTCGCGCACCGCGAGCACGTCGTCGGTCATGTCAACCTGGTGCCGGAAGGTGTGCTCGTCGGCGTGCCCATAGTCGCGATAGGGCACCATCCGGAAGTACCCCGTGCCGAACCATGCGCTGCCCACCAGGCAGCGGACGGCGCCGACCACGCCCTGGTCCTTGAGCTCATTGTCCGGGAAGCCATCGAAGTCCAGGTCGGGGCAGTCGATCTGACCGCCGCAGTAGGTCGCTTGGGCGCTCAGGCAGCTGTCCTGGTTGTCAGATGCGACTACGCTCTGACAAGCCGCCTGGCTTCCGCTGACGGGAGCGTCGCAGCAACGGGAAAGGTGTGCGCAGTTGACGACGTTTCCATCCACCATCGAGCCGACGAGGTTGTCGCGCTCTCCGCCCATCGAGCCGGTCATGTCCAGCAGGAAGTAGACGTCGGCGTTACGGATCTGCACACCGAGCTCGAGGCCGTCGGTGGCCGACTCGCCCTGGTCCAGCTCGTGAAAGATCGTGAACGGTTGCTTGTCGACCGTCACGCTTGCGGGGCAATAGCTCGCGAGCTCCGTGGCACAGACCATGTCGTCGTCTGCGGCGGCCGCCACCGCGCCCTCGCACTGCTGGCGCTTGATTCCATAGAGCGTCGTGCAACAGGCGGAGAGCGTGTCGCAAGTGGCCGACATGTCGATCACCGCCGCGTCGGGCGTCCCCATGCCCATGCCACTGTCGGTGCCGGGCAGGGTGAGTCCGCCCCCGTCAGCGAATGCCAAGGAACCACCGGCCAGACCGCCGTCCACGTGCAGCAGGGAGTCGGTGATCTTGAAGCAGGTGCGCGCACAGGGGCTGCAGTTTTCGTGGGTGGCGTTCGGATCCACCAGCGCGGCAAGCTCTTCTTCGGTCGGCGAGATGAGATAGGAATAGACGTCTTCGCAGCGACCCCAGTAGCCGTCCTTGCAGTAGCGCGTCCCCTCGCTGCACATCACCTGACCGTCGGGCATCAGACGGTCATCGAGGAAGCAGCTGATGGGTTCCTGGCTCGCTCCGCAGGCGCACCCCAACTCCGGTCGCGAACACGCCATACAATCGTTGGTGATCGAGGCGTCCGTGTCATCGCAGTCGCGTCCGCGCCCGCAGTTTATGCCGAAGCCGTCCCCGTCGCGGTCGACGCATGCGACGCCCGCATCCATCTCGGCAGTCCCTCCGACATCCCCTGGCCCGATGTCGGCGCACCCCAAGAAAAAGACTGCACCGATCCACCAGCCATACCTGAGCTGCATGAAGGACCCCGCTCTCAAAGCAATCTGCTCACGCCCGCAATCCAACAAGGTTAGTGGATCAGCCCGACACCTCTCAATGTACGCGCTCATCCACAGACCCCGACACGACAACCGTGCAAGGCGAACGAACAAGCAATCCGCGTACCGCCAGACCTTCGGAAGTAATCTTCTGGCGGCACATGGCTCACGGCGAAGCGCCAGTACGCACGACTTGCATCGGGCCGAACAAAAGTGCACAGGCGTGCACCGGCGACATCTCCGCAGCACGCGCCGGTAGAACCCGAACCGCCTACGTGTTAGGTGTCGTGCTGCCGTGGACGAGGTTGCGACATACGGGCATCCCCCGGCGGACACAGCACCCACGCGCACCCACCGGCCATCTGCCAAGCTATCCGACAAGGAGACAGGTCATGTCGAATCCAGAGTTCCCCCCCATTCAGGTCGAAGGCGACGGTCAGCTGTACGCCCGGCTCAAGACAACGCAGGGCACGATGATCGTACGCCTGGAGGAAGAACGTGTTCCGAATACGGTCGCTAGCTTCGTCGGTCTGGCCACCGGGAGTATCGATTGGAAGGACCCGAAGACCAAGCAGGGGATGAAGGGAACGCCCATGTATGACGGCTTGCGCTTCCACCGGGTGATTCCCGACTTCATGGTGCAGGTGGGCGATCCCCAGAGCCGCTATCCGGAACTCGCAGGGCGCTGGGGCACCGGGGGGCCTGGATACGACTTCGACGATGAAATCGACCCGGGCCTCAAGCATGACCGACCGGGTGTCCTATCAATGGCCAACGCGGGTCCAAACACCAACGGAAGCCAGATTTTCATCACCGAGGTTCCGACACCCCACCTCGACGGGCGACACGCGGTGTTCGGCTACGTCATTTCCGGCGTCGAGGTGATCGGCAAGCTCGCCAACGTACGCACCGAGCGTGACCGCCCGGTCGAAGACCAGCTGCTCGAGCGGGTGGAGATCTTCCGCAGCGCAAGCGAGCCGGAAAGCTAGCTAGCTAGCTGGATTGTCATGGCGATCGTCACGCTCACCACTGATTTCGGCACTTTCGACGGCTACGTCGCTCAGATGAAAGGCGTCCTGCTGAGCAACGGGCCGGCCGACCTGCGAATGATCGATCTGGCGCACGACATTCCGGCCCAGGATGTGATGTCGGCGGCGCTGCTCGCGGAGGCGGCCTTTCCCCGCTTTCCCGCGGGCACGGTCCACGTCATGGTGGTCGATCCGGGGGTGGGCAGTGTTCGTCGGGGCATGATCGCCCGGCTCCAAGACCAGTATCTTGTGGGGCCCGACAACGGCGTGTTCAGCCTGCTGTACGATGGTCGCGAGGAGCTCGTGGGGATCGACCTCGCGAAGCTCCCCGGACCGATCGCGAGCACCTTCCACGGGCGGGACGTATTCGCACCAGCAGCGGCCATGTTGCTATGCGGCACGAGACCCGACCAGCTCGGCGAGCAAATCACCGACCCAGTGCGCCTGCAACTACCGATCGCCAAGTTCACCGAGAGCCGGGTCCGGGGCGAAGTGATTCATGTCGATCGGTTTGGCAACCTGATCACGAATCTGCGGGTGGCCGAGCTCATGCGTTGGTCGGAGGGCAATACGCTCGCCGTCACCTACGACACGACACACGTCGTGCCCATGTGCGACCACTATGCCCAGGTTCCCTCGGGCGACTTGCTAGCGATCTGCGACTCGAGTGGACGTCTCGAGGTCGCCGTCCGTGACGGCAACGCACACCAAAAGCTCGCCGCCCGCGTCGGCATGCCGGTGCACGTGCACCAGGCCGTTTCTCGCCGGCGTTAGCCCGCATCCTCACCAAATCACGCGCCCCTCGCACAACGGCTCAACTTAGCGGCGCTTCGCTTCGGTCAAAGTACAGCGAGGATTCCCTCCTTCACCGAAACCCCCGCGAAGTCGATCACTTGCACGAGCATCGCGTGCCTTGGTGATGGACGTGGGTTGGCCATACTCGATAACGTTCAATCCGTAGAAACGAGTTCGGATCCACTGCATCGGCTCTTCCAAATTGGCTCACAGGGCAGGATAGTCCAGTACCGATTATACGCATGGTTCTAACTATTGAAGGGGTTCATGCTAGCGGTCAGGAGGTGGCTCAATGAGGAAACAGCTACTCATCGCATGCATGCTCGCTCTCTGTGGCACCGTGATCGGCTGTGCCGCCGCCACGACGCCCCCGGACCCGGCCACAGCGGAGCCGGACGCTCCCTCTGGCGATGGCCCCCCACCGACCCCGGACCTCGGACAGTATCGGGCGACCGAGCCCACAATGGCGCAAGCCGGTACGGGTGCTGGGCCGGATCTGCAAAGCGAGGAACGCGGAGCGGCAGACCAACGTCCTCGCGGAGCAGAGGAACAGCCAACGGCCCCCACAGCGGAGGAGCAGGAGACATCCGCGGCCGCTGAGGAGAGTCCGGACGACCACCCGCGGGACGCGCAGGAAACAGCAGACCCAACCGAGGTTGAGCGGGCGACAACGATGGCCGCCGTGGAGGAGAACCTGGCGCGCCTGCGGTCCCTCAACCTGTTCGAAGTCGGCGGGCTCGTCGCGACCGTACCGGGGGAAGCGTACTCGTGTGCGTACAATCAACCCTGTCCTGGCGACGAGGCCGACACCGCGCGCGCCGTACAAAGCGCCCGCCTCGCGGAGCTGGTGGTAGCCGGGGAGGAGGTCCAGTCGATGACGGGACTCGACACGCCCGACCGGACCCCACAGGAACATCTGCAAGCACTGCAACGACTGTCGATCGTCCGCATCGGGGCGCTGGTCATCGACGAACCAGCCACCTCAGGCTTCTGCTATAATCTACCTTGCCCGGAGGACAAGGCTGAAGCTGAGGCGAAGAACGCCAGGCGCGCCGCCGAGCTCTCGGAACTCGTCCACCTCACCGAGGACCTCTGACCGCATTTCCCGACATGGGGCCGGGCCCACGGCTGGGCGCGGGCCTTGACCTACCGTGGGGTCCACGCGGCTTTGTGCGCGATCCGAATGGGCGTGACCACGTGGCCAAGCACGTGCGGACCTTTGTGGCCGCACCGCCAGCCCACGGCAGGTCGTGGAGCCATCTGTTCTTCTCGCTGCAACCGAGGGACCGTTCGCTTCCCGACGTCGCACAGTACCGCGACGCTTGGGACCACCTGATGGAGTGCCTGCCAGAAGGCGCAGCGCGGGCGCTTCACACCACGGCCCTGGACCTTGGCGCGCCGCACCCGAAGAATCGGACACGGCTCCTTTCGCTCGTCAATGCAATGGTCGACCGCTACGGGCTTCGTTGGATTAATGAAGATCTCGGCCTGTGGACGCTAGGGGGAAAGCCGCTGCCCTACCCTTTGCCACCGTACCTGACAGAATCCGGACTCCAGGCGGCCATCGACAATACTCGGCTGTGTCAGCGGGAGCTGTCGGTCCCCCTGTTGGTGGAGTTCCCTGGATTCGCCAAAGGGGTCAGCCTTCCACTGGGAGATCTGGACGCATACGACTTCTTCCGGAGACTGATCGAGGAGACCGACGCCCCGTGCACGCTCGACGTGGGCCACCTGATGTCGTGGCGTTTCCTGCGTGGACATCGCGGGGAAGCACTGCTTGCTGAACTCGAACGTCTCCCCCTGTGGCATTGTTTCGAGATCCACCTGTCCGGCTGCCTCATCGACAACGATGCGTTCTTCGACCTGCACCATGGCGTGCTTCTCCCGGAGCAACTCGAGCTCCTACAGCGGCTCCTGCCGCTCTGCCCCAACGTGCGAGCTGTCACCTTCGAGGACCCGGCGCTACGCGACGACGGCACCCTGGAGCCCCGCTGCGCAGAGAGCCTAGCTGCACTGGCTGAGATCGTTCCCGAGCCCTCGGGCGGACCGCGCTCGGTTTCGGTTCCAGCCGACAGAGAAGCAGCCACCGAGCACCCCTGCGCCGTTCGGCGAAACGAGCGACCGCTCCGAACTGCGCGCGACCCACGACACAGGCCGGCGAACCTGCAGGAGGCGATGCGTCTCGACGATCACCTGAGTCGTTTGGTCTGGGACATACGTACGCGGGAATCGTTCCTGGTGTCGGGGCAACTCTCTGCTGCAAACGACCCAGAGCGTCGCCATCTTGCGCAAATCGACGCCGAAGAGCTGCGGTCGCTCGCTCGGCAGGCGACCGGTGCCCTACTCGCGAGGGCACAACCGGGTGTGGGAAGCCTCAAGGAGTGCTTCGGAGATGCCTTCGCAGCGTGGCGCAAGCGGCACCCCGCCGATCGTGACTTCCAGCACCTGGCAGAAACGTTTTGCGCGAACCATGGCCAGGAGGTGCGGGAGGGTATGACGGTGGAGCGCGGCAGTTCCCTGGAGCAGGCCTTTGCCGAGTTCGCACAGACGGCAGGGCTGCTCGCCCCCCGGGCGGCGGCCCTGGCGCTCGCCAAAGCCGTCGCACGGGCATGGCTCGTCTCACAACCATTGGCATTCACGATCCCAAGCAGCTTTCAGCGCTGCGAGACCGGGGTGTTTGCGGTCATCGACGGCGACCCCCCGTTTCTGGTTGCGGCCATCGGAGGACAACTTCTCGAGGGGCCGATCACGGAGCTGATTGCGGCATTGTTGACCGGTACACCCTCTGAACAGGCAGCGCGGGATCAGCAGGTGGACAACGAGGTGGCCCTGGCCACTGCCGCCGAGCTGCGCCAGCTCGGCCTTCTCCCCCTTCTCCCCCTTCGAACACGCCCGACCGCGTGACGTTCGGCCCCTGGGGCATCGGCTGATGTGCGCGCCGGAGCCCACGTACCAGCGGGGTGCTGTATGCTTGCGGTCGCCATGGAGAATCAAGTCTCTCTCGACGGGCTGCGTTGTTTCGCCGCCGCGGCCGACCATCTCAACTTTCGACGGGCTGCCGCGGCGGTCGGCCTTTCTCCACAGGCGTTTAGTGCCCGGATCGCCCAACTGGAAGAGGCACTCGAGCTCGCGCTATTCGTTCGTACTACACGCAAGGTCACACTGACGCCCGAGGGCAACCAGCTACAGGCGCACACGCGCCGCATCCTGCAGCTGGTCGCCAACTGCTCCTCGGTCGCCCGGGGCCAGAGCCAAGAAGCCGTCGAGCTCTGCATCGGTACGCGCTTCGAGCTCGGGCGTAGCTGGCTGTCACCCGCGCTCCAACGTCTGGCGGCCAACAGTCCTCAGTGGCGCCTGCACCTGAGTTTCGGCGACGCACCGGCCCTGCTTCAGCGGCTGCTCGCACATGAGATCGACTGCGTGGTGTCGAGCAGCCGTATCGAGAACATGCCCGTGGTCTATGACTCCCTACACGACGAGACCTATCTGTTCGTCGGCGCACCGGCGCTATTGCGCAAGACACCCTTCGACAAGCCCAAGGATGCGGCTGCCCACACGCTGCTCGATGAGCGACGAGACCTTCCCTTGTTTCGATACCTGCAAGACCGGGCGCCGGTACGGCGCTGGCCATTTCGCGGTCATCGGTACCTGGGCACGATCAGCGTGATTCGCGACTGGACGGTCGAAGGTCACGGTGTCGCAGTGCTGCCAGAGTACCTCGTGCGACCCGACCTGAAAGCCAAGCGCCTGGTTCGCATCCTGCCCCGGATGCCGCTTCAAGCCGACCAATTCCGACTGCTATGGCGCATGGGTCATCCGCGCGAGCCGCTGCTGCGGCAGCTCGCCGAAGCATTGCGTGGTGTCCCCCTACGCTAGTTTTCATCCAGGAAAGGTCGCACGCCCTTTCCTGGATGAAAACCGGTGAGGTGGTCACTCCCGGGAGCCCTCCGTACATGCAAGGAGAGCACGCTTAGAAGCCGCCTTGGAAGGCACGCTATCCTTGCCGGCGTGACTGCGATGACCACCTCTGCGCTCGCGAGAGGCGCCTGCCTCGTCGCCCTTTTGCCGATCGTTGCATGCAGCTGCGATCCCGACCGCCTGGGTTCCGAAAGGCCCGATGCGGGGACCGTAGCCGGCGGGGATGGCGATGGCGACGGCCCGCCCGCGCACTGCACCCATGGCAATACGCTGTGCGACGGGGACATGGCTCGCATCTGCGACGGTCGGGGCGGGGTCGAGACCGTCGCGTGCGGTGAACAGGGCAAGGTGTGCGTCAACTCGGCGACCAGCCCCACAACGGGCGAGTTCCTCCCACTGGGATGCGTGGATTGCGTCCCGGGAACCTCGCGATGTGAAGGCGGTATGGGCGAGTACTGCGCGGAGGACGGCTCCGGCTTCATCCGTTTCGAGTGCGATGCGATGCAGGGGATGGAGTGCACGGAACAAGGTTGCACAGGTCGGTGCGCCCCCCCGGAAGCGAAGCACAGCTACATCGGATGCGACTACTACCCAACGGTCACGCTCAACCCTGTCTGGCGCGGCTTCGACTTTGCCGTCTCGGTCGCCAATGCGGGGGACTCCAACGCCAGCGTGATCGTGACGCGGGGCGATGAGGCCGTTGCCACGGCGAACGTCGCGGTCGGTGGCATCGAGGTCATTGTGTTGCCGTGGAACCTGGCGCTCAAGGGCGGCGATGTCGACGCCTGTCAGGTAACGCCCGACCCGGGCGCGAGTAGGCTCGAAGCAGAGGGCGCCTACCGCTTGCGCAGTGACCAGCCCGTAACGGTCCATCAGTTCAATCCACTCTCCTATCAGCTAGCCGATGACGATGGGGACGCGCCCGCCGGCTGTCCACTCGGTGTCGAGTGCAGCCCGGAATACGGCACGAGCGACTGTCTTTCCTACTCCAACGACGCGTCGCTCCTGCTCCCCGCCACTTCTCTCACCGGAGACTACACGGTCATGTCGTGGCCGTCGGCCGGCAACACTGCCTCCTTCTACGCCATCACCGCCACCGAGGATGGAACCGAGGTCACAGTTTCGGGCAGCGCAGCCATCGAGGCCGGGGGCGGACTGAGCCAGCAAGGCAACGGTACCGTCGCCATGCAGCGCGGCGATGTGCTGCAGGTGGTCGCGCAGCGCACAGCAGCGGGCGACGACGCGACCATCAGCGACGTCAGCGGCACGCACATTCACGCCAACAAGCCCATCCAGGTTGTGGGCGGAAACTCGTGTGCATTCGTGCCAGACGTCTCCGCAGGCGAATGCGACCACATCGAGCAGGCCCTGTTCCCCTCCCAGATCCTCGGCGACGAATATGTGGTCAGCTACCCCGCCGCGGTCGCCTCCGTGTCCCCCCATATCCTACGTGTATCGGCGATCTTCGACGACACGGAAATCGCGCTTGACCCACCGATCGTCCCGGCCTTCTCCATGTCACGAAGCGACCCGCCCCGAACGATCCGCATCGGAGCCTATGAGATGGGGGAACAGCGCGAGCCGATGGATGTGCACGTTGCCGCTACCCGGCCCATCGTCGTGGCCCAGTACATGCAGGGTCTCGAGTCTGTCCCGAGTGGCTCAGGCGACCCTTCGATGGCACTCGCGGTTCCGGTGGCCCAGTACCGAACCAACTATGTCTTCACCGCGCCCGAAACCTACGACACCAACTTCATCAACGTGGTCGGACCACCGGACGCGCAACTCGTACTCGACGGTGAGCCTGTGCGAAGCCAAGGGACAGCCGCTGGTAGTTCGGGCTTCGCCGTCTTTCGCATCGAACTTCCTCACAGCACCGCCGGCTCGCACACGCTCGAGGCGAATGCTCCGGTTGGCTTGCTGGTCTATGGCTACGGCCGCTTCACCAGCTACATGTATCCGGGTGGTCTGGACCTTCAGCCCATCACGCAGATCGGTCCCCAATAGTCGTCCTTTGGGAAGCGCTGTGGGTCATCGTCCGTTGCAGTCCCACCCATTTTTCCTCGCCGCTCATCCCTGAGAGTCGCGCTGTGCTAGCCTGAAAGCCGCGCCAACGATCGGCGAGCATGGGCTGTCGATGCCGTCGTGCGCACAGTAGGGGTTGTCTCTTGGGGTTGTATCGGAGCGCTTTGCCATTGGTCGCGAGTCTGTTGCTGCTCGCGGGCTGTTCGTCCACCAACCGCGCCGATGGCGTGCTCTCACCGAGTGGCCGGGACGCCTCGACCGAGGAAGGTCAGGATCCCCAGGGGTCGAGTCCGATCGACAACGGCCGGGGAGGCGCCGGTGGATCGCAAAGCGAAGGCAACGGGACGCGAACGAACCTGCCTGGTAGAGACCCCGGCAACCTACTTGGCGACGGCACCTCCGGTGTGGGCGGCGGTCGCGTGCTCGATGGAACACCGTTCTGTGCGCCCACTACGTGCGAGGACCGCGGAGCCGTGTGCGGAACCATCTCGGATGGCTGCGGCGGTGTCATGGTGTGCGGCACCTGTGAAGGTGGGCGGATTTGCCACGCGGCAAGCCACACCTGTACTGAGCTGACCGACCTGTGCGAGAACGCCGGGCTCGAATGCGGCGCAACCGTCGACGCCTGCGGCGCACCGATCGCGTGCGGCACGTGCGGCGGCGGCGAGGTCTGCAACGCGACCACTGGTACCTGCGGCCCATGCCAGCCACGCACGTGCGAAGATGTGGAGGGCGCCTGCGGCGAGATTCCGGACGGCTGCGGTGCCACGCTGACCTGCGACAGCTGCGGAGACGGGGAGGCCTGCGACGCCATCGTCAAGCACTGTCTGCCGTGTGAACCCACGACCTGTGAAGAAGCGGCCGTTGAGTGCGGCACCATCTCCGATGGCTGCGGGGCCACCCTCGACTGCGATGAGGAGTTGGGCGGCTGTGGGGACGGGCTGGCCTGCGTCAGCAACCGCTGTAGGCCCGAAAGCTTGCCGCTCGAATGCGACCTGCAAATGGCAAACTGCGGGGAAATCAGCCACAGCTGCAGTGGTGAAGCCGTGGACTGCGGCGTCTGCCCCCAGGGGGAGATATGCCAGGCAAATCGCTGTGAAGTATGCGTCCCCAGTACGTGTGACGAGCTTGAGCTCGAGTGCGGCAGCGGCGACGATGGCTGTGGAGGAACCCTCAACTGCGGCAATTGCCCGCGCATCGACGAGGAAGGAAACCGCCTGGTCTGCCACAACCACCAATGCTGCACTCCCCAGAGTTGTCCCGAAGGGGCGTGCGGTGAGATCGCCGATGGCTGTGGGGGAACGCTTTCCTGCGGAAGCTGCCCCGCGACGGAGTCCGGCCAGGAACAGGTATGCGGCCTCGTCACGGCCAATGTCTGCACGCCTTGTACACGGCGCACATGTGATCCCGGCGCCTGCGGACGGGTTAGCGGCGGCGACGGCTGCGGCGGCTCTCTCAACTGCGGCAGCTGCCCCCAGGACGACGTCGGCGAAGGCGAACGCAACGTCTGCAACCGCTCCGCCAACGTATGCGAGCCATGCACGCTCACCAAGACCACCTGCGATGCCGGAGAATGCGGACGTATCCGCGATGGGTGCGGGGGGCGCATCGACTGCGGGGGCTGTGTGGACGGCGAGGTCTGTGGCCTGGTGAGCGCCAACGTGTGTACGCCGTGCACGCCGACCAAGACCAGCTGCGACGACGACGACTGCGGCATGATCAGCGATGGCTGTGCTGGATACATCGACTGCGGGGGATGCACCGGAGGCAAGCAGTGTGGACTGGTAACCGCCAATGTCTGCAGTGTCTGCACACCTCAGGCCTGCTCGTCCGACAAGGAATGCGGGACGACCTCGAACGGCTGCGGCGGCACGGCAGACTGCGGAACGTGCGAGGACGCCGGCGACGTCTGCATCGCCAACCAATGCTGCAAGCCCAAGACGTGCAACGATCCGGGAGTGGGCTGCGACGCCACGGACGACGGCTGCGGCGGCCCCCTCGATTGCTCCTGCCAGACGGGCCTCGTGTGCGACGCCAGCGGCGGATGCTGCTCACCCAAGACGTGCATGGATGTGTGCATGGACGGCGACTACGATGGCGACGACGGGTGTGGCAACGATCTCCAGTGCAGCGATTGCAGCGCACCGCCACAGTGATCAGGATGGATTGGCTCAAACTTCCTTTTACTCGAACCACCCTGACCGCGCTCGCAGCGCCAACGATGTTGGCCGTGGCTTGCGGGGGCGAAGTCGGAGGTAAACACGGAGAACCGGGGCCATCGGGGACCGGCAAGCCAGATCAGGTGAGCGACGCGGGCGACACGCAGCAGGACGCCGCGCCAGACTCAGGCATGAACCGCGAAGCGGACGCCACCGTGCCCACCTCATCCCCAGGTGACGACACGTACGGCGTGTGTTCACCGGACGAGATCTGCTGGGAGCTGCCCGGGCCCCAGGGCCATACCCTGCACGCCGTCCACGCAGTCGCCAGCGACGATGTCTGGGCTGTCGGAGAACTAGGCACGGTGCTGCGCTTCGACGGCACCGGCTTCATCCGCCATCAAGTAGACAGCCAGGCCAGCCTGCGTGCGGTCCACGCCCACGGGAAGCACGTATGGGTGGTGGGAGACCAGGGGACGGTCCTGCACTTCGATGGCGATGCTTGGGAGAAACATGACGTCGACGCGATCGTCGACGGCTCCAAGGGAAGTCATACCGGAAACCTGTTCGGGGTATTCGCCGCCAGCAGCGACGCGGTGTGGATCGTCGGCCACTCGGGCGTAGCGGGAGCCGTTGGCTTCTACGACGGAGACGCATGGCACGACCAGTCCCTGGGCGCAGACACGAGCCGTGTCCTGCGAGCGGTCTGGGGCGCCGCCCAGGACGACGTTTGGGCCGTCGGCGATGAGGGCACGGTTCGCCATTACGACGGCACCGGGTGGCTACGCCCGACGAGCCCTACGGGTGAGAGTCTACATGCGGTCCACGGGGCCGCCGTCAACGAAGTCTGGATGGTAGGGGACGAAGGCACCGCCATACGCTGGGACGGTCAGAGGTTGGCCAAAGCGCCCGATGGCATCCACGGCCAGTTCCGCGCGGTGGTCGTCGACGGGATGCCGACCGAAACGACCGCATCCGATGATGGACCTGGCGGCGGGGGCGACGCGGCGGTCGGGCCACCGGCCCGCGTATGGGTGTTCGGAAGCGAAGGCCGCATCTTCCGCTACAACGACGTGGGCTGGACCGCGTTCGCGAGCGGGGATCGGCGCAGCATTCTGGGTGCAACCGGCTTGGCCGAAAGTGAACTGATGGCCGTCGGCGAAGGCGGACTCACGCAGCTGTACCGTGCCGAGGAGCGCGCCACCCTATCCTACGGCTCGGACCGAAGCTTCCTCTCGCTCTTCGGGATGCCCAGTGGCGAGCTCTGGAACGTGGGCGATGAGGTCCTGCGCGCTCGGGACAACGGATGGTACGTAGTCGAAAGCGCCCGCAGCCGGTCGCTGTTCGCTGCGTGGGGTGACGCAGATGGGGTGTGGGCCGTCGGCACGGCTGGAACCGTACTCCGTTTCCGCGACGGGGAGGTCGAGGACCTGTCACCGCCCGGTCTCGCCGGTGCCTGGCTCCGGTCTGTCTGGGGGGCGGGTGGTACGGTCTGGGTCGTGGGGCACGCGGGTGTCGCGGCCCGGCGAAACCAAGCCGGAGACTGGATCGAGATGGAGGTCGCGGCCGGAACGGACCTGATGGACGTCTGGGGGCTGGCCGACGACGACATGTGGATCGTGGGGGACGGCGCGACCGCCCTGCACTGGAATGGTGGCAGCTGGTTGGCTCTACCGATTGGCGATGCGATTGGGGCGGAGGCAAGCCTACGCTCCATCTGGGGCCCGGCGCCCGACAACGTGTGGGCCGTCGGAAGCTTGGGCACAATCGCCCACTGGAACGGTGCCGTATGGGAGGACCAATCGATCGAGGGCACGTTTACGCTCAACGACGTTTGGGGCCCTTCTAAAGACGAGATCTACGCGGTCGGAACCGGCGGAACGGTTCTACGCTTCGACGGCGAGCGCTGGACGCCCCTCGCGAGCGGGACCGACCGAGCACTGCAAGCCGTCGGCCCGGGGCCCGATGGCCGCGTCCGCGTAGCGGGGCTCGACGGCACGGTATTGGTGGTCCGCTAGCGACCTGGCAGGGCACAACATTCGAGGCTACGCTTGTCGGCGCGATTCGCGCGAAAGCGGGGTACCGTGAGCTCCTCGTCCAGCAAGCAAGCACCCGCACCCGCCAGCACAGTCCTGAGCTGGGAGCACAGCTCCCTTTCGCATCTGCTCTCACTGGCATGGCCGATCGTCGTCTCGATGATCTCGTACAGCACGATGACGCTCGTGGACACGCTGTTCGTGGGCCGGATTGGCCCGCACGCTCTGGCCGGGGTCGGGCTCGGCGGGATCTACGGCTTCATCCTGATCTGCTTTCCGATGGGCCTGCTGGGCGCCGTGAAGATCCTGGTCTCCCAGGCTGTGGGCGCCGGACGCCCGCACCGCGTAGCGGCGTTCCTAGGCGCCGGCATCTGGCTCGGTCTGGGGTTCGGTGTCGTGGTGGTGGCGCTGGGGTTCGCGATGACCCTCATCTTTCCCCTCTTCAGCGCAACCGTGGAAAGTGGCCAGGCAGCATCTCAATACCTGGCGGTCCGCATTCTAGGAGCTCCGGCATATTTCGTCCGTACGGCCGTCGAACAGGCACGCATCGGCCTGGGAGATTCCCGCTCGCCAATGCACGTAGCGGTAGTCGCCAATCTGAGCAATGTACTGTTCGACTACCTGTTCATCATCGAACTCGACCAGGGGGTGCAAGGAGCCGGAGCGGCCACCGCCCTGTCGAACCTGGTGGGCATGGTGCTGATGCTGGGGCTGCAACGCCGGGAAGGCTTCGGCCTGCGCGTCGCGTGCTGGAAGGATGCCCGGGCCGTCCTGCGCTTGGGGATTCCCAGCGGAGCGCAGTTCGGGCTGGAGGTGGGCGGTTACGCAGCGATGGTCAGCATCGTCACGTACATCTCTGAACCCGACGCGGCTGCCAATCAGATTGCGATTCAGGTGCTGCACTTCGGCTTCCTGCCCGCCATGGCCCTGGGAGACGCAGCGTCGGTCATGGCCGGGCAGGCCGTGGGCGCGGGCAGACGGGACCTGGTGCAGCAGGTCGCCGCGAGATCGCTCATCCCCACCATCCTGTACGCCGCCCTATGCAGCGCCGTATTCCTGTTGGGCGGTCGGCAGATCGCCGCCGCCTTCACCAACGACGCAAGGCTGATCGACCTGACCGTGCGCCTGCTGGTGCTGGCCGCGATCTTTCAGCTCGCCGACGGCGTCAATATCGTGGCCCGCTGCGTGCTGCGGGGCACCGGCGACGTGCGCTTCGTTGCATGGGCGGGGATCGCGTTGACGTGGGCCCTCACACCCCCGCTCACCTGGTTTCTTGGCCACGATCTAGGTCTGGGGGCCGTCGGTGGCTGGCTCGGCCTGACCGCGGAGGTGTTCATCGGCGCAGCCGCCTTTTGGCTGCGCCTGCGCAGCAACCGTTGGTACAGCGCAGCCGATCGCTCGGTCGCGGAGCTCCACGCTGGCTAGCCCGGGAAAGGGCACCCGCCCTTTCCCCGTCGCGGCGAAGTCTCCCTATGGACACCCGCCCGTCGCCCTTTCCGCGGGTCGCACCGCTTCGCTCCGGGTGCAGACCGCAACCTCGAAAAGGGCAGTTTCGGGATGGACAGTGACCCTACCGAGCGGTTCGTGTCGCGGGCGCGTGAGCGTAGAGGTGGTCGGGTCGTGGTCGTCTTCGCCTTGCCCCTCGGGCGGTCGACAACAGAGCGGCTCGAGAGTCCACCAGCCCAACAGCCCTTCGAGCCATCACGATTCCCAAGCGAACACGACTACGACTACGACCATGAGCACGAGCACGACCATCCCGGCGGGCGATGCTCCCGGAATCGTCAACACTTCGGCTGCCTCCCCGGCAGAGCCGGCAGAGCCGGCAGAACCGGGGGATCTCCCGCGGCACACTAGCTACCCGTCGGTGCTCAGGAAGACCTCGTGGACCAGGAGTTTGCTTGCACCGGCAAACATCTCCTTGGGAGGGCGGTTCCTGTGGGCCTCCGCGAAAGCTTCGCTGTTCGTCCATGCTTCGAAGTCGGCCATGCTGCGCCACCAGGTCTTGACCTCGTAGAAGCCCTGCTCCTCAGGATCGTCCACGAAACGTCCAGCTTCGTGGTCGAATCTCATCGGTCGCGGTCGGTGGACCTCATTGCGCACGAATCCGGGCGCCTGATCCACCAGATGCACGCGGTTTCTGAAACGGTCCTCGAAATCGGCCTCGTATCCCTCGGAAACGGGAATGCGATTGGTCACCACGATCATGAGTTTGCCTCCTGTCTGTTCGCGGGTCTGCCACGGGAAAGGGGACGATGCACATCCCCGTATAGTATAAGGTTGGCGATGCAAGCCCGCCTTTCGGCTGTGGGCCTAGGAGCCGGTCTAGCCCTGATCACCCTTGGTCTCACGGTCGGCCTTGCCCGGGTCTACCACCTGGAGCAGAACGAGGTCGAGCACCAGGGACCCCTACGTCCACTGGCCGATCACCAAAAGGCGCCCGGCAGCACGAAGCTTAGCGCCCGCTTGACGAAGCTCGAGCTCCAGGCGGGAACCCAGGCCGTCTTTGAGATCTGCAGCGCGGACGGCCTTCGGGAACGATGGCAGGATGCGCTCGGCTTCGCAGTATTCCAGTTGGAACCCATGCGCCTGATGCTGCGGGTGGAACTCGACGCCGCCCACCTCGAGATGGTGCGGCGCAACGAGCACGGCGGCTGCCTGCAGCTCGGCTCCGGCCGGGTCGAGGAGCCCGGTCGCTACAGCGTCGACGCAGTGTGGCCAGAGCGCCCGCCAGAGGAGGCACTGACGCGCGTGCCGATCCGGGCGAGGGTACTCGCGCGGCAGCCGCTTTCGGGCTTCGACCACTGGCCGGTCGCCGCGATCGCGCTAGGTGGTCTGGCATTGCTGGCCCTGGGTTGGAGCCAGCACCCCCGCGCCGAAGGGCGCAGCACGAGTGAGACCGGATCGAAGGCAGATGCACCCGGGGTTCGGTGGCGGGACCCCCGACCGCCGTACCTCTGGATCGGAGCGGCCCTGCTCGCAGTGGTCGGGGTGGCGCAGCTGCCCCTGTGGGGTCCCACCCTGGGCCTATCCAAGGGTCTCTTGATCGCGCTTCTGCAGGTAGCCGTCGTGATCATGTGGAAGGTCAAGCGGGGTACGCTGCCGCTGTCGCGACCCCGTCACCCAAGGCTCACGCTGGTCGCCGCTTGTTGCGCCTGCCCGCTGCTGGTCGCCAATGCCCGCTGGGCGCTTCGCTTCATCCCGAGTTCCGGACAAGCGCCGATCGAAACGTTTATTTCGTGGCCGAGCGGCATGTTGGCCTTTGCGCTGCTCGGCGCGCTGCTCCCACTGGTTGAGGAGCTCTTCTTTCGTGGGTTTCTTCTCGGAGCATTGCTAACCCTGGGTACGTGGCCGGCAGCAGCGCTATCGCTCCTCTTCTTCTGGGCCCTCCACCTGCAGCAGAGCTGGGGCAACTGGGGAGCCCTGTGGGCGATCTTGGCTACCGGCGTGGTGGCCACGGGACTGCGTCTGGCCTCCGGATCGGTCCTCCCGGGAGCCCTGGCCCACATGCTCTACAACCTGGTACTTTCCCTGCGCCTCTAGGCTGAAGCTTCCCGAAGGGAAGCTCCAGGTCAGCCCCTTTGGTCCACGGACAAGAGCCACGCGGCCCTCTCCCTCCGCCGGCAAAAAGCCGGCCGGGGCCCCCTCTCCCGCGGGTCGCGTGCGCTAGCGCACGGGTCGGGCTCCGGGTCCCCGTTTGTCTTGGCCGTCACGCCCAACGCGACTCCCGACCGTGCCAAGCCGCACCGTGCGGCAAACCGGCTTTCTCACTCGCGCAAGAAATGATAACTAGCCTGCATGTCGACACTCAAGGAATTGCTGGGGACGGACAAGCGCTCGGTCGTCATTGCGGACTCCCTTCGTGTCCTGGATGCCGAAGTCGCGGACAAGGGCGGGCTCGGCGGCATGGCGGTCAAGACCGCATACAAGATCGTCAAGGGGGTTAGCCCGGACTTCCTCGAGAAGGTCGTCGATGTGCTGTTCGACGACTTCATGGATGCCCTCGACCCCATCTATCAGGAGGCGGTTTCCGCCGGAACGAGCCCAAGAGCGCAGCTGGTCCAGAACACCAATCGCGTGGCGGACGCCCTGCTCAGCATCACGGATCGGCGAGCGCAGACTGCAAAGAATGCTGTCGTGAAGAAGTCGTATGAGAAGCTGCGCGGCAGTGCCAAGAAGCACGTCGAGGCGGCCGTACCCCGCCTGGGCGAGCTGCTCGAACGTCACGTGGGCAGCTAAGCCGCACCCGCAAGCCCTGCGAATCGACGCAGAACCACACGGCAAGCGCCCAAGAACCGTCGCACATAGCTCGGCCCTGACCGAATGGCACCCAGAACCCGAAAACAAGCGGTCCAGGTAGAGGGCAGCGACAGGGCAAGCCGCCACCGTTTGGCTACGCCGCGGGGCAGCACGGCCGCCAGGAGGACCCAATACGGTCCAGGCTACCGCCTTCCCCGAACGGTGCTACCAGTCAGCTACCGCCTCCACGTGCATGTGGACCCGGAGCGCTCCAGGGTGTTTTCAGGAACCGTCGAAGTGGACGTGCACATCTCGAGCGCTTGCGAAGAGATCGTCTTGCACGCAGTAGACCTGGACATCGACAAGGCGACGGTCGGTGCCCTAGGGGAGCGCGGCGAGCCCGTACGCGCGCGCACGCGCCTACGGAGCGAAACCCTTCATCTGCGGCGCCTCAAGGGGCCCTTCGCCCAGGGGGACCTCACCCTATCCATGAGCTTTCGCGGCCACCTACGCGACGATTTGCGGGGGCTGTACCTGGCCTCGACGAATGGCCAGCGCTTCGCAGTCACTCAGCTCGAGGCCGCTGACGCCCGCCGGTTCTTCCCGTGTTTCGACGAACCCGCATTCAAGGCCACTTTCAGCCTCAACGTGACGACGGGCGCCGATCACACGGTGGTGAGTAACAGCCCCGTGGCCTCGTGCGACAAGTACACCGAAGACCAGAATACCCATCGCTTCCAGCCTACCCCCAAGCTATCGACCTACCTGCTTGCCCTGGCGGTCGGTCCCCTTGAGGGATCGCGAGTGCGGCGTTGCGGAGAGATTCCCATCCGCGTCTTCTACGCCCGCGGCGCCTCCGGTCTCGCACGCTTCGCGCTCGAAACCGCCGCCGCGTCCCTGACCAGGCTGCAACGATACTTTGGAATCCCCTACCCCTACGAAAAGCTCGACCTGGTGGCGGTGCCGGACTTTGAGATCGGTGCGATGGAAAACGCCGGGGCCGTGTTCTTTCGCGAAACGCTGTTGCTCCTAGATGAGCGCAGCGCTTCCCTGCCCGAGAGAAAGCGGGCGGCCGAGGTCATCTGCCACGAACTCGCACACATGTGGTTCGGAAATCTGGTCACGATGGCATGGTGGGATGACCTGTGGCTCAACGAAGCGTTCGCAACCTGGATCGCGTTCGCGGTCGTGGACGCCTGGCAGCCCGGGTGGCGAATGTGGAATGACTTCGCCCACGGTCGCAATGCAGCCCTTGAGCTCGACGCGCTCGCCAGTACTCACGCGATCTACACGACCGTCAAAACTCCCGATGAAGCGACCGAAAACTTCGATCTCATCACCTACGAAAAGGGCGCCGCGGTGGTGCGTATGCTCGAGCACTACCTGGGGAAGAGCTGCTTTCGCCAGGGGGTGAGGAGCTACCTTCGCGAACACCGGGAAGGCAACGCGGTCGCCGCGGACCTGTGGAGACACCTGCAAGCGGCGGCGGGACAGCGTGGCATCGACAGGCTCGTGCGCAGCTGGATCGAGCAGCCGGGTTTCCCGCTACTGTCGATGACCCGCAAGAATGGCCCCCACGGGGCACACCTGGAGCTCACCCAAACACGCTACCGTGCGGGCGGACCACCACGGGGCGCGAAGGCCGGAACAACGGACGCGAAGTGGTTGCTCCCGTGGACTGGACGGTCCGTTCGGGGAACGCTCAGAGCCGACGGGCACGGGCGGAACAGGCGGGAAATCAGGCATCTGCTCAGCCGACGGCGTGAGTCCCTGGACCTCTCCGGGCTGCGCGTCGGGCGACACCCAATCCTCGGCAACGCCGACCAGGCGGGATGCTACCGCGTTGCCTACGATAGCGAAACGCTGGCCGCCCTGGCCGGGCGTCTGCCTTCGCTGCTGGTGAGCGAACGGCTAGGTTTGGTGTCGGATGGCTGGGCCCTGTTGCACGCCGGCTACCTTGGTTTGTCTGACTACTTTCCTCTCCTGCGCGCCTTTCGCACGGACACGGACCCGGACGTGCTTTCGGCCGTGATGCTTAGCCTGGAGCGCATTGCAGCAGCGGCGCCCACCGAGCAACAACATGCCTGCAGGCAACTCGTTCGGACAGACTACGCCGAACGCCTGCACAAGGAGATGCTCGCGCGGCCTGATGGCGACGAGCAAGCCGTGCTCCACGCCGTCCTCTTCGAGTTGATCGGCAAGGTGGGGGAAGACCCGGCGGTCAAGACGTGGGCCGCGGAGCTTTGCGACCGCTACCTGAGCGATCGTCGCACCCTTAACGGAAACCTCGCGGCCCCCGTGGTCGCAGTGGCCGCCATCGACGGCGACGCCTCCCTGCTGTCGCGCTATCGCGAGGCCGCCCGCAACGACCGCACCCCGCAACAGCGTCGCCGGGTGCGGATGGCGCTGGCCGATTTCCGCGACAAGAAGCTCGCGGCCCAGGTGCAGCGGCTGTGCCTGGAACCCGAGATCCCCACCCAGGACGTGGCCCTGGTGCTGGCACGTCAACTGGAAAACCCCGCCGTGGGAGCCTCCACCTGGGCGTTTATCAAGCGCCGCTTTGCCGCGCTGGAAAAGCGACTCACGCCGATGCTCACGGGTCGCTTGATTGCGGCAACCACGGCACTGGGGCCCGAGCACCAGCAGGACGTTCTCGCGTTCCTCAAAGCCCACCCCCTACCGACCGCCCAACGGGCGGCCCGCCAAACAATCGAGCGCTTGCGTCTCGAAAAGGCGTTTCGCCGCCGCCTCGCGCGGCAGCTGCCCGATGCGGTAGCCCTAGCGCAGCAATCCGCTGACGACAGTGACCCCTAGAGAACCAGCACGCGACCCGCGGAGAGGGGGCCCCCGACGGCTTCCGCCGGTTGAGGCGAGAGGGCCGCGTGGCCCTCTCCGTCCACAAAAGAGACTGGCCTGGGGCTTCCCCGATGGGAAGGTTCAGGTCAGCGAGCGTGAATCATCACGCGCGCCTTGCCGTCTTCGAAGACCACCTTGATGCGGCGCTCCGGATCCACCTCGGTCACCTTGCCAGCACCAAACTTGGGATGGATCAACCATTCGTCGACGACGTACATTCGACTGCGATCGTAGGCGCTGGCGGATGCCCTGGCCTGCGCCAACTCCTCCGCGTCGAGCTTGGTTCCCCTATCCTTCCTCGTCGTGGCAGCCTTGCGCTTGCGCGGGGCCGCGGCGGGTGCTGCTCCTGCTTGGGCCGGTGCAGGGGCCGTACGAGCAAGCCGGGCCACCAATCGCTTGGCCCGCGACACATTGGCGCCACTGGCATCGCACACCACCACCTCCTCGATGCCAGCCGGCCGACCCGCTTCAAAGCAAGCCTGCTTGTAGGCATGGGCGGCACGCACGACGGCTGCCATGCGCGCGGGAGCCTCCGCTGCCCCGGGGCCGGCCCCGAGGGCGGGGAATGCCACCCGGGCCACCGCACGCTCCCCCGCGAACTCCAGCGCCTTGCGGGCTCCCTGCTCGATCAACCCCTCATTGGGCGCATCGGCCTGGGTCGTCTCCCCGTGGGGCGAGCGCAGGGCACAGAGCAGCAAGAAGTCGCAGTGCAGGTTGCCCGGATGGAGACGCAAAGTGGCACCCGGCTCGAGCTGGCCGCCGTCCAACCGCGCGCGTTCACCGTCGAGCACATCCTGCAGATTGTCGCCGTATTCCTCCCACAGCGTGCGGTCAGGCCCTGGAGGGCGCCACAGCTGGAGGTCACGGCTGCAGCCGTGCACGATGACGTCGGCGCGATGGGAGGAGGGAAGATTGAAAATGGACGCGTTGACTAGCGTAAGGTCCACGGGAAACCAACTCTTCTGGAGGGGGGCGCGGGGCGGTTGTACGGCAGGCGAGCGGCTGGCGCACGACAATTCAGCGCTCGAACACCGCCTTTTTCCGCCGGGGCAGAAATCGCGGCCCCGTGACTGTCCGGGACGCGCACACTGCTCGCTGGGCTTTGGGTGAAAGGTGGGAAGACTCCTGTATCTCCAGCCGGGGTGAAAGCGCAGCGGAGTCGGAAGGTTGCTGGACGGGCTACAGTCGGAGCGGCGCAGCCACCGAAAGGAGGGCGGGCGGGCGCACAT
>JAPPOR010000438.1 GCA_028817905.1 Myxococcales bacterium
TGATCGCTACATAGAACTCAAATACCGGCTGTCTCATTCGTGTTGACACGTTCCGTGAGTACGCTCGAAAAGGAGCAAATTGTCGACGTCATTGAGCACCTCCGCGTCCAGAGTGGGTCGGCCTCCATGCCCCTAACGGAGTTGATCGATCCTAACCCGCTGGGAATCGTGGAAAACCTACTGATATTCAAGCTCAAGCGACTAGCTGCGGACAGGCCTCTTCCGACGAGTGAATTGGTGTTCAACTACACCGCTACACTCAGCAGCTCGACGGAGGACCTGGTGCTTGCAACCACTCGCGGCGAGGGTACTGGTCGCGAAGTCGTCCGGGGGGGAAAGGTCGCGCGGCTCTATTCCATGAGTGGCCTGCGCACCGCCGGACTGGCTCTGGACGCCGATTCGACTTTCTCGCTGGAGTTCGAAGTCGATCCACAGGCGGATAGCACGGGACGCTATCCGGTCAGCGGCCACTACACCATGACCGAGCAGCACGGCAGGCAACGTAAGACCGTCCGGAGGGACTATACCGGCTATGTGAGCTCCCCGAACGCAGCAGAACTCACGCTGAATGTCACCGCGCCCGCGTACGATCGGCCCGATATCCTGCAGGAGCTGGACATCGTGGTCGAGCGCGAGCTGCGGCCCGTGCCGGATCTTGGTGTCGACGACGTGATCGAGCGGTTCGTGGAGCAGATCGGCGCGCTCGAGAGCGCCGCGAGCAAGGACGTCCGAAAGGAGTTCGTCTATCTGCCAACCTCAGGTGTCTTTGGTGAGGCGATCCTCGGTCGCTCGAACGGCAGCGAGTACGTCAATCCGAAGCGCTTCTACAACTGGAAGGACTCGCCTCCCCCAATTTCGGCGCCGCCGATTCTAGCGGTGGACCTCAATCGCAAGCGTGGCGGCGAAGTCGCCGACGATCTACAGCCGACCGTCCCCGGCGGCGTGGTCGAGCAGCTGCCGCCAAATCAGTACCCGATGCCGACTTCGTTGACTGATGCGCTGAACGCTGTCAGCAGCGGCTCGATGTTCCGTGACATGTCCAAAGCAGGGGAGCTAGCCGCGACGCTTAACAGCCTATCGCAGCTCGCCAACAACGCGGCGCAGTTGGCCGGCAGTCTATCTGGCGAAGCAGCTTCCAATGCGCTCGACGCGGCGGTTGCGCTGGGACAGCAGGTAGCGGCACTGACGGGGAATGCGATGGCGAGCAACGTGGCGCCGGCACCGACTACTGCGACCGAGAAGGCCGCCGCCCTGAACTTGCTCGACGACATCAGCTCCAACCCGGCGCCCGAGCAGAGCGTGTCTACCAACGACAGCGCGAAGGGAGACGCCATGGGCACGCCGCTGGACCCCTGCGACGATGAGCACAACGGCGGAAGCAATGGCGGGGGGAACGCGGGCGACGGCGAAGATGAAGGCGATGACAACGACGGTCAGAGCGATGGTACGTCCAGCACGGCAGCTACACTCTCGGGCAGGCTCTCGGTAGTCGCCGGTCTGCCTCCGCCCTACCACTACGCGCGCGCCAACATTCTCGAGGTCATCGATCAAGCGATTCCAGAGGACATCGAGGAGGCTCTGAAAGAGGTCTACCAGGCCTTGCGTGACGGTATCACCGGCAACGAGAACGAGGAGGAGAAGCAAGCGGCGGTCATGGCGGTTCTCACGAAGGTTAAAGGCCATAATCCGTCAGCATATCTCCTTGGCGTGCTGATTGACGTGCTGCTGTCCGAGCCCACCCTCGACCTTGTAGAGGGGTTTCTGGCACTGCTGTATGACCTGATGTACTACATGCTGTACCCTTATCTGAGTTTCGAAAGAAGCGGCGAGCGCGGAAACTGGATGAAGGCGGACTTCGCCATCGACAAGACTCGCGACGAGCAACCGGTGGTCAGGCTGACGTCAGCCTATCCCTACTGCACGGTGCGGTACTACATTGGCGGAACACCCGTGAACAACGCACCCAACCCGCCGAGCTGGGGCGTCGAAGGGCTTCAGGGCGCCATCTTGATCGCGTCGGATCCGGCAAAGTCGGTCGAGGATCTCGACTGGCGCATTACCGAGAACAATGCCGACGGTCTGGCGCTGGAGATCAAGAGCGAGCAGTGGGTCATGGCTGACATCAATTCGGTGCTCGCCAGTGCCATCGAGTACGGCAAGACGCGCCTGTCCGAGTACATGCAATCGCTCACCGATAACGGCAAGCAGGCTTTTCACGAGCTTATCGAAGCGGAACTGGGCGACGGATGGGCGGCCGTTCTGGCTGACTATGTCGTCGAGGGCATTTTGAATCTGGATAAGCTGGTGGTGTGGCTCGGCGCCGAGCTCCTGTCGTTGGGGTTGCTTCCGTTCACGCAGCTCATCGGTGAACAGCCCCTAGGGAGCACGTTCGAACTGGTTGTTGACATCAGTTACCAGGAGGGCAGCCCGGAAGGCTGGCAGCTGGACATGTGGGGCGAGCGCTCGCGATTTCCGGCGCTGCAGGTGGAGTTCACCGGCGCCGAGGACACGACGACCATTGTGGCTGGCGCCGCGCATCCACAGGGGCTGTTCAGCCTGGTGCTGGCCAATGAGCCCATCCAGGTGGAGCCGCAGCCGATAGGCTGATCGTCGTGCGGACAGCTTGCATAGGACGGCCCCACGGGGGCCGGCAACACAGGAACAATGCGTCGAGCGTCTGAGCGTCTCGACGTCGGTAGGGCCATTCACAGGCGCCCACTGGGCGGGGCTCGGCGGATGTCCGCCAAGAGTCCGAGCCCTCCAACCCACGCCCCGTTCGGGCTGCAGGGCACCGGCCCCTCGCGAGTCAAGCTGAACCGACTCGTGGGAGGCCCAAACGAATCCGCATTCATGGCCAGGTGATCGAGCTGCGCCGAGATGACCACGGGTGCACGCTCCTTCACCGAGGAAGCCCCCCGCGGAACACCGAGCACTTTGCCAATTGTCGCTTTCATCGAGACTCGCAAGGCGAGGTCCGCAGTATGTGTTGCCGTTCACCTCCGATGATGGCGTAGCCCCGGTTTTCGATCAGGCAGCGTGATGGGCCTGCGCCGGGCACGCTGGTGATGGCCCTCGTCGACTTGTTCGAGGAAATGTGGGGATGCGGTAGCGAGCGATGCCTAGGAGACGGGGCATCGGCGCGGGGCCGGCTTGCATCCGGAAGACGGAAAAAGTGACGGGGGCCCAATCCTGCAAGATCGCCCCCGTCGTGCTCCGGCGCGTTGTGCCGAGACGAAGCCCCTCACAAATCGGGCTCCCCTAACGTAATCGTGGGTCCCGTAGACGAGAACCAGGGGACGCGGTTAGGTTTTACACGTTGCACCTGCGTGCACAGCCGACGCGGCGTATCTGAAGCCGCAACCGAATGGCTACAACCCAACCGCGCCCCCTAGCTGCCGCGAACGCCAGTGCAGGACGGAAGAGATT
Organism: Myxococcales bacterium; assembly: GCA_028817905.1. Classification (GTDB taxonomy): domain Bacteria; phylum Myxococcota_A; class Polyangia; order Polyangiales; family JAFGIB01; genus JAPPOR01. Next base: position 3,427 of record JAPPOR010000438.1, read on the forward strand.
CGCTCGCCCGGTGGGAGGACCTTGACGCAGTCATGGTCTGACTGACGGCTCCCGAAGCGCTCCGGGCGAAACTGCACCAGTGCCGCCAACGCCCATGCAAGACCGAAGAGATTCGCTCGCCCGGTGGGAGGACCTTGACGCAGTCATGGTCCGACTGACGGCTACCGGAAGCTCTCCGGGCGTAAAGCGACCCCAAAGGGGTCGCGGCACGCCCGGAGGGATTCGAACCCCCGACATTCGGATCCGAAGTCCGACGCTCTATCCAGCTGAGCTACGGGCGCATGGCAGCGGTACAGCGTGAGTCCTTCCGATGCTGCCCTCGGAAGGTTGGGGTGCGTGACGGGGTTTGAACCCGCGACCACCGGAACCACAATCCAGTGCTCTACCACTGAGCTACACGCACCGTGGTTTGGGCCGGGAACTCTAGCCGGCTGGCCGGAAATCGCAAGCCCTTCGTGAACACTACGGTTAAACACTGCGGTCCAGTCGGAAACTGCCGCCGGGCCGGTCACTTTGGCGAGGGCGGGAACCCGAGCGCGGAGGCCGGGCAACCGGAACCCGCAAGTCGCCAGAGCCGTGTTGCAGGGCGTCACCGTCTGGACCCCGCTGCGGCCAGCGTGCGTCCGCTGCTTCCGGCGCGGGTCGTCAAGCCTTCCACTTGATGTTGCAGCCCATGGATGGGCGGGCCTCGAAGTCAAGCGGCTTACCTGCCAGGGTGCACTCGACCGCTCGGGCCAGGTCCCGCTGGGTCACACGGGTAGCGTCCTGCCAATTGTCGTCGAAGCGTCCGTTGTAGGTCAGCTTGCGCTCCCGATCGAAGACGAAGATATCGGGGGTGCAGGCGGCATCGTAGGACCGGGCGACCTCCTGGCTACCGTCGAACAAGTACGGGAAGTTGAAGCCCTTGTCCTTGGCCCGTACCCGCATCGCGTCGAAACTGTCCGCCGGATAGGCCTGGTCGTCGTTGCTGCTGATGGCGACCACGACAACGCCGCGTTCGCCGAACTCCTGCTGAAAGGCGATCAGCCGATCCTCGATAGCCCTCGCGTAGGGGCAATGGTTGCAGGTGAACACGACCACCAGCACGGGGGAGTTCGCGAAGTCATCCAGAGCGTAGCTGCGCCCGTCGGTGGCCGGCAGGGAAAATCGAGGCGCCGCCGTCCCGAGCGGCATGCCATTGGATTGGGTCAGAGCCATCACGCCTCCTCGCGCTTTGCGGCGCATCATGGCGCATACCAGGACCCTTGCATAGCGTCCCGAACACCCGCCGGGCGGTCCCCGTCGTCGCCCCCATGTGGTACACACCACCCACGTGGAGCGCCGGATCCGATTGCGCAACAACACCCTGATCGTGGGGTTTCTCGCGCTGCAAATCATAGGTCCGCTCAGCTACTACCTCGGCGGGCGCGGCCCGGATGAGCGCTTCAGCTGGCGCATGTTCTCCACCGTCCGCATGCATCGCTGCCGGGTGGAAGTCGAAGCGCTCGACAGCCCGGACGACGCGGCCCACGCACGCATTCTTCACCCTCGGCGCGACGTCCAGGTGGCGTGGGTCAACATGCTCACCCGGTATCGGCCAGCGGTCGTAGACAAGTACCTGGCGCGCAGCTGTGACCGAGAACAGGTCGATCGCGTGCGCTACCGCCGGTCGTGCCGAACCAGCGACGGAAGTCCCCTGGCGGTCAACGAGGTGGTGCGTAGCTGTCGGTCCGGCGAGACGACGACGCGCGAGGTGGCACCATGACCGGCTTCGACCGCTTCTTCCACGGGCCCCAGGCTGCCATCCGACCCTATCTCATCATCCGCATCGTGCCGTGCATGCTGGCGCTGGACGCATGGATGCTCATGATCGGTCACGCGGGCCGCTACGGCGTGGCCGACTTCAACGTCGCCCACTTCTCCTTGCTGGATAGCCTCTTGCCGGTGCCGACAGCAGGCGGCTACATCGCGCTATTGCTGGTCAGCGGGTTGTTGGGAATCTACGTCGCCCTGACCGGCATCCGGCCCGTTGCCGCAACCGCGCTGTTCGCCACGTACACCCTGTCGTGGGCGATCAGTATGCTGGACAGCTACCAGCACCACTACTTCCTCTCGCTCGTGCTGGTCTGCCTGATCGCGTTTCCCAGCGTCTGCGCACGCGATCTTGCCCGAGTCAGTCAAGAGAGCGCGCACGCCGCAGGCGACCGGGAGACCTCCACCAGCGCCGGCTTCGGCTACCCCCTTCTGGCCTGCACGGTCGCGATTCTGTACGTCTTCGCAGCGGTGGCGAAGTGCGACCAGCAGTGGGTAGACGGCCACACCATCCGGCGCATTAGCAGCGCGGAAGCCTTGCTGGAACCGCTGCTCGCACTTGCGACTGACCGTGGATGGTCGCCGCAGACCATCTGGACCTGGATGTCCACCGCGGTCATCCCGGTCGAGGTCGCCCTCGGTCTAGGGTATCTGGTCGCAAGCCAGCAGGACCGGGCCTCCAGCAGAGTCACCCGAGGCCTGAGCCTCGCCACGGCCGCCCTGGCCGTGGTCCTGCACGTGGGCGCCGAAGCGATGGCGCTCGAGATCGGGTGGTTCAGTTATTACATGCTGATGTTCGCGGTGGTCTACCTGCTTCCCGAACCCGCGCTGCGATGGCTAGCCGCCCCCCTGCTGCGCATCGAGCTGGCCATCACAGATCAGCTAAGTGACGTGGAAAGCGAAGCCCGTGCGGGACCAACCTCCGCGACGCCCGCCCTCTTGGCCCTGGGCGTCGCCGGCATGCTCTACTACGTGGGGCGCAAGCTGCAGCTACCAGGCGCCGAAGCGGCAGCGGCACTGGGGGCTGCCGCACTGGTTGTCGCGGGTGTACTGCACATGGCGGCGCGCGCTCCCGACCGCATCGTGCGACCGGCGCTGGCGGTTGCAACAGCCACCGCGATCATGTGGCTCGCGATCGCCCAAAGCGACGTGCGCTGGGACTTCTACCGCTACCTGGGCGGCGACCTTGCGCGCCGCGGTCACCCTGAGCAAGCCCTGGAAGCCTACTTGATCGGCGAAGCCTACGCGCCCGAAGGCCAAAGCCGCCGAAACAAGATCGAAAGGCTCAAGCGGCAACTCGGACGCTAGAGTCAGCGGGGCCTAGGCCCATGCACCAGGCATGGAATCCTGCGGATGACGAGTCTGCGTGAGGCAAATCCAGCCGCCGCGCACCACCCGGAGCACCGGAGGTGCGACGTAGAATCCTTGATACAACGCCAGCAGAGAATGGCGAGTTCCCCAGGCTTTGACTCATCTGTAGACGAGATCGCTGGTCAAGGCCCCCATCGGGGCTTCGCCCCAGCCCAACAAGGCATGTGACCCAAGCGCCACCGGAAACCGTTGTCGCTTGCAGCTCATCCCCGGAGCGCGTCAGCGCGACCTAGCGACCTTGTCCAAACGCTTCCAATCAAGGTAACGCGATCAAACTTGACGCAAACGCCCACGAAACGCTGACTCAAGGTCGCTAGCCCTTCGAGATCTTGCCTTCCTTGTGCTCGGTGTGGGAGCGGCAACCGGCGCAGAACTTCTTGATGACAAACTTCTCGGTCATCGTCCGCTTGTTCTTGTCGGTCACGTAGTTGTCACGCTTGCACTTCTGGCAGGTCAGCTTGATCAGGTCTCGCATGGCACGCTCCGTATGGGCACCCAAAGTCAGCCCAAAGTCAGCCCAAGGTCAGCCCAAGTCAACCCAGGGCGCTCCGCCACCTAGGCCGCCTTGGTCGGCCAGCCAACGGCTAAGCCCGGGATCCACCGGGCGAAAAAGCTCGCGCATTGTAGTCGACTCCCGGTCACCGTCAAGGAACCTCGGGAGCAGCCGAAAGCCCAGTGAAATCGAAAAGCAAGGCGAGGGCGAGCAGATGATTGATTCAGCCCGGGCATTCCGGCTTCAATCGTCCAAGCGATGCAGGACGACGGCGGCCGCCGGACCGCCCTCGCCACCGGGTCCCGGCGCGCCCGGCGAGAATCCCGAGGCTCCCCCATGGCCGCCTGCTCCGCTCGCCTCGACGGCAACCGTCTCGAGCACGACATCGGCGTAGTCCATGACAGCCTGTGAGGAACCCACGACGTACACGCCGTAGCTGCCGCCACCACACCCGCCGGCACCGCCGCCGCCGGCACCGCCGCCGCCGCCATCCCCTCCGCTGCCCCCGCGCCGCGCGCACCAAAACTGGCTAAGCCCCCCGACTCCGCCGACGCCGCCGGCGCCCCCTTCGGCGCCCAGACCGCCATCGCCGCCGTCACCGCCGGACGCCGTCACCACCCGCACATCCTGCAGCACCGGACCCGTGGTCCCTGCGGGCACGATCAACAGGCCAACTGAAGCACCCCCGCCACCGCCACCGGTCGCCCCGGGCGCGCCGCAGCCACCGCTGCCACCGCCACCGCCGCTACCGCCAGCGACATCGGAACAGGTCCCCGTGGTGTTGGCGATCACGGCGTACCCGGCGCCCGCGGTGCCACCGCCACCACCGGCACCATCGCCGCCTGCCTGGCCAGCCCCACCGGCACGCGCCGCCACCCGCCCGGTCAAGAGGTCCAACCTGGGCTTGGCCGCGCACGCGTCTCCGGCGGCCCCGTCTGCACCTTCGGCACCATCGGCGCCGTCCCCCCCCTCACGGCGCAACGACGGGTTGTCGTCACAAAAGTTGCAGACCGTGTGATTCGTCGGGGAGCTGTACGTGCGCGCGCCTGCGCCCCCACCGCCGGGGCCCACCCCATCGGCCGCGGCCGGGTTGGGCGACGCCGCGGAAAGGGCAGCCTCGAGATCGCACACGCCGTCGACCGTGAAATCGGCGCAGCCCGCATTGCCACAGGGAGCTCCGCCGACGTTGTCGCAACCGGTCAGGATCGGGCAAGTGGCCGCGCCCCCGTTTCCGCCCGACACGCCGCCGCCGGCCGGACAGGTCTTTCCCCCTCCGGCCCCACCTGGCGTGCTCGCCGGGCACGCCTGACCCGATACGCTCCCGAGTGCGCCGGTACCGCCGGCAACTCCATTCAGCTGGGCCAGACCGCTCAGCCCCCAGGCTTCCAGGCGCCCGCTCGAAGGCACACCGGACGCACCATCGGCGCCTCGGGCAGCGAGCACCGTCAGGCGCGACAGCTGCACCGATGCGCCCACGCGATCGAGGAATACCGCGGTGCTTCCCGCCCCCGGCGCAGCAGCCTGCGCCGCCACCACCGTCAGCTGTTCAACGCGCGTCACTTCGGTGACCTCGCGCATCACCAGCACGGGCGCACCCGAATCGTCGGCGGCCTCGATCACCACGGGATACAGGTCGCCATCCCGCTCGCGAAAGTCGGGACTGTAGCCGCCAAGCAGCGAGACCCCCTCCGGCACGAGCACCGGCCCGGCGTAGATGCCGCGTGCCACCCACACATCCCGGCCAAGCGCCTGACCAAGCGCCAGCCCCGCCTGGACGGTACGCAAGGGATCGTCCGGCGTCGTTCCGGTGGCCGTGTCGTCCCCCGTCTGCGAAACGAACACAAGCATGGGTGTCGGATCGGTCATCCCATCGCAATCGCGGTCCGCGCCCACCGTCCCACCGGACTCGGGCAGCAACTCGCATTCGCAGCCGGTCGTGGCGAGCCCGTCGAGGTCGATGAAAGACGGCAGGCACGTCTGCAGGCAGCGCTCCTCGTCGTCCTCGGTCACGCACTCGGCGCGCATATTGGGGCCCTGGACGACGCATGCCACTCCGCAGGCGCCGCAGTGATCGGCCCCCACGTAGCGACCACGCCGATCGGTGAAGTCCTCGTCCACCTCACCGTCACAGTCGTCGTCTTCGCCATTGCACTGCTCACCAAACGCTGGCTCGCAGGCCGTAAGGCCGCCGGCTCGGCACATCCGAGTGCCCGCACAGCGCGCACCGGTGCTACCCACGAAGTCACAACCGAAGGTTGCACCGACCAGGTCCTCCGAGCACTCGCAGGTTCCGGTCCGGGGGCGGCACTGACGAAAGCCTGACTCGAGGTCGGTGACACACCCGAACCCATCGGGACAATCGCGGCCGGCGTCGCACGGTTGACCGCATCGACCAAAGGACTCATCGAGCCGCAGGCAGCGGGCCCCCGGAACATGCTGAGCGCAGTCCTGGTCGTCTTCACACGGCATGCACAGGGCGGGAACCTGCCTGACGCAGACCCCATGTTCGTCCAGGCGATGCATCGGGGGACAGGCCACGATCCGACAGGTCGGCCCCGCCTCCTCCTCCAGGCACGCGGTCTGGCGCGCGTCGGGATACAACGCACTGCACGCGATTCCGCAGCCGCCACAATGCTCGTCGAGTACGTAACGCCCGCGCGCATCCAGGAAGTCCTCATCCTGTTGCCCATCGCAATCGTTGTCGATGCCGTCGCAGATCTCAACCGGGCAGGTTCGGCTCTCGAAGCACCCACCCAACAAGAGCGGACCCACCACAAGCGCCCATGCGCTGACGCGAAACTCAGCGCGCCACAACATCGAAGACCCCCCCTTGTCGACCTGCGGGCGCAGGGACTGCGCCGCCACCGCCGCGACCGGCTCGGCCACCCTCGGCTAGCTCGAACGTCTGACCGGCGCGCAGCCTCTCGATGTCGATTGCAGTCGGATCGATGCCCGTCAGCCAAATGCCCACACTGGAGCGGCCGCACCCGCCGCCGCCGCCGCCGCCACC
>JAPPOR010000136.1 GCA_028817905.1 Myxococcales bacterium
GCGAAGCCGATCACTTGCACGATCATCACGTGCCTTGGTGATGGATGCGGGCTAGCTATGCTTCGGTGTTGGAGGGCTGTTCGCTCTGCGCGTGTTGGGCACGGATGCGCTCCACCTCGGCTTCGCGTTCCTTGGCGGTCTGCACTGGCAGCCCCGGGCCGGCAAGCAGTTGGGTGTTGCGCGTGGTCAGTGGCTCGCCGCAATCGGGGCACACGAGGGCCGGCGTAATCGGCTGATCGCAGCCCCGGTGCACGACCTGCATCGGGGGCCCAGACCCGTCGGTCAACCATCGGTCGCCCCAGCCCATCAGGGCCAGCAAGACACCGTTGAGATCGCGCCCGGCTTCCGTCAGACGGTACTCGTGGCGTGGGGGGTTGTCTTGATAGGCTCGACGCTCCAGCACCCCGGCATCCACCAGGCGCTGCAGTCGGTCCGTCAGGACGTTGCGCGCGACGCCCAGGTGCTGGCGGAAGTCGTCGAAGCGGCGCACCCCGCTGAAGGCTTCGCGCATGATCAGCAGCGTCCAACGATCGCCCAGCACGCCCAGTGCTCGCGCGATGCTGCAGTACTGATCTGCCGCTTCTTTCCAACGCATGCGGTGAGTCTAGCACGTATCAGTTGCGTTTTGAGACCGACCTGCTAGGGTTAGTTGCAAAACGAGACTAAATCGCAAAGAAATGGAGAAAAGCCAAATGGTTGCAGGCATATATGGCATCGGCCAGGAAGCGGACACGCGCGGTGTCCAGGTGCCGGCGCGCACCACCCAGAGTGCCTTCGACAAGGCGCTGGAGGTCACGCAGGCCGGCTCCGGCGTCTACGCTGCCGATATCGATGAGGCGTGGAACGTGTTCCGCGGACCGAATGGCGGCTATCTGGCAGCGCTGCTCATGAAGACGGCCATGGCGAGCGCGGGGGGCGATCCGGACCGCCGACCCCGGGTCCTGACGGTTCACTACATCGCCGTGGCCAAGCCTGGGCCAGTCGAAATCAGGACGCGCTTGCTGCGGCGCGGCAGTTCGCTGAGCTGGCTCAGTGCGGACCTGTTCCAACGGGGGCAGCTCTGCGTGACCGCCAAGTTGGCGATGTCGACGGATTGGCCGAGTGTGGAGTTTTCGAACCTCACACCGCCCGACGTTTCGTTTGACGACGCCACGGTCCTGCCACCTGAGGTGATGCCCCCATTCTCGCGGCACTACGAGTACCGTTCCCTGTACGCAACTCCGTTCGATCCCGGCCATGGCGACGCCATCGGTGGCTACCTTCGGCTATGCGATCCACGTCCGTACGATCCGGCGCTCTTGGCGGCCATGAGTGATGCCTGGTTTCCGTCGACCTTCGCCTTTGACAGCACGATGGTCATGGGCGTCACGCTGGACCTGACCGTGCACTTTCGCAACCATGCTGCGCTTGAGCGCCTGTCACCAGAGCATTCAGTGCTCTCGATCTTCAGGTCGCGGCGCGCGACCGAAGGCTTCTTCGAGGAGGATGGCGAACTGTGGTCCCCGGACGGGCAATTGATCGCCCAGTCACGGCAGCTTGCGCTGGCCGCGCCTATGGCGGGCTAGGGTGCTTGGCCCGGGCGCTGGCACGTGGGATCGTCGGGTGTGCAGCATCAGCCCGATGATCGAACGCGTTGGAATGCGCGTCATGCCCAGCGCGCAGCGGAGGGACCTGCGGCTCCCTCCGTGGCGGTCCTATCGCTAGCTAGCCACCTGCCCCAGCGGGGCCGAGCTCTCGATCTTGCGGGAGGAACGGGGCGGCATGCCTTGTGGTTGGTGCAGCGGGGCCTCGATGTCACCCTGCTAGATGTGTCAGACGTTGCGCTCGAGGTGGCCAGCGAGCACGCCGCGAGGCGGTCGGTGTCCCTGTCCACGCTCCGTTGGGACCTGTCTACCGGCATGCCGGGTGGCGGTCCATGGGATGTCGTCCTGTGCGTCAACTTCCTGGACCGGGCTGTGTACTCTCAGTTGGGCGCGAAGCTCGCGCCTGGCGGCTGCGCGATTGTCGTTCACCCCACACGCACCAACCTGGAGCGCCATGCTCGCCCCTCGTCCCGCTATCTGCTCGAGCCCGGTGAGCTCCCGGGTCTAATGGGAGAGCTGTCGATCGCGGTGCATCGCGAGGGCTGGCTGGACGGCGAACATCACCTGGCGGCCGTTGTGGCTAGCGCATCGGGAAGCCCACGTCGGCGCGGACGCCGGGTTCCCCGTGGTAGTTGATCGTGATCTCCTCATTGGCGTGGATTCGGGTGCGGGCCACGAAGACCTTCGTGCGGGGAGCCGGGTCGGCGCAGGTGGCGTTGGGCTTGACGGCGTGGTTGTACAGGCTGCCGAAGCCCAGGGCGATCGCGACCTGTCCCTTGCTCCAGGTGAACGCATAGTTGCCTATCACGCCTCCTCCCGGCAACTGTCGCGCTTCGTTCGCAGGCAGGACGATCACCGGCACCCGCTCGATCTCGGTGCCCGCTGCGATGTCCACCTTGGCAAACACTCCCAGGCCCTTTCCGGGAATGCGTTTCGCGTAGATCAGGGATGAGGGCAAGAAGGCCATGGCCACACAATAGCAAAGGCCGTCTCCCCGGTTTTGCTTGCGCCTCGCGCAATCCCCGCTAATACGCCCGCATGGGCTCCGCCACCGCTGGGACGAAGGACGAGGTCGGACTCGGCGTGTGGCAGCTGGCATGGCCCACCTCAACGACGTTTGCGCTCCATGCCCTGGTGGGGATCGTGGACTTTCTGATCGTCAGCGAACTCGGCGCTGATGCCGTGGCGGCCGTCGGCATCGGCTCCCAGGTTCAGATGATGCAGTTTTCCCTGTTCGCGTCCGTGACCATGGGGACGACGGCGCTGGTGGCCCGGGCCGTGGGCGCGCGAGAACTGGACGAGGCTGACAGGGTACTCAGGACGTCGATGGCCTTGACCGCGGGGCTGGGGGTGGCCTGCGTGGCGGCCGTCCCGCTCGCTGACGAGACCATCGCCCTGTTCGGTGTGACGCCATCGGTTGCCGCCCTTGCGACGGACTACTTCGTGCTGGGGTTGCTGTTTTCTGCGCCGATGGGGGTCAGCATCGCCCTGGGCAATGGGTTGCGGGCTGCCGGCGACGTTCGCACCCCCCTGCTGTTTGGTGTCGTGAGCAATAGCCTTAACGTCGTGCTGGACTACGGCCTGGTCTTCGGCAAGTGGGGGTTTCCTGCCATGGGGGTGCGCGGTGCGGCGCTGGCCTCGGGGCTCGCCATCAGCATCGGCACTGCACTGGTCTTCGTGCTGTGGGCCCAGAACCGCTTGGCGTTGCGCCCGCGGGGCTGCTTCCGAGGTGTCTCCTGGGAGATCACCCGCCGGTTGTTCCGGATCGGCTTGCCGTCGGCCGCCGAAGGTGCGCTGTTCAACGTCGGGATCCTGGCGTTTACCGGCATCATCGCGCGCTTCGGCACGGCAGCTGTCGGCGCCTACTTCATCGGGGTCCGTATTCTGGCGTTCTCCTTCGTGCCTGGGATCGGCTTTCAGGTGGCTGCTTCGACCCTGGTCGGGCAGCATCTGGGTGCCCAGAATCCGGAGGAGGCACGCCGCGCCGGATGGCGTGCGACCATGGGGGCGATGGGGGTAATGTCCGTTGTGGGCTTATCTATCGTTCTATTGTCAGAGCCCATGGCGGGATGGTTTGGTGCCAGCGGCGCCCGCACGGTGGAACTCGCGGTGGTGTTCATCTGGATCCTCGGGGCAGCGCAGCCCCTGATGGCAGCCGAGTTCGCCTTGGGCGGCGCCTTGCGAGGCGCTGGGGATACCCGCTTTCCGTTGCTGGCAGTGGTTTCCGGCTTGTTCGGCGGAAGGCTGCTCGCCGCCATGATGGTCATCCACGTCTTTTCGGGTTCCGTGATCGCCGTTTGGTGCTGTCTCTTTGCCGACTATGGCATCAAGGCGACGCTCTTGAGCACACGCTTCGCATCGGGCCGTTGGCAGACGATTTCGGTCTAGCGGACTATTCATGAACTCTGGGTCGAATCCCTGCGCGAGCCGACGCAGAGTTCATGAGCAGAGTTCATGAATCATCCGTGCTAGCGAGCTCTCATCCACAAAGATGCGCGAGCCCCTTCTGGAGCAGAACTCGCTAGTTGACTAAAGAAGTCATGGTACGCGACCGGTTTCGTTCGACACGGAGCAAAATGGTCGATGAATCACCCCGCCCTGGGCACACGCCATCGGGCCGATCCAGAAGCAGGCGCCGGGCTGATGTGGGCCAGTCCGCGACACACCATTGGCCTAGACGCACTATGCCGATCAGGTCGGCTGCCAGACGGGTAGGGAGCCACCAGCGCTCAAACGGGCCGGGGATAGGAGTGAAAACTCAGGTGCCTATTGCGCTCGGTACCCGTCTCCATGAGTGAACCGATATGCCGAATCACCGTTCCGGAAAAAGTACGGAGCTGCCCGCAGTGTCCCAACCCATCACTGGGGCGGCGGCGCGATAGCACGCCCAACCTTCTGGCCGCAAGTGCTAACCGATGCCGGGCCTGCCGTGGCCTAGCCGCATTGACGCGCGCATTAGCCGCGCCGACGTTGAAGCCGGGTAGGTGGCAATTGGTGAGGAAGCGCTATCGGCGGATGCGTGCGGTGAAGGTCGACCGAGTCGGGCTGGTCTATCTCTTGCGCATTATGGGCCACGAGGGCGGGTGCCGACCCGGGCACTTTGGCACCGGGGCGCCGGGGCCGAGTGGGCCGGGCGCCGTTCGCGAACTACGGCTGGCGCATCCTTTCCGGTTTCCACGCTGACCCGCGGCAGAAGCGCGCCGCCCAGCCGGTGCGCCAAGCAAGCCCGCGCGTGAGACGCGGATGGAGACCGAAAATGGATGGATTGCGTTGGATGATCGTCTTGGTGTTCCTCGGCAGTTTGGCGTTGCTGTCCGGTTGTGGGTCCGGGTCTGGGTCCGAAGCTGCTAGCAGCGGTGGCAGGTCCCGGTTGGTCGCCGAAGACACGGCGGTCGGTCCGAGCATCTCACCGCCGTCATGCACAGCGGGGACGGAGACCCCGTGCAGTTGCGTCGACGGCGCTTCAGGCGTGCAGCGGTGCCAGCTGGATGGAACATTGAGCGTGTGTCAGTGCTCGGCAGCGGCCGCTCCCGCGACCGCGGCGCCCATCGCGGCCCCCGTGGCAGGCAACGACGGTGCCGATGGTCTCGCACCCGGACCCGATGCGGCCCCGGCTCCCGCGCCAGCACAGGCGCCCGCTCCCAGCGATGGGCCGCCCGCCGCGCAGCCGGTTCTCGTTCCACCCGAAGACGTGGCCAAGTGCTCCGGCGCAGGTCAACCGCCTGGCCCCGACGAGGAGGTCGAGGTGCTCGAAGTCCGGGTCAGTGATGTCGTCCCTGGTGGATACAAGTCGCCCGCCACCACGAAGTACTCCTGCTTCTGGATGGAAATCGACATGCCTGAAAAGCACCACATCATCGGTTGGGAAGGGGCGGTGGGCGGCGATCGTGCGATCCACCACCAGCAGGTTTCGCTCGGCAAGCCTCCGTTCTACCTGGTCCCGCAGGGTCAGGGTGGGCTGTGTGGGTTGCCGTCTGTCGAGTACACCTGGACCGGCGGCAGCACTCCGGAATGGACCCCGGGGGTTGCAGGCTTCCCGATCGGCGGTCCGGAGAACGGTGGCAAGGCGAACTTCCTGATTCAGGTCCATTTCGAAGGGGAGACCAGCTACACCGGTGGGTTCAACGCGTACATCACCAAGAACTTGCGCAAGTACGATGCCGGCAACTTCGAGCAGGGCGACGTGCGCGGCATTCTCGTGCCCGCCAACCAAAAGGCGACTCACGTCGCCGAATGCACGGAGGAAATGACCCAAGAGAAAATCAGCCATCCGATCTATGTGTACTCCTCCATGCTGCATGCCCACCTCACGGTGGAACACATCTATGCGCAGCAGTTTCGCAACGGGGAGCTGATCAACACATTCGGCGATGAGCGCGCCCTGTTCGGCGGCTTCTTCGATCAACGCTTCAAGCCGCACGATCCGTGCATCGAGATCCTGCCTGGGGACAAGATCGTCACGACCTGCGAGTACAACAACCCATTCCCGTTCGACGTCGTGGGAGGCGAGGCGACCAATCAGGAGATGTGCACGGTGTTCATGCAGTACTTCCCGCGCCTGCCCAACCCATCCGACAACTTCTGCGGAACCATCGACTCGACGGGGGGCTTCAGCCCATGAGCGAGACCGGGCGTAGCGGCAGCCGTACGCGTACGCTGTCGCGTGGGTCCGGTGAGGCCAGCCCTGCAGTTCGTGAGTGCGAGCAAGGTTTGTCGGCGCGTACCCGCGTACGCATGAACCGTCGTGCTCGGTCAGCGCGGGGCGTTATCCGCGATCCAGCGCCCGAACACGTTGAGCTGGGCTTCGTCCAGGGGGAATGTGGAGGGCATTTGCTCGCCCGACCCCATGACCTCGAGCTGTGTCCCCTGGAGTTTGTGCCACAGGTAGCTCTGGTTGAGCGAGCCCGGAACGACCAGCTGCATCGCAGGTTGCTGCTGGGAAGGCGCGCCAACCAGGTTGTCGTAGGCTTCCCCCGCTTTGAGGCTGAACGGCGCCATCAGAACCGGGGCCGTTTGGTGGCAGTTGCAGGTCTCGTCAATGATGGGCATCACGGCAGCCTCGAAGCTCACTGCCGTGGCGGCTGTCGCCGGCGCCGCCGCGCCTGCTGCGGACGACGGGGCAACCGCTTCCTGGGGCATGCTTCCCATCTGCGGCATGCCGCCAGCGCCTTCGGCGCAACCGAACAGCGCAAGCGCCAGACTCCATCGACTACCATTCGTCATCACAACGCTCCAGGAGTTCTTAGGTGTTGAGTAGGCGATACCATTCGGACGGCGATGCGTCATCCCGGTCTGCGTTTTTGCTGTCGATGGCGCCTTCCTTTCCCCTAGTGGACTCTCACAGTGAGCTCAGTCGCCATGGACCCGCCCCGCGTGCCTGGGCACCCATGTCTGTCTATTGGATTGTGGTCTGTGCGTGTTCCCTTTCGCCAGCGGTGGCCTATGCGCACTTGTTTCCGGCCGAAGCGCCCGTGTTCGACTCCGGCCCGTGCATTCGACGCCTGGACAAGGGGGAGGTGACGAGCTTGGCGATTCCGTACATGGTGCCGAAGGATGACACGGAGTTCGATCCTGAAGACATCATGTTGGAGGACAGCAAGACGCATCAGTTCTTCGCCTTGCGGGGCGCCTTGGCACCCGACGGCATGAAGCATCTCTTCTTTGCTTTCGACAGCGAGTCAGATGCCACCGCGATGCCCATCTGGGTCAATACGTCGGACATGAAGCGAGCGGCGACGGCGGTGAACGGGGACATGCTGCTGCCTGACTGGTCCGAGGCCGAGGTGCCAGCCGAAATGACGCTCGATGCCCACGAGGTGTTGGCGAGCCGCTTTGTGCGCATCACCGGCGACGATGGCCGCGTGCCGATCACCCAGTCCCAGGCAAGACAGGGCGTCGCCTGGGATCTGTCGAAAGTGGAACCCGGCGTCTACACCATCGCTGGCTACATCTTTAGCCCGCCGGCGAACGGCTGGGCTCCTGCTGCGGGTGTTGTCACCGTGCACGAAGGGGGCGATATCCCGCCCGCCGTTGTGTTGAAGGGGATCCGCAGCGTTCTTCTCGGGTCCCGCGGCGTGCGCGTGACCGCCTGTGTGGACGCGCCAGCGGGCAGTGAGCTGCGCCTGGAGCACCAATGGGTCGAGGATGCCTCGGGCGCGTGGGAGACGTCACTGGTCGCGCCCCTATCGGGGGAAGCCGAGTTTGAGCACTGTCTGACGCCCCCTCGCGGGCGTTCGGGTGCCATGCGTTTGCGCGCGACCGTGGTCACTCCTGACGGCCGCAGCATGGTGAGCTACACCCCGGATACCGCCACCGTCCTCGCCAGTGCAGGCACTTGCGAGGTTTCCGGCAACATCTGCTGCCCAGAGGGCGAGTCATCGGATGCGGAAGCGAGCGGGCAGGCGTCGTCTCCGCCCGAAGCCGGCGCCCCCGCCATGCAGCCGGACGAACCCGTGCCGCAGGCAGGCACGGAGACTGCTGCCGCCGCCCAAGCTCCGGCGTCGATGCGGGAGGATGGAGGGGGGTCGGGATGTGGCTGTCGCGTGGTGCAACGACGTTCATGGCCTTCGAACCTCGCTGCCGCGGCGACCATCGTGGCGTTTGTGTGCACGTGGGTTCGCCGGGGCGGACGGAGGGCTTCCCGCAGCTAGCCCGGATCATTCACCAACCCACGCGCCCTCGCACAACCGTGCGACTCCGCAGCGCTTTCGCTTCAGTCGAACATACAGCGAGTATTGCCTCCTTCACCGAAAGCCCAGCGAAGCCGATCACTTGCGCGAGCATCACGTGCCTTGGTGATGAATGCGGGCTAGAACTCTCGGGCGCGGGCACCGGCACGGGCACCGGGGGGGTGAAGTGGAAGCAGACGGCGTGTCCTGGTAGTTCTCTCGGGCGATGGCGCAGGTTCGGCTTAGCAAGGCGCTGGAGCGCAGTCTCTACGGGGGGCATCCCTGGGTGTTTCGTGCGGCGCTGCATCCATTTGACTGTCCGCCTGGCACGGAAGTCCGAGTGCTCGACAGGCGCGGGCGATGCATCGCGCGCGGGCTGACCGATGCGGGACCGATCGGCGTGCGAATCTTTACGCTCGGTGACCGGCCGATCGATGATCGTCTGCTATCGGAGCGAATCGAGCGGGCCTGGGCATTGCGCGCGCGGGTGATACCGGCCGAAACGGATGCCTATCGGCTCCTGCACGGGGAGGGGGACGGGCTCCCTGGCATCGTGTTGGATCGCTACGGCACCTGCGCCGTGTTGCGGCTCGATGGAGCGGGTGCCGAGACCCTGGTCGAGCGTTTGGTCCCTTGCCTGCAGGCGTCCCTTTCAAGCCTTGGTGTGCGCACCCTTTGCCTTCGCACGGGGCGCAAGCGCGATCGAAAGGTGCGGACCCTGGTCGGCCCCGAGCCGGACGACGAGGTGCGCGTGCGGGAGCGGGGCATGCGGCTGCGCGCCAACCTCCGGGCGGGACAGAAGACCGGGCTATTCCTCGATCACCGCGAGACCCGGTTTTGCGTGCGCGGGATCGCCGGCGGTGCCCGCGTGCTGAACCTCTACGGATATACCGGTGGCTTCTCGCTGGCTGCCGGCATGGGGGGCGCCGCACACGTGACCACGGTCGACGTCGCACGCCCTGCGCTTTCCCTGGCGGAACACACCTTCCCGGACAACGGTCTGGATCCCGCCGGCCATGAGACGGTCGCCCGGGACGCATGGCAGTACCTCGAGGAGGCCAGGCGCGCCGGCAAGCGGTTCGACCTGGTCGTCGCCGATCCACCCAACCTAGCGCCCAACGAAGCCGCGCGGGATGGCGCCCTGTCGGCCTACGCGGACCTGCACGCCGCGGTGCTCCCGTTACTGCGCCCCGGCGGCCTCTACCTGGCCGCCTCCTGTTCCAGTCACATTCGCCTCGATGCGTTCATGGATACGCTCCGGACAGGCGCCCACACCGCCAAGAAACGTCTTCAGCTGCTCGAACGCACCGGCGCCCCGGCCGACCACCCACGGTTGCTCAACTTCCCCGAGGGGGACTACCTGAAGGTCGTCTTGATGCGGCTTGCGGAGTGACTCATCCATGCTGGACCATCGTTGGGTGCCCAGACTCGGCCGCTTGGATGAATGAGTCGTTGATAGGCTTGCTCGATGTTGTTGGATACGGGTGGCTGGCAGGCGTGCTTCGCGCGATCGGGCTAGCCCGCATCCATCACCAAGGCACGTGATGATCGTGCAAGTGATGGGCTTCGCTATGTTTTCGGTGAAGGAGGGAATACTCGCTGTATTTTCGACTGAAGCGAAAGCGTAGCGGAGTCGAGCAGTTGTGCGAGGGCGCGTGATTTGGTGACGGATGCGGGCTAGGACCCGCCGTCACGCGGGCAGGTGGGAAGCTTTGTATCGTGACAGCAGCCTGTTGTGCCGAGACAGCCCATTGGGCCGTACAGGCCACGCATCGCGCCCCATCTGTCCGAGATGATCGGATCGCGCCCAGCGATGGGGCCTGGATCAAACATCCTT
>JAPPOR010000578.1 GCA_028817905.1 Myxococcales bacterium
TTGGCTGCGGGTGTCATGGCACCCTTCATGTGGCCCCGGGCGCCCGCAACCGGGGGCCGGCACGCCACGGCGCGTTGCCGGACGGCGGGTCGCCGACACGCACAAAGATGCCGACGAGCGCCGTGCAGACTCAACACTGCGTCCCCACAGCGGCGATCCCGGGATTCAGGCAATGAGGCAACGCGGCCACACAGTCCGTTTGACACTATGGGTCGCCCCGCGTCCTTCCACCCCCCCCCAACCGACAAGATTGTCGCTTGGCGAACCCTTGGCTGTCAGTACGTGACCAGAGACGGTGCGCCGAAACCCCATGCGGCGTCGGGGAAGTCCCCTACGCCACCGAGGTTCCGAATGGTGGAAGTCGATCAGCCGCGCTGTGTCGCAAACTACGTCGATGCCGACGGCCCGTGCGGGAGCGATGACAACTGCCCGCTGGTCGACGACCCCAATCAGGCCGACGCGGGCGGCGATACCCGTGGCGACGGCTGCGATCCTGATATGATAACGACGGCCGCATCAACGGAGAGGACAACCGCCCCTTTACCACCAACCCGTCCCAGCTCGACGACGACGGCGCTGGCGACGCGACCTGGACCTGGACCTGGACCTGAACGGCGTGCGCGACGACGCCGACGCCTGCATCGGCTCCCCCGCGGGCCAGCCGGTCGACATGGACGGCTGTGCCATCGCCGACCACTGCCCGTGCGAAAACCCATCCCGCTGGAGTCTTCCCGGCGCCCACTTCCGTTGGGTCATGCGCATCAGCCGGCGGCTTCTGTTGTGCCCCGGCGGTCCCTACCAAGCTGAGTGTCTATTTTCCTTGCATTTACGGACTCAGACTCCATAAATACAAGGATGATCCCGCGCAATCTACGGCAGATGGTGCTGCGGCGTCTGACCGAGTTCCCGGCCGTTGCGCTCCTGGGACCCAGGCAGGTGGGCAAGACCACCCTCGCCCACAGCCTCGAACCCGGCGGCCAGGCACCGCTGTACTTGGACCTCGAGGACCCCGCCGATCTGGCCAAGCTCTCGGACCCGGGAGCATACCTGCGGGTGCGCACGAATCAGCTCGTGATTCTCGACGAGGTGCAGCGGGCGCCAGGGATATTCCAGGTGCTCCGAGGGGTGATCGATGAGCGGATACTCGACGGAGAGCCGGCGGGGCACTTTCTGTTGCTCGGATCGGCGTCGCTCGAGCTGCTGAAACAGTCGAGCGAGAGTCTCGCGGGCCGCATCGCGTTCCTGGAGCTAGGCCCCCTCGACATCCGCGAGGTGGAGCCGGCGCTCGAGCCGGCGCTGTGGGTGCGCGGAGGCTACCCACGTAGCCTGTTGGCACCAAGCGATGACGCGAGCGCAGCCTGGCGCGCAAACTTCATCAGCACGTACCTGGAACGCGACATTCCGATGCTCGGCCCGCGCATCCCGGCCGAGACCCTGCGCCGCTTCTGGACCATGCTGGCCCACCGGCAGGGGAGCCTGCTCAACGCGGCGGAGCTCGCCCGCAGCCTCGGCGTCGATGGTAAGACCGTCGCCAGCTACCTCGATCTGATGGTCGACCTGCTCCTGGTCCGCAGGCTGCAGCCGCTGGTCGCAAACGTCGGCAAACGCCTGACCAAGTCGCCCAAGACGTACGTGCGCGACAGCGGGCTCGTGCACTCGCTACTCGGCATCGAGACCCTGGACGACGTTCTCGCGCATCCCATCGCCGGCGGCAGCTGGGAGGGTCACGTCCTCGAGACGCTCATCACAGCCGCCCCTCCACGAACCCGCGCCAGCTTCTATCGCACCGCTGCCGGGGCAGAGATGGACCTCGTACTCGACATGGCGGGCAACCGCCGCTGGGCCTTCGAGGTCAAGCGCAATACGGCTCCTACGCTCAAGCGCGGATTCCATCACGCCTTCGAAGATCTGGCCCCTGAGCGTGCGTTCGTGGTCTATCCGGGCACCGAACGGTACCCGATGAAACCGTCTGTGGAAGCCATCGGACTGCGCGAGCTCGCGCAGGTACTGCAGGACCCGGCAGGCAGC
>JAPPOR010000169.1 GCA_028817905.1 Myxococcales bacterium
GTCTTCCCGTCGGTCGCCGAAAAGCTGTATGAAGCCGAATCCCTGTGCGATCCGACGCAGTGTTCATGAATAATCCGGGCTAGGCTATTGGAGCAACACGGCAGCCCAAGTAACGGTTCGGCTATGACGCCTTGGGCTGCCGTACACCAGCCCCGCGCGCAGCGCTGGGAAGCCCTACGCGAAAGGTGGTTCCTTTGCCGTATGCCGTGTCGAATTCGACCTGGCCAGCGTGTCGTTGTTCCACGATGGCCCGCACCAGGGGGAGCCCTTGGCCAGACCCCCGGCCCATCGCCTTGGTGGTGAAGAAGGGGTCGAAGATGCGAGCGCGAATGGCATCGGGAATGCCCATGCCGGTATCACTTATAGAGCTCTCGACGGTGCCGTCTCGGTGGCTGGTCCGGATGACGATTTGGCCCTTGTTGCCTGCCCCTAGGCTTCGATCCTCGACGGCATGAACGGCGTTGGTCAGTAGATGCAGGAAAACCTGCTTGATCTCTCCCTCTCGGCACGCAACGAGTGGAAGATCCGCTTGCAGTTCGAGGGTGAGCTCGGCGACCGGGCGCCAGGCCGCTTGGGTGATCGTAACGACGCTTCGCCATGCCTGATTCAGGTCGGCCTCGACGGTTTCCTGTGCATCGGAATGAGAGAACCCTTTGAGGGCTTCGACGATGCTAGTGATACTGTCGATGCCCGCCATGCTGTCTGCTACGGCCTTTGGCCATTCCTGTTTCAGAAAATCGAGCCGCGACCGCCGAAGGGCTCGCTCGGCAGCCCTCAGTAGAGTTGGTTCCAGATGCGCGGACGGGACTGCACCCAGCAGGGCGTCTTGAGCCGCCACCAGGGCCAAGACCTGGCGGCACGCCCGGTCCAGGAAGCCGATGTTGTCAGCGATGAACTGAATGGGGGTGTTGATCTCATGGGCCACCCCCGCCGCCAACTGGCCTATGGACTCCAGCTTGCGGCGTTGTAGCCCGAGCTCCTCTTCGCGCTTGCGCTCGGTGATGTCACGCCCCATGAGTAGCGCCAGGCCGCCCTCGAGCGGATTGAGGGTGAGCCCGAGCAGCCGCATCCGGCCCTGTCCATCGCGAAACTCGATGTCGTCCAAGCGGCACGGTTCGCCCGCAGCTCTGGCCTGCTCGAGTTGGGATCCGACCTCCGAGTCAGTCCATGCGATCCCCGAGTTTGCAAGGGTAGGCGCTTTGGTCCCATTGGGGGACTCCAAGCCGAAGGTCCGTCTCGCGGCGGGATTCAGGTGCGTGATGAGACCGCCGTCGCCCGCCAGAATGACGATCGCGGTCAGACTGTCCATCAACGCTTGCATACCTTCGCTTGGACCGAAGCGAAGTTGCTGACCGTGGGCAGGCCGGTCGCGACGCTGGGCGATCGACCCATCGATAGCGGTAGCCAGCCCTTCTATGGGCGCGCTTGCGGGATATAGGAGCGTCACTCCAAGGTCGCGACGCCGCGCCACCGACGTCTCGCGCTCTGGCACAACTGCGATCGTGGGGACCGGTGGGTACTGGTGCGTCCACATGTGGATGGGGAGCGTTTCGGTCCCGGCACAGGTCATCTCGGCCACGACGCACCCGACCCGCTCCGTAGCCAGGTCGGGTGCGGGGAGTGCGCCCTCCGCAACGCACCGAACGGCGTGGCCGGCTTCTTCCAGTAGCAGCCGCAACGATCTTTCCCGTGCCGGGTCGAAGCCGACCAGCAGCACCGGGTCGCTACAACTTCTGGCTGAGTGCATCGAGATTGGCATGACCGTTTGGCAAAGGCCCAAGCACGACAACGACGGATCGCGGCCCACCATGGAGACGCGAAGAGTGAGCAGATTGATAGGGGGTGGCGTCCTTGCCACCTGTGTAGCCGACCGGCGCCACATAGGTTCCCTGTAGGAGAAACTGCGGAAAGGGAGGCGTGCCATGAACCACAGCAGACGGCGAACGACTACGCCCGGTCGGAGCGGAACAGTGCGGGCATCGGCGTGGCTCCGCGCTCAAGGAGGGCTCTCCATCCTGCTAGTCCTGGCTCTTGGCGTGGCGTGCGATCGACATGGCCAACGATTGACAGCCGGCGATGCCGGCCATAGCCACGCCCCGCGGGTGGAAGCAGGACCTGCTAGGCAAGATCAGTTGCTGTTTGGTGACCGCGTACCCGTGACCGGGACAATCGAAGCGGGGGTCAGCGCGACCGTCGATGTGGTGCGCGACGAGTTCGGCATGGTGCACATCTTCGCGAGCTCCCTCGAGGACGCCTTCTTTGCGCAAGGTTATATGATGGCGGTCGACCGCCACGGTCAAATGGAGCTGTTCCGCCGCGCGGCGAGTGGCCGGCTCGCTGAAGTGTTCGGTCAGGTCTCGCTCGAGGCGGACATCACCGCGCGTACGTTCGGGCATTTACGCGCCGCGCGGGTTGCATATGCTGCGATGCCCGACGGTCCGGCGAAACACAGGCTGGATGCTTTTGCGCGCGGTGTGAGCGCCTGGAATCAGCAGTTGCAGGACGGCGAGGTCGAGCTCAACGGCGAGTACCTCGGCTTTCGGGTGGAGCACTTCACGCCCTGGGAGACCGAGGACTCGATGGCAGTTACGCGCCTGTTCTTCTGGAGTTCGACCTACAACGCCGATGCGGAGCTGGTTACTAGCGCGATCGTTTCTCGTGCGAAAGAGGTGTTCAGCCCGTCGGCGAGCGATCCGGCGCGCCGCAAGCGTGCGGGTTACCTTGCAGACATGTTGCGCTTCGCGCCGATCGATCCGCGCACGCCGATCACCGGCTTTCCAGACGATCTGGTAGAGAAGGGCGGTCCGGCAGGCCGAGGCTCTACCTTGGGCCGCCGGTCCCCCGGTGCCGGGACGCCAGTCAGCCAGGTGGCCTTCGAGGCGACCCGACCCTTTCGTGCGGGCGTCCGCCGTATCCGGGAGATGCTGGGCTTTGGTGAGTCGTCGGGCTCGAACGCCTGGGTGGTGGCGGCCAGTCACAGCGCTTCAGGCCACGCGCTGTTCGCGAGCGACCCTCACCTGACCCTGAACGGGCCGACCCTCTTTTGGCCCTGTCACTTGGTCGCTGAAGACCCCGACGACCCCTCGCAGGACTCCGAGGTTGTGGGCGTCTCCGTTCCGGGCATTGCCAACGTCGCTCGGGGCGCGACCCGGCACCTCGCCTTCGGCTATACCAACGGCTTGTATGACCTGTCGGACGTCTACCGTGAGACGGTCAGCCCGGATGGGAAGGGCGTAATGTTCAGGGGCGAGCCGGTGGAATTCGAGACGATCCGCGAGACGATCGAAATCGCAGGTCGTCCTAGCTACACGTTTGATCTTCGGGTGGTACCCCATCACGGGCCCATCATTCCGACGTTGACCACGACGCTCGAGGTGCAGCCGCTGCAACCAGGCGCGCAGGCCTTCAGTGTTCGGTGGACCGGTGATGAGCCCGATACGAGCACCCAAGCCTTCGGCGGTTTGTACGGCGCCACGAACGTGGACGAGGCGCTCAAGGCGCTCGAGGCGACTGCGATCGGCGCTGGCAACAGCCTTGTCGCGGATGCGAGCGGTGACGTGGGGTGGACCTCGCACCTGCTTGTGCCCTACCGAGACCCGCGTGCCTTCTCGTTCGACCCGAGCGACTTCACCGGGGACATACCCTGCCTGGTACTCGACGGGGAGCGTGGTGAGCACGAGTGGACCGGCGGTTTTCTCGACGCGCGCTACATGCCGAAGGACAAGCGCCCAGAAAGCGGTTTCATCGCCAGTGCAAACGGTGACAGCATGGGCACCACTGTCGACAACGACCCGACCAACGACACGCTGCCCAACGGCGACCCCTTCTATCTGGGTTGCAGCTTCGCTGACGGCTTGCGGGTCGGCCGCATCTATCAACGCTTGGAAGAGGGGACGCGCGCTGGGCACAAGGTCACGGTCGACCAGATGCTTTCGCTTCAGGGCGATGTTCGCTATCGGCTCGCGGAGCGCACGGTGCCCGCGTTGCTCGAAGTGCTGGGTCGGGCGCGCGGCGAGGCTGACACGCCGGGCACGCATCCAGAACTGGCCGAGGTCGTCGCCGATCCGCGCTTCGGTGAGGCGGATATCGGGGACGTGATCTCCACACTGCAGGACTGGTCCGAGGAAGGTGAGTACGAGGCGGCGTCGGGCGTGAGTCCGGACGACGGTTCACCGGTCCGTGACCTCCGCGAGGCCAACGCTTCCAAGGCGACGTTGATCTTCAGCGCTTGGATTGTGCGTGCCATGGCCCGAGCCTTCGAGGACGAAGCCCGGCTGCTCGACGACCGGCAGAGCATAGGGGCAGCCCCGACCATCAGGGCGTTCGTGCACCTGATCGGTAGCCCGGCCACCGAATTGGCCACCTACGACCCGCAAAGCGGGGAGAGCGCGCTATGGGACGACATCTCGACCACGGAGAAGGTCGAAGGACGTGACACGATTCTGGCGCTGTCGCTGCTGGACGCGCTCGACGATGCGCGAGAGCTGCTTGGTGACGACCGGGACAACTGGCGCTGGGGAAAGGTCCACACGCTGCGCACGGTTCCTATGGTCCCCAGCTGGCCCTTCGAGAGTCCCCCGAGGGGGGACCAGAGGTTCCCGCGGGGCTACCCTCGACCGGGCGGTCTGGGGGTGGTGGACGCGGCGAATTTCGACGCCATGCGCTCGAGCGACGAGCAGCTCGACTTCAGCTACAACATGGGGGCCTCGCACCGGATGGTCGTGGAGATGACGCCCGCCGGACCGCGCATGTGGAATGTGATCCCCGGAGGTGCCGTTGGTGACACCCAGAGCCGACACTTCGCGGATGAGCTGGAGCTGTGGCGGCGCAATGAAACCCGTCTCGTCCCGCTTGAGCCCGACGAGGTCGCGGATGCGTACAACCCGGCGGATGAGCACATACGCTTCGTGCCGCGCTGAATGCCCCGTCGGTGGAGTGCCTGACTTGGGGGCCGACGCGTGCCTCAGGGCAGGAAGACCGGGGGTGCGTATCCACGTCTGGAGACCTGTTCGCATCCGCTAGCCCGCATATCTCACCAACACGTGTGATGCTCGTGCAAGCGATCGAGTTCACGGGGGTTTCGGTGAGGGAAGGGA
Organism: Myxococcales bacterium; assembly: GCA_028817905.1. Classification (GTDB taxonomy): domain Bacteria; phylum Myxococcota_A; class Polyangia; order Polyangiales; family JAFGIB01; genus JAPPOR01. The sequence continues at coordinate 5,097 of JAPPOR010000169.1, forward strand.
ATACTCGCTGTATTTTCGACCGAGGCGAAAGCGCTGTGGGCTCGAGCGGTTGTGCGAGGGCGCGCGAGTTGGTGAGATATGCGGGCTAGCCCGGCGCAAGCGCTGTCGAGTCGAAGGACAAGTGAGGCGGCGCGAAGTCATGAATGATCCGGGACAGTCCTCACGGTTTATCGTCGTCCGGGGTAGCCTCCAGTCGTGCCAGGTTTGTACGAACGTTCGCTATGAAGGGGTCGCTGGGGGGGGCCTGGGAGAGGTACTGTTGCCAGCTGCGGATGGCCGCCCTGCGGGCGGAACGGGCCTGATCGGGGGAAAGACTGATGCGGGCCTCGTGACCGAGGGCCTCATAGTAGTCAAGCTCGCGCTGGGGCTCGAAAAAGACACCTGAGGAGCGCAGGAACGTCATGCGACCGCCCTCAACCTGCAGTGCCTGGCCAGCGTGTGCGCGCGCGTCGTCGGTCTCGCCCAGGCGATCGAGTGTGATGGCGATGCCCCAAAGGGCCAGTGCGCGCTCACGATCATCACGGGCCGCACGGAGCCCCTGGCGGTATCGAGCAAGTGCGGATTCGAGGTCGCCGGCCAGCATCGTGACCTCCGCCAGGTTTGTGATGGCAGAAGCGTCGCTTGCTAGCGACATCGCGATCGCCTGTTGGTGGGCGGAGAGCGCACGCACGTAGTCGCGTTTTCGCGTGTGGAGAATCGCGAGGCTGGTGGCGACCATTGCAGGGCGAAACGTGGGATCGATAGCAGCGACTCGCTGGAAGGCTGCTATCGCCTCGTCCGTGCGACGGCGCGCTCCGCAGCCCCACAGCGGACCGGGTTCCTCCCACCTGGCCAGCGTCTCCGCCAACTCGTACGCCACGCTGGGATCACGGGGCGCGAGTCGATGTGCTCGTTCGAGGCGCGCTAGGGCATTGTCGAAGCCGGCCCGACGGGTCAGAGCTTTGCGGGCCAGCTGCCAGACCGTGCGGATGCTGGCACGCGGATTCTCGGCGTGGTCGATGTGTGCCCCCAGGCTGCGGGCCTTGCGGCACGTGTTCTCCCACTCCGAGGGACCTAAGCGGTCGGCTGCCTTTCGTAGCCAATGGGCTTGGGCGATGAGGCGCCTGACCCGGCGTGCGCCGGGGCTGCTCAACTCGCGGAAGAAGCTTGAGGTAACGCGTTGCGGGCGCAGCGACCGCGTACCGTTCGAGGTTCCTGTGGTGTCCAGGCTCCTGGCTTCACGCGATTGTGCGCCCGCGCGCGGCAGGCCCGGCGGGCTCCACAGGAACCAGAGGCTGCCTACAAGAAGAAGCGCGCGCCAAGCGAGGCCAGGCAGTCGTCCGTTCACCTTGCCACTCCCATCTCGTTGAGTTGCGATGCGCGCGCGGCGTGAAACGTTTGCCACGGACCGCCGCGAGCTGCGGCCGCGGCCCACGCGTTCGCGGCGCCGCGGTTGTCTGCAATGGCTTCCAGTCCGATGGCCAAGCGAGCGAGTCTTTCTGCTTCAGGCAGGACGCGGTTGTGAAGGGCGCGCTCAAGCCGCACCGCGGTCCGCAGTTCAGACAGTGCGAGCATGGCGTCACGCTCTTGTCCTTCTCGCAGCGTAGCCAGCGCGGCGCCGAGGTAGAGGTCGATGTCGTCGCGTTCAGCGCCAGCGAGAGCGTGTGCATATGCCCACCTGGCCTGTTCCAGGCGCTGCGGTCCGAGGCACAACAGTGCATCGCCCAGACGTGCAAAAACGCGACGCCGGTCCTCGCCTGGTGGCAGATGGGTAGCGAGTCGCTGCTGGATACGAGCCGCCAGTTCGTAGCGTCCGCCGCGCATGGCGGCGATGCCGGCGCTCTGGGCGAGTTGCGCTCTATGACCATCGAGGGCGCTCGCGTCGCGTGCAAGGGCCGCCGCAAAGGCGTCGCTGGCGGCACCGAAAAGATCTAGCTGTAGGAGTGCCTGGCCTAGCACACGGTGGGCAGTGGCCGAATCGGGGAGCTGCGCGACAGCCACCTTCGCGTGGCGCGCGGCGGCCATCGGGTCGTTGTCTGCGAGTGCGGCTTCCGCTCGTTTCACCAGGCGATCGTAGGCGCCGCGCGCCGGGTCTCGCACACGATCCCAGAAGTCGGACGCGCGCGCGGCCCCGGCGTGCAGCATCAGCATGGCGAACAACAAGTCGACCGTACGTCCAATGTGTGCGGGTTTGAGCATCGGGGCCTGGGCGGCGGGTCAGCCTTGAGTGCCAAGAGCATGACACCGCTGTCCGATCCGGGTCTTCGGATCGTTCGGAATTCGCTCCTTCTGATGTTGTTACTAGCCCGCATTGATCTCGGAATCACGTGGCCTTGCACAATTGCCCGCCAACAGACGCTATTGGCCCCTTTCGAAGGCAGGGGAGCCCGCCCGCCTTCATCGAGGTGGCCGCCGACCCGACTCACCCGTACATGATCACTGTGCGTCGCGATGATCCGGCGGCATGCATGCCCTTGCGCTCATCGGGGGTGCGGCTCTCGGCTGCGAGTACCGGTAGGGAAGTGTGTTCCGGAGAGTGCAGCCTGCGGCGGCCTTTAGGTTTGGGTTCAGGTGGCGCGGATGCGTTACACTTAATGCCTCAGTGTCATCGTCCCTAAATCCCGTCGATGGGCCTGTGCCGCGCGTGAACAGTAGTCTTCTCCATGCGCTCCAGGTCGATCAGCTGATTTCGCCTAGCGATGCGGAATCGGCTGCGCTCTATGCGCGGCGGCGCGGGGTGCACGTCGAGGAGGCGCTGCTGCAGGTAGGCGTACTCGACGAAGCCCGTCTGTTGAAGTTCCAGGCCAACTACTACAAGACGCAGTTCGTTTCGACGCAGAAGCTGTCGCGAGCTCCGATCAATGAGAACCTGCTGAAGGTCATCCCGCATAAGCTCGCGACACGTTTTTGTATCTTTCCAGTCAAGTACGACCAGCGCCAGGGCGTGCTGTCGATCCTTACGGTGGAGCCAAACGATCTGGAGGTACTCAAGAACGTTCAGTTCGCGACGCGTGTGCCGAAGGTTCGCGCTCTGGTCGCACGTCCGGCTGCGATCCAGGCGGCGATTCGCGTGCACTACGAGGACGAGCTTCAAGCGTTTGCCGCCGTCCGGACCAGTCCCACGGTTGGGAACTTCGCGACCGAGCGAGACCGAGCCCGCAGGGTCACCCAGAACTACGACCAGAATTCCTTCGCGCCGCCTGCTGCGTCCGCTCCCGCTTCGCCTGGGCCACCGTCGATGCCGCATCCGCCGCCAGCGATGCCGCAACCGCCTTCGATGCCTGCCATGCCGCAGCAGGCGCAGCCGCAGCTGCAGGTGCAGCCGCAGCCGCAGAGTCAGGGCATGTACGACACCGGCGCGCTTGCGGTGCCCCTCGAGGCCCACCAGACAAATACGTTCGAGGTCCAGCCGCTCCCCCTTGGCGGACCGCCTCCGCAGTACGTTCCCGGTGGCACCTTAGTGGGTGCCGCGCCTTCCATCCCAGTCATGTCTCATGCGCAGCTAGCGCAGGCGAGCATGTCTTTGCCAGCCCCGAAGGCCGGTCATCCCGGTACGCTTGCATTCCCGGAGGAGGCGGGTTCGGACAAGCTCCACCCGCTCGAGGTCGACAAGCTCAGCATCGATGCGAGGGCGCCCTCCGGCGTTGCCCTACACGACTATCTCGAGACCTTGAATGTGTTGCTCGCCTTGCTCGAGAACGACCGGGGTGACTTGCGGGGTCATTCGGTGCAGGTGGCGCGCTTGTGTCGCCGCTTCTGTGAGCGGCTGGGACTCCGCAACGAACAGGTTGATGCGGTCCTGGTGGCAGCGTACTTGCATGACATCGGAAAGACGTCTGCGTTTCATCTAACGGCGCTGAACGTTGCCCAGTACGACCAACACCGCCAGCAAGCGCGCAAGTCCTATCTAACGCCGGTCCGGATCTTCGAGTCCGTGCGACTTCCGGAGACCGTGGTCCCTATTCTGACGCACCTCTACGAGCGCTTCGATGGGCAGGGGTTTCCAGACCGCCTAACGGGGAAGGAGATCAGCCTGGGATCGCGCGTTTTGGCGATCGCCGAGACCTATGCAGACCTTACCGGTCACGCGGCCAATCCGTTTCGTAAGAAACTGACAGCACAGGAGGCCTGGGACGCCTTGGCCAAGTTCAAGGGCAAGGTATTTGATCCGAACTTGGTCGACGTGTTCAAGCTCGTGGTGTTGGGTGATGACCTGCGGGCCAAGCTGTTGGCAGACAGCCGCCGAGCCTTGATCGTGGATCCAGACGCCGAAGAGACGACCGTGCTCGAGTTGCGGTTGGGGGAGCACGGCTACGAGGTGACCATCGCGCGCAACGCCAACGATGCGCAGAACGAGCTGACCAACGAGTTCGACGTAGTGATCAGTGAGGTCGACCTGTCTCCCATTGACGGATTCGTGTTGCTCGAACGAGTTCGTAGCAATGGCAACTCGGTGCCATTCGTCTTCTTGAGCAAGCAAGCAGAGAGCGACACCGTGCAACGGGCGTTCGATCTCGGAGCCGACGAGTTCATTACCAAGCCCGCGTCGCCCGACGTGGTCGCTCTCAAGATTAATCGCGTTCTCGACGGTTCGGGCCGTCGCAAGAAAAGCGGCGGGGTCAGCGGGTCGCTCACCGAGATGGCGTTGCCAGACGTGGTCCAGATCCTGTTCCACGGGCGCAAGAGTGGTCGCTTGACGCTCTCTTCGAGCGGAAAAAAGGGCGAGATCCTTTTCTCAGAGGGGCAGATCTTTGAGGCAAGCTTTGGCGAGATCTGCAACGAGGAAGCCTTCTACCAGATGCTGTGTCTCACCTCCGGTGACTTCGAGTTGGACCCCAACCACGTTCCTACGGAGCGCAAAATCGAGCTGAGCCCCGAGAGCTTGCTCTTGGAAGGAATGCGACGGCTCGATGAGGCGGGCCGCTAGCCCGGATCCATCACCAAGGCACGTGATGATCGTGCAAGTGATCGGCTTCGCAGGGC
>JAPPOR010000012.1 GCA_028817905.1 Myxococcales bacterium
GGCGCCGGGGGCGGGGGGGGCCTCGGAGGAATCAACTTGGTCTCCATCGGAACCTAGATCACCGCCCGAGCCAGCCTGGGCGGAGTCCGCGCCACCGAAGCCCGGAGGAGCGACCGCCGGGACCGCGACCATCGCTGGCTGGCCCATCGGCTGCCCACCGTTTTCCGTCGCCATCGCGCCGGGAGCATCGGCACCCACCGCCTGGGGTGCCTGCATCCAAGCGATCCGCTCCGCTTCACCTGAGCCATCACCGACCGCACAGCCCAAGAGGCCAACACCCATCCCCTGCGCCCCCGCGAGGGCGACCATCAGTCTCAGGATTCCTAGCCTCGCGGCTTGGGTTCCGCGGATGCGTGCAAGAATACCGGCGATGTCCATGCGTAGATCGTGGAGGAATTATGATAAATCCACAATCTTGCATTGATGAATATTGGAATATTCTTCCAATATCCGAGTATTGGGACTGGTTCCGCTCTAATCAGGCAGCAGTGGTGTAATTGGCCTCACGTATGCTGTTCGCCATCGTGGCGGATGGATTTGGCCAAGCGGGTGGCTAGCTAGCTAGCAGCTGATGCCCCCGTCCACGAGAATGCACTGGCCTGTAATCATGCTGGCGGCGTCACTAAGAAGGAACCGAACGAGCCCCAGGACGTCGTCTTCGGTGGCGAGCCGACCCAAGGGAGTACGGTTCACGATCTGCGAGAGCTGACCCGTATTGAGGGTCGAAGACATCTCCGTCTTCACGTAGCCCGGACAAACGCTGTTGACGGTCACGCTGCGGCGCCCGAGCTCCCTGGCTAGGGCGCGCGTCATTCCATCCATGCCAGCCTTGGACGCACTGTAGGCAGCCATGCCGTTGTAGCCGCGGCTTCCAATGATCGAGCTGATGTTGATGATACGGCCGCCGTCCCTACGCGCAATGAAGTGCTGGGACGCCGCACGGGCAGCCTGAATGGCGCCAAGCAAGTTGATCTGCAGGATCTTCTCGCTCTCGGCGTTTGGAAACGACGCCAGGATGCCGGCCTGGGCGATGCCCGCGTTGTTGACCAGGCCCCACAAACCGTCTTCGCCGGACCACTCCAGGGAGGCCTTCACAAACGCGTCCACCTCCTCCGCCTCCCCGACCCGGCAACTTTGCCAGAAGAAGCGTGGGCCGAACTCGGGATGGCCTTGGAGACGCTCGATCCCCTCCGAGCGGGACCGGCTGCAAGTCGAGACCCGATACCCGTCAGCGAGCAAGCCCTCGATCATGGCAGCCCCCAGTCCGCGGCTGCCGCCTGTCACGATGACATGTCTAGCGATCACCTCGCCTCATCCCTTCTTGCCCGATGCCTTGACCTGGATCGCGTCCACGATCTTGAACGCCCGCGGCACCTGATAGCCGGGAAGCTGCTCACGGCACGCCTTGAGGATTTCCATCCTTGTGGCCTTCGGGTCGAGGCCCTCTGCAAGCACGACTTCGGCGCCCACGATCGCGCCAGCCACAGGGTTGGGCACTCCGAACACACGCGCTTCGAGCACCCCCGAAAGCCCCAGCAAGAATCTCTCAACCGACAGCGGATACACCTTGGAGCCCGCCACATTGATGGTCGAATCCTGGCGTCCCAGAATGTACACGCGATCGTCGCGGACCTCGCACTGGTCCGCAGTCTTGAGCCATCCATCCTCACCCAGCGGCTGCTCGGCTTCAGTCGCATATGCGCGCATGGCGTTCGGGGTCTTGATATGGAGAAAACCATCCCGGATCCGCAGCTCGACGCCTTGCACGGGCCCCTGCAACCAGGCTGCCGGAAAACCCTCGCGCCCGTCGTGGACCGCGAAGACAACGCCGGCCTCCGTCGAGGCATAGATGTGCGTGATGCGCGTATCGGGAAACGCCGTTCTGAGACGCGTCAGCGTGGCCTGATCCACCGCCTCACCCCCTAGCGTGATCTGCCGCAGTCCTAGTGCGCCGGGCTTGGCCACCATCAACAGCGAGCGCCAAAAGGTCGCCGTTGCGCTCACCTGGGTGACACCATGGTCCACGGCCGCCTGGTAGAATCCGAGCGGGGTACGCTCCTCAGGAATCACCAGAAGCCCGTGGGAAAGCACCGCCGTGAGAGCTACCTGGAGACCCGCGAACCCGGTGGGCTGGTAGGTCAAGAGCCACTTGCCCGCGCGGTTGACCGACACCCGCGCGCCCGAACGCACGCGGCTGAGCAGCGACTCCAGCGTATGAATGGCAACCTTCGGTTCACCCGTCGTGCCAGAGGTCATCATGTGAATGCGCCGTGCGGGCCCCCCCGCGACAGGCGTCACACCGGTCGGCCGATCGCTGTCACCGACGACCAATTCGATACCGAAACGCCGGGTAAACTCTTCGATGAACGGGTCGGGGAGATTGGTGTGGGCGATCCACAGGTCCGCTCCGACCGCGTGGCAACCCTCGATTGCACGCAGAATGTGCGTCGGATCGTCGCTACGCACCAACACCCGTCGGAACCCATCGGCTCGCAGACGGGCGGTCAGCGCGTCCGACAACGCCCACAGGCCTCCACGAGTCACCGTGTCGGGCTGGCCCGCGAGCGCCCGCGCAACCAACGGCGTGCGATCATGGGCCGCAAGTCCCAGTGCACCCGGCTCAGCCGCAGCCCGCCCCGCCGCACGACCTGGTCCTGCCACGCCACCCGTCATCTGACGTAGAGGCGGGCGAGCTCACCCGCCGTTCGAAAGTCGATGAAGCCATCCTTGAAGGGATCGTGACCAGTCACGTCCTCCAGCTCGCGCACAAGGGACGCTAGATCGAGTGAGTCGATAGGCAGTTCGCCTCCCAGGAGCTCGACTTGGCCATTGATCTCCGGCGCGTCCTCGCCCTTGGATTCGGCGATGTCGGCAAGCAACCGTTGAATCTCACCAAGAACCTCTTGCTCGGTCATTCCATTCTCCTCAGCTCCTTCGGGTCAGTGCCCGAGGACGGCGGGCATGTTAGCGGATCAACCGGGCCCACCCAATGGTGCATCGCCTGCAACCCGCGCCCCACCCGCTCTTTGTTGCATCCGCGCATACAGCAAAATACCCAGAAGCAAAACGCCCCCATAGAAGTGGTGGGAGGACAAGAGGCGATCGTAGACGAACCGAAACCCCGGCATGTCCATGTCGAACCCACGGAGCGGCAGTGAACACGCAAAAGCGGTTGCCCACACCGTCACTCGCAAGGCCCGGGACCGGGGCAGCTCCACGTCCCCGCCCATGAGCAAGGCCAGAGGGATCAGCGCGAGCAGAAAGTAGTGGGTCCAGGACAGGGGCGAAAACAGCAGCAGAAAGACCAGGAAGGCGCTGAACTCCGTGGCCATCTCACTACTACTACGGGGCCGACCTGCTCGCAGGAAGACGCCGGCAACCACCCCTGCGAGCAGTAGAGACAGGCCCCGCTGGACGAGCTGGAACGACCCACCAATCGGGGCCGGGGTCCACTCGTATGTGCTTCCGCCGTAGAGGCGCGCAAGGAACCCGGTGAGGGACTGTACGTTAAAAGCAGCCACCGGCTTGCCCGCGTAGGGAACGATGCACTGCTCGATCCACATCTGGTGTAGCGGAAGCCCATGCACCGCGACAGACAGAGCCACGATCGCCGCCACGGCGGAGACAAACCCCAGGACGGCACGCACCCGCAAGCGCGCGCCAAAATAGCCCACAAATAGTACCAGGGGCAGCTTGACGACCGCCGCAAGCCCGAGCACGACGCCCGCAAGCCCATCACGGTCAGACCGCAGAAGCCCCAGCGCAACGATTAGCATCAACAGGACGATGTGCGTCGAGTTGCCCTCGCGCACGCTGTACCACAGCGGGCCGTTGACGACGAACAAGGCGAAGATCAACGCCGCCACCCCACGGCTACGGGCAGACCAGTTCGCCAGTGAGCGGGCCGATGTAGCGATGCAAAGCAGGCCCACAAGGGTGAACAGCGACACGGCCAGCGGATAGGCGAACAGGGAAAAGGGCACGAAAGGAACCGCCAACAAGGGCAGGTTCACAAACCCGAAGGCGCACTGACTGCCATACAGCTCCGCCGGAGCGCTGAAGATCAGCTTACCAGCTGGGTAATAGGCCGACTCGTAGTCGCCAAACCAAGGGGTATCGGTCGCCCATGTCACTGCGCCAGCGCCGAGACAACCAAGCAACAGGACCTTCGCCCAACCCACGACTGAGTCGGGGCCGCGGGGATGGCGGCGCGCCAGGACCACCGCAGCCACGAGCACGATGAGAAACGCGCCGTATGCCTTTGCATGGCTCACGGGAGGGCCGCCGCGCGATCCAAGAAGGGCCCAAGCGAACCCACAAGCTTGCGCGTTCGCCGCACGCGGCCCACCCGATTGAGGTGATACACCGTATCGAAGAAGAGCTCCTCATCGAACACGAACGCTTCAGGCGGTAAGGGAGCAGCCAAAACCCCGCCTTCGGTAATCCGCCGGTGAATCTCCGCGATGATCTCGGCATGCTTCTCGTAGAAGCTGCGCATCACGGGTGAGTAGGAGATCACGACCGGCACACGCCGAGCATTCATCTCTCGCGCGAAGGCGTGCAGCAGACCGATGATCTCGGGGTCGATCCCGAGCGAAGTCAGATCCAGCCCCTCTTCCCGCTCATAGGGGAAATCGACTCCGAGGTGACTTTCTAGATCTCCGTGGCGATTGAAGCCACCCAGGGTCTCGACCGACGCCACGATCTCGGTGGAACTGCGAGGTACCTCCGCCGCTTGCTCATGCGCGTGGGCGGTTGGCTTGAGGCTCTTGTAGTAGTCTCCCACCAGGCGCAGGGCCTTCTTCTGCGCCGCATAGGGTATGACGCTGAGCACATCCAGCCACTGGGAAAGGTTCAGGTGTCCGAAGGCAACCGGACGGGTCTTCGCGATCATCAGCAAGTCCTTGCCATGCCCTTCCACCGTCTTGACGAAGCTGTCGTACTCCAGGGCGATCACCACCAGATCCCTCTCGCGAAGGGCGGGTTTGATTTCCTCGAGCATGAACCGAACGCCCAGGTAGCCGTTCATGCCCATATTGGAGACATGCCGCCCGGTGGCCTGTTCGAGCTGCTTGCTGACTACCCCGTAAGCCAGATTCGAACCGCCCACGAGGACGATCCTTTCACGGTCGGCGTTCGCCAGCCAAGCGTGCTTTCCAAGCGTCGCGAGCGGATAGTCATTGCCATCGGGAACGACGAACACGAGACCAGCCAGCACACCAAAGACCACGACGGCCAGCGCAAGCAGCCGCACGAGCAGTCCCGCTGCGCTGGCGCTCGCCTCTGCGCTGATCGCCGAGCTTTCTCGGGACGCTGCGCTGCGCTTTGGACGACGGTTATCGGTGGTTGGAGCGTCGGACATCATGCAGGGGACCACGGGCCTAGAATTGGAAGTAGATGAACTCCTGACCTTCGTCGTAGAACGCGCCCATCAGGGCGATTGACAGCGCAAGACCGGTCGACAGCGTCCAACGGGTCCAAGTCGGTCGCGACTTCAGCATCTCCCGCACACTGCCGCCACGCTCCTGTAGCAGGTCGACGCCCATTGCGACCGCCGTGCCGAAACCGGCAAAGGACAGCTCCGCCCAGCGCCCGTCCACGAAGGCGCGGAGCTCGGATACCGCCATGCCCCAACCGGTCCCGATATGCGTGAACATGTAGAAGGCGTCGGAAAGGCTCTGGGCTTGAAACAGTATGTAAGCGACGCAGACCAGGACGAAGGTATTGAACACTCGCAAGCCATGGTGAAAGCGAGGGACCCTGTTCAGTCCCACCTTCTTCATGCCCTTGCGCCGCCACTTCTGGGTCATGGTGGAAATCACCAAGTAGGCGCCATGCAATGCGCCCCAAGCCACAAAATGCCACTGGGCACCGTGCCACAACCCGCTCGCCAGAAAAGTCAGAAACAGGCTCAGCAACATCATGTAGTACCACTTCAGCTTGATCTTCCTGGTTCGCGTCAGTGGCGTATAGATGTAGTCCGTCAGCCAGCTCGTCAGTGAGATGTGCCAGCGTTTCCAGAAATCCTGGATCGAGGTCGCGAAGTAGGGTCGTCGGAAGTTCGGTGACAATCGGTAGCCGAGCATTTGCGAGCAGCCCAGCGCAATGTCGGTGTACCCGCTGAAGTCGGTATAGACCTGGATCGCAAAGAGCAGCGTAGCCAGCGTGATGGCGACCCCCGTGACATCGGTCGGATCCCCGTACACTTGGTTCACGAACGGTGCCACACGATCACTGATCACGACCTTTTTGAACATCCCCCAAGCCGCTAGTTGCAGCCCGGCGACGACTTGTTCGGTCGAAAAACCCGCGCGCGCATGCAGTTGGGGCAGCAAAGACTTGGCGCGCTCGATCGGCCCAGCCACGAGTTTGGGAAAGAAGCACACATACAGCGCGAAGATGCCGAAGTGACGTTCGGCGGGTACCGTGCCTCGATAGACGTCTACTACGTAACTGACGAGCTGAAACGTGTAGAAGGAGATCCCGATCGGCAGGAGTAGATGCACCTCGGGCACGCCGTATGAGACGCCGAACCAGCTCAAAAGGTCACGCACGCTCTCATTGACGAACGAGGTGTACTTGAAGACGAACAGATTCCCAATGAGCAAATAGACGGCCCACGCGAGGATTTTCTTCTTGTGTGTTCCGTCTGGTTCGGCCTCGATCTTCAGCGCCAAGAAGTAGCCCGCCGCGGTGGCTAGAAGAATCTGCAGCAGCAGCAGAGGCTGGAAGATTCCGTAGAAGTACACGCTTGTTGTCAGCAACCACATCCATCGCAGCCGCTGAGGCAGGGCGTAGTGCACAAGGAAAACCAAGGGAAAGAAGGCGATGAACTGCCAGGAGTTGAATGCCACTGGAGGCCTCCCTAGCCCTCGCCCTGGTCCCGCCTGCTCCGCCAGATCGCAAGGGCCGCAAAACCGAGTGCGATCGCGATCCAGAACGTGGTCAGGCGGCACAGAATCGTGATCGCGGCGGCCACCGCAGGGGTCGCGCCCGCACCGCCGAGCGATTGTAGCGCGCCGGTCATGGAGCCCTCGGTTACCCCCAGTCCTCCCGGAATCAGCGCCAGGGTACCGGCGAGAAGCGGTGCGGAGTAGGCGAGCAAGCCGTGCTGAAGGGATAGGTTCACGTCCGCAAAACCCGAGGCGATCACGCTGAGGCTGACGCATTGCACACCCCAGGCCACAACCGAGAGCGCGACTCCAAGCGCAAATGCACTGGGCTTGTTGAGCTCGAGCAGCGACTCCTGGACGTCGAGAAGCTTGGACTTGAGCCGGGACAGGGGCCCGATTCTGGTCGCCGTATTGATCGCAAAGGTCCCCAGAGCCCTGGAGGTAGACAAGGCGAACAGCACACCCACCATGAGGAATGAAGCGATCGCGGACCAGGTGCCGTGGGCGATCCCGAGCAGGCCCACGCCACCCAGGATCAGGAGGCCACCCAGGTCAGTCACGCGCTCCGCAAGCACGATCGGCGCGCTGCGCGCGACTGGGATGTCGTAGGCCTGCTTGAGCAGCATCGACTTGATGACCTCGCCCATCTTGCCGGGTGTGATGCTCATGGCGAAGCCGGATACGAAGATCAAGGCGCTGTCGTAGATCGGCACCGATATCTGCAGGCAACGCAGGTAGTACTGCCAACGAAAGAAGCGCACTACGTAGTTGCTGACAGCAAGGTTGGTCGCCAGCACAAGGACTTTGCCCGGTACCTCAGCCGCTTGGCGCGTGATCGCGCCTGCGTCGGCGTACAAGAGGAGTGCTCCATAGGCCAACACGGCAAGGACCATGGGCAGGAGCATCTTGCGCATCAGCTGATGCGAAAAAACGTCCGGCCCTCCACCTTCCGACAGCGCCGGTTCCGCGATCCTTGGTTCCGCCACGTTCTTGTGCCCCACCCGTTGCACCCACCCGGTCATCGGCCACGCGTTCGCCAGGGCGGCTGCGATCGTACCCAATCGGAGCACCAGATGCACCAACGCAGTGCCACTCCGGAAGCCGGACCAGGTACCCCCACCGATGGAGGGCAGGCCCGGGACCTCCGGGGCGACCAGGTACGTTTTTTCTTGCGTTTCAGGCAAGCGACGGCTCATTGAGAGGGGCTGCGGGGCCACGTTGGGCAGAGGGAGTCGCCCCGCGGCGGTTTGGTGAACAAATGGTGCGATCTTTTGTCAGCCGACCGGACACACGGGGATGCGCAGGGGGCGGGCGATGAATCAGGCCCCCAACCAAACGTCCACGTCGTCGGACAGATGACCATGCAGCCCGGGGGCTCGGAATCAGCGCATCGCCGCCCCGTTGCGGGGCGATTTCTCGCCATCAGAAGCGCCATCCCCATCATCCTGTCCGCCAGCGCATTGCTCGCTGCCATGGCCACGCCCTGCATAGCCCAGCCCCCAGCCACGCAGGCAGCCACGCCAGCAGCCAAGCCGGCAGTTCAGACGAAGGACGGGGCCAGGTCGAGCCGGGCAACCCCATCCAAGCGTGCTACCAGCGCTGCCGAGGCTCCAGCCCAGGATACGCCCTTCTACCTGACGCACAATGGAGGATTCTATCACTACGTTCGTGAGAGTCGCGTACCGTTCCGCGGACTGCAGTCCCAGATCGAGAGCGGCTACTACGCCCGCCGAGGCATTCGCACCCTCGCCATCTACTGCCCCTACCGTGCCTCCCACGAATGGCGCGGTGTGCCCGCTATCGACCACTTCAGCACGAATCCAGCAAACGGCACTGTAGAAGACTTCCGGGCACTGGTGACCGCCGCCCACGCACACGGCATGGCTGTGGTGGTGTACGTGGGGCTCCTGTTCGTCGACGAACACAACCCTATCTGGCTCAAGGCCCAACGGGACCATCGCGAGGGCAGGCAAACGCCAGCAGAGAACACCTTTCTGTTTGAAGGCGACCCGGGGTTCGTACACAGGCCACCGGCCAACGGCGCTCGCGCCCACAGTGAGCTGGCACAGTCGGACTACGCCACGAGCTGGCAGCGACCCGCAATCAACTTCGGACACCCGGCAGGACGCGCCTACGCCCGGTCGGTGATCCGCTTTTGGCTAGACCTGGGCGTCGATGGTTTCGAGTACGACTCTCCCGAGCAGGCCTGGGGCGCGCGCCAAGAGCACCTGCGAGCCGTTCTGGTCGCCACACCGGGTTCACACGGAAAAAAGGCCAAGTACACGATCGCGGAAGGGGCAAGCGCCGAGTTCCACAACGCGCGGAGCAGCGACGAAATCGGCTATTCGCATATCCTGCTAAGCGAAGACAACGACGAAGCGAGCGTGGCAACCCACGCGATCAACGGTGGCTCCATCGATACCCTCGAACGGCATTTCAAGCGCTATCTCGACGGTCGGCGCCGGCAAGGCAAAGGTGCCAAGTCCGTTTCCACGTACACGCTCGCTGATCCACGCAAGCGCGCGCTCGAGGCGGCCCTGCTGGCCGGCAACGGCGCCTACGTCGAGATCGACTACGACGAAGTGTACAGCAAGCTCGACCGATCCGCCCAAGCGCGCTACGACGCTGTCTTCCGAGCCCTGGCACGGACCTCTTCGGAGGCCCCGGGCGCCGCGCGCAAGCGCCTGCCCGTGATCGGAGGACGGGGACGCCACTACGCGGTGCTGCGCGTAAGCCCGACTGGCAAGCAGCGCGCTATCAACATTTACAATCTAAGCAACGAGCCTGCCACGGTCTCGGTGCAACTTGCGGGCAGTGGTATCGCCGAAGGCGCGGTCCCCGTCGACCTCTTGACCGGCGACCAGGGGCCCCCGGTCGCGGGTCGTCGCTACACCGTTGCCTTACCGCCCTACGGCTTCACATTCCTACGCTTCGGGCCTGCTGAGCCGGTGCCCTAGCCCGGATTATTCATGAACTCTGCGTCGGATCGCGCAGGGATTCGGCTTCACACGGCTTTTCGGCGACCGACCCACATACTGCCTGTATTTGCGAGGGCGACGAAAGGCGTGTGAAGTCGAAGAACAAGCGAGGCGATGCAGAGTTCATGAATAATCCGGGCTAGCCCGCATCCATCACCAAATCACGCGCCCTCGCACAACTGCTCGA
>JAPPOR010000767.1 GCA_028817905.1 Myxococcales bacterium
GGTCGCTGGCTCGCCGTTCCGGCCCCTGCCATCCCTTTCAAGGCGGTGTCCACCTCGCGGCTCGTCAGTTCGAGCTCGGCCATCACGGCCCCAAGCACGGTGGTAGCTTCCGGGTCCCCGCGATGCAGCGCCGCTTCCAGCGAGGCCAGGCGGGCCGCCAGGAGGCGTGCCCCGAGATTGGCAGCGCCGCCTTTGAGCGCGTGCACCTGCGCGACGGTCACCTCGCCGCTCCTCGTCTTGAGCGAGTCAGAAAGCTCTGAGAGCGCGGCACGAAGCGCGCGAAACAAGTCATCGAACAGTCCCCGCAGCATGGTCGTCGGGCTGTCCGAAATGCCTGCGAGTTCTTCGAGCTGAGCCAGGTCGAGCCGCGTCCCTTCTGAGGCAGGTGGCGGGGGCCGCTGGCTGAAACGAACCCGCTGTGTGGGCTCCAGGGTGTAGTGGCAGAGCACGCGCTCGAGCTGAGACCGGACCAGTGGTTTGCTGAGTACCTCGTCCATGCCCGCCCTACGGCACCGTTCCACCTCGTCGGCGAACGCACTTGCCGTTACGCATATGATAGGGGTCCTGCGGTTGCCTTCTTCGGCTTCGGCCTGCCGGATGCGTGCGACCGCTTCCAGCCCGTCCATGACCGGCATGTGCCAGTCCAGCAGCACGACGTCGTACGGGTGTTCCGGTGTTAGGCGCTCGACCGCAAGCGCGCCGTTGTCAACCGCGTCCACAACACATCCGAGGTGCTGCAGCATGCGCGCGAAGAGCGCGCGGTTGACTTCGGTGTCTTCGGCAAGCAAGACCCTGGGTCGGCGTTTCCTCAGCAGATCCACGGCCTGCTCGTGGGGCATGGCAGGTGGTGCGTGGCTAGCCGTGGCGCTTTCGGGGAGTTCCAAAGTGAAGGTGAAGGTGCTGCCCCTGCCGGGCTCGGAGCGGACCTTCAGTTCACCGCCCATGAGGGAGACGAGCTGTTGGCATATACTCAGGCCGAGGCCCGTCCCCCCGAATCTCCGCGTCGTCGACGGGTCGCCTTGCTGGAATGCATCGAAGACACGCCTGAGCTGCTCGGCGGTCATACCGATCCCCGTGTCCGTGACAGCGAAGCGCACTCGGTTCTGGCCTTGGCTCACGTCCAGTACGCTGACCGCCAGGGTGACATGACCCTCGGGAGTGAACTTGATCGCGTTGCCGATTAGGTTCACGAGCACCTGTTTCAAGCGCAGGGCGTCCCCGCGGACCTTGCGGGTTGGCATGCGATCGGTTTCGAGCTTCAGGGCGAGCCCCTTGTTGCTTGCGAGTACCCGCATCGGGCTCAGAGCACTCTGCAAGACATGATCCAGGTCGAGGTCGTCGAGCTCGAGCGTGAGCTTGCCTGCTTCCACCTTGGACATATCGAGCACGTCGTTGACGAGCGCCATCAGGGAGCGGCCGGACGACAGAATCGTTTCCACCATGTCCCTGTTCTGGCGCTCCAGGGGCTTTGCCAGCAGCAGTTCGGCTGCCCCGAGTACTGCTGCCATGGGCGTGCGGATCTCGTGGCTGATGTTGGCTAGGAAGGCGCTCTTGGCCTCGCTGGCGGCCTGCGCGCGGGCGCGTTCCACCTCCAGCTGGGCGGTTCGTCGCTTGAGCTCGCCGATCAAGGTGTGCGCCAGTTCGGCGTTCCGGTTGGCGCGCTTGCGTTGCGATTCCCCGGGGCCGGCGGCCAATGACAGGTACAGGTTGAGCAGGTAGACGAGTCCGACTTTGCTCATCTCCGCGCCGAGCGAAAAGCCGCGGCGCTCGATGAACGCCATGTACAGCACGAGCCCCGTGTGCAGGGCCAGGCCGAGATTGGCGAACGAAAAGGCCCTCCGTTGTGAAGTGCCTATTTGGTCGGCGACCCGCACGCATAGGACCGCGAACATCCAGCTCTGGTCTCCACCGGACGCGTAGATAGCCAGCGTAAACACGGCCACGTCACCGGCCAGAAAAAGGGTGCTCAGGTCTGGGCGGGCTTCGGGGCGGTAGTAGCGGACGAGGATGAACTTGCTGAGCCCGGCGTAGAACGCCTGCAAACCCGCAAATGCTATGACCAGAGGCAGGTGCATGTCTTGGAGCAGCAAGGCGTTGTGGACGATAATGCCCAGCAATAGCCCCGCGCTTCCGAGTAGCCGCAGGCGGGGGACCGTGACGGTTTCGCGGTGGTGGCGACGCCTGCGCCGCGCGCGCTCGTGCATGACGAGATCCTTGCGCGCGAGGAGTTGCTCATCCGCCAGGGGCCCGGCGGTGAGGTTCGACCGCGGGCCGGGCGGAGGGTTCCCCTCGCCCTGTCCGATCCCCGTCATACCGCGATGATAGCAAGGGGTGTGCTGCTGCGGTTCGCACCCCGCTGTGATCGGTGCACTCGCGTACGGTGTTGAGCCTACACTCTCCTACAGGGTCGCCTGGGGGCAGCAGTAGTCGCACCTACCCGGATCCTTCATGACTTCGACGTCGGATCGCGCAGGGATTCGGCTTCACAGGGCCATCGAGGACCGACCGGAGTACTCCCGTACTCGTTAGCCCGCATCCATCACAAAATCACGCGCCCTCGCACAAGTGCTCGACTCCGCAGCGCTTTCGCTTCAGGCGAAAATACGGCGAGTATTCGCTCCTTCACCGAAAGCCCTGCGAAGCCCGATCACTTGCACGATCATCACGTGCCTTGGTGATGGATGCGGGCAAAGGGCGGACAAAGCGCGGACAAAGCGCTGTGTAGTCGAAGAGCAGGCGGGGCCGCGTCGAGGTCATGACGGATCCGGGCTAGCCGATGGCTGCTTCGCCGCTGCAAAGGCGCGTTGGACTACCTTCTCAAGCGTCGCGCGCCTCTTGCGCACGGATGTGGCCAGGGCGAACTGACCGCGCGCCCGAACCAGATTGTGGGCGCTGCGGCTCGGGAACCGATCCGCATCCCAGCCAAAGTAGCTATCGTCAAGGGCGTCTGCGCAGAAGCGCGCTGAGAGTTCTAGGCAAAGGGTCTCCATGCCAGCTACCAGTGCCGCTCGCTCTTCCGGCGTTGTGAACCCGGCGGCCAGCTGTGCGTAGCCCTCGACCGCTGCGGTGAAGATCGCAACGTTCACCGTTGGACCCGTAACATCTTCGCCGTCAGGGTTGCACCAGCTCCGCAGGGCGTCGCCCATCTCGACCGCGAGCGTCCCGTGGGCGAGGGTGTCGAGGTCGATGAGTGCGAGCACGCGGTCGTGTGCGTGCGACAACAGCAGGTTGCTGCACTTCAGGTCCCCGTGAATGATACGCTGTGGGAGGTCATCGATGGTGGGCAGCTGGTGGCCACGCTCCAGGATGGCCTGGGCGATGGGCGCCGTGTCCTCGAAGCTGGGATGACCGGGGTGTGCTGTCAGCGTGGCTTCGAGGTGTGCGAGATGCTTGCGTGTGTCGTGGGCGCCGGGCCGCTGGAAGTGAAACGTGTGGTTGAGGTCCAGCAGGGCCCCGTGAAAGGCGCCCACGCCGCGCCCCGCGGCGGCGGCCGTCTTGGGCCCTGGCCAGCGCGCAAGCGTGATTCCGTCGATGAAGGTCTGCAATCGCCAGGTCCCGTCTGCGTCCGTGTGCCACAAGGCGCCGTCGGCGGTTGGGACTAGTCGCGGGGTGACCAGACCCTTGTCAGCGAGGTGTCGTGTGACGGTCTCGATGTCCAGGTTCACCTCGGGGGAAAACACTGGATGCAGGCGCTGAAGGACGAAGCGATCGGGACCGCGCGCTACCAGGAAGGTCTGGTTGATCAGGCCTTGGCCGAGCGGTTCACAGGTGGCATCGGCAAGCCCCCAGACGGAGAGCAGGCCTTCGGGTAGGGCCTCAGTGGCGGGTTGCTCCCTTGCAGCCATGTTCGCAGGGTGCCACGGCCTGCAATCGTTGCAAGCGTTCGGGGGTGCGAAAGGGACCGGGAACCGCGTGCACCGTTCCCAAGTTCAAGCTTCAGTAGCAGAGGCGGCCCGGATGGTTGCGGGGCTTTCGCCGTAGCGCCGCACGAAGGCCCTTCGAAAGGTTTCGGCACAGGGAAACCCAACGTCGGCCGCGACCTGCTCGATGCCCTCGTGCCCCAGCCGAAGTTTTCGCAGGGCTGCCTCCAGACGCAGGGATTCCACGTAGCGAGCGGGTGTCATCCCTACCTCCTTCTTGAAGGCGCGTGCGAAGTTTCGCTCGCTCATGCCGGTCCGCGAGGCAAGCGCGGGAATCGTCAGGTCTGAGGTGAGGTTGTCCAGCAGCCAGTCCTGGAGATCGCGTAGGCTGCTGGTTTCCGCGCGCTGACAGATGAGTGGCACGCTGAGCTGTGCCTGGGCTGCCGGCCGCTGCACGTAGAGCACCAGCTGACGGGCCACGGCGTGTGCGAGTGCGGCCCCGTGATCCTCGGAGATCATCGCCAGCGCCAGATCGATTCCGGTGGTCCCTCCGGCGGAAGTGTAAAAGCGGTCGTCTCGAATATGAATCGGATGTGGATCGACGTGCACCTTCGGAAACATGGTCTGCAGGACATCGCATGCGTTCCAGTGACTGGTGGCGCGGCGCCCTTCGAGCATGCCGGCCAATGCCAGCACGAACGTTCCCGTACATGTCGCCCCGATCCGGCGGGCCCCCTCCGAAAGGCGCCGAACCTGCGAGACGACCCTATCGGACTCGAGCAGCTCCTTCTGGGCCATGCGCAGGTCCCCACCGGCCACGATCAGAGTGTCGATCGGTCCCTGTATCTCTCCTATCGCATGGGTCGCCAATAGCTGTGTGCCGCTCATGGCGGGCACGGGGCCGGCCTGCAATCCGGCCAGCACGACGTCGTATGCGCGCAGCTCCTCGGGAACCGGCGCCCCGAGGTCCTCCGGCAATCCAAGTATCCGTTGGGCCCTGAGCACGGTGGCATAGCAGAACGCCTCGTACGGGCCATACGCATCGAGGGAAAGCACACCCGGTACGAGCAGGATGACAACCCGGCGCGATGTCTTCTTCTCCATCACGCCTCTGTAGCAGATCAGGCGGCCCCTGAAACCCCAACGGTCTAGCCTCGACTTCGGCGGTTTCCAACTCGAGATGGAGAGACCAGATCGGGCACGAGCACAGGCACCAGCACGGTATCAAGCGGCCTGGCACGGAGCAGGGGCTGACTTTGTCAGCACCCAGCTAGCTCTCGGTCGAGGCGGCGATGGCAGAAATGGTGGGGCCTTTGTCCTTGAGACGGGGGCCCCGTCCTTGGAAGGTGACCAAGTCGTACCAGGTTGCGAGACGTCGCCAGTGGGGAGGAACGCACCGATGAAGAGATGGGTATTGATAACAGCGCTAGCGCTCCTTGCTTGTCAGGCAGATGGGTCGCCCACCGGCGCGATGGCTGCGGGGTCTACAGGCGAGTCTGCCTCCGAACCTGCCGCCGAGGCACCTGAAGGCGCCCATGCAATGCGGGACTGCGAGTCGGGTCCCACGACTGCGCCCAGGCCGGGAGCCGAGTGCGAGCCGTGCTCCGCCTGCGAGTGCGACAATGTCTTGATAGAACCTGGCGCTTCTCACGAGGACGAGGGGACCAGCGCCCAGCCATACGGCGATGCAGGGCCGCTGGAAGCCGTGTCTCCCGAGGATAGCGCGACCGCCGCCGATGCGTCAGGGCCACCTGGGATGGGGATGGACGCGGGTGTCGCCTGTGACTGCGACGCGTCGCCGGGGCCCTCCGCGGAGCAACCGGCTCCCGGTTCCGTTCGACAGCCGGAGTACGACGGGGACGGCGCCCTTTTGCGGCCCAATGATGCCGAGCGATGGGTCTTCATGGGAAGCGGTGTAAATCTGAACTATGCACCGGTCAGGCCGGGGGTCATCGTGGACGTGGTGACGGTAACCCTCATGGAACCGACGGCCTATCGCTACTTCCAGGCCCACGGGACGTTCGCCGAAGGCACCATGACGGTGCTCATGGGCTTTGCGTTGGATTCCGGTGCGCCACCTGCTGAACACGGTCAGTACCCCGGTGACCAGCTGTTTTTTGAGATGAGCGTGAAGGACAGTTCGGCTCATGGCGACGCGATCTGGGGCTACTACGACTTTGGACTCGGTGCCGGCGGACGTACCGCGGTCGCGAAGCCGGTGGCCGAGTGCAACGCTTGTCATGCGGAGAACGCCGCGGAGGACTTTGTGTTTACGCAGTTCTATCCTTTCATGCGCAGCGCGGCCCCCTGACCTGGAGCCCGTCGCACCGGCTGCCGGGTTGGTGAGCGCGCAACGGCATGGCCAAGGCAGGCTGGTGCGCAGCGCGGTGGCGCCGTAAGGTAGACGCGCGTGCGCTCCAGCACTGAAATTGCGCTGGTGTGTTTGATCGTGGCCAGCGCGGCCGGGACGGTCGCGTGGCTGCTCGCCAAGCAGCGGCACCGGCGGTTCGGAAGCGTTGGGCTGCCTTTCGCGATGCTTGCCGCGCTGGGTGCGGTCACTGCGGGGTCGTGGGCCTGCGTGTTGCTCGGGTTGCCCTTGGCCTATGACCGCACGGGCACGACCCGGCAGGTCGCGCCGGGCGTCCTCTACCGACGCCTCTTCCTCACGCGACCGCGGCCTCATCCCGTCCACGTGCTCGAAGTTGGCCTGGACACCCCGGGCTTGCGCCTGGTGCTCACCGCCGCGCGCCCGGCCGACGGGCGACCGTACGCGGCCGCCACCACCAGCACCTTTCTCGGGCAACAGCGCGCGAGCTGCGTGGCAGCGATCAATGCCTCGTTCTTCTTCCCGTTTCACTCCAGCGCGCCATGGGACTACTATCCGCGTGTCGGCGATGGGGTTGACGTGCTGGGGCGCTATGGGACCCGCAACGATCGCCACGGCCAAGCCTGGCATGGGGCCCGCATGAACTTCGCGGGCAGTCGTGTGGCTTTCGGCGGGGCGCCCTCCAAGTACGATGGCACGATCGAAGGCCGACGTTGGCTCGTGCGTGATGGCCGGCGGGTCGCTGCACCGGCGACTCGGCCCTATTCGCGCATGGCGCTGGGCCTGTCTGACCGCACCTTGCTCGCGGTCGCGGTGGACGGCAAGATCGACCGGCTCGCTGAAGGCCTGACCCTGGCGGAGCTGACCGCGCTTATGTTGGAGCTGGGCGCCGACCACGCCATCGAACTGGACGGTGGTGGTTCCGTTACGCTGGCGCTCCGCCGTCGCGACGGAGCGCCCGAGGTTGTCAACCTCGTCTCGCATACCCGCGTGCCCTTTCTCGAGCGACCCGTCGCGACCCACCTGGGCATATGCGTGGACGGCCCTTGAATGGTCACCGCGATCGGTCGCGTGCTCGCGCACGGCCTGTCGCTAGTTGGACTGGCTGAGCGCCACGATCTGCTGTCGTAACCAGACATGGCCCGGGTCCGCGTCGAAGCGCGGGTGCCAGGCCATGTCGATGCGGGCGGTCTGCAGTCCCGATGGGGCGGCCAGGTATTCGAGTGGCAGCTGTGTGCAGATCGCAGTCGCGAAGCGCCGTGAGACGAGGCTTATAGCGCTGCATTGGGCCACCAAGACCGCAGCGGCCAGCTGATTCGGCACCACCGCCCGCACGTGCCGCGCGAGTCCATGGTCTGCGAGCAACGCGTCAACCGGACCGCGGCATCGACCCCGTCGGGATACGTCGACGTGTTCTGATTCGGCAAAGCGACGCAGGGTCAGGCGGCGATGCGTCCCTCCCTTCCGTCGCAGGACGACGCGCTGATCGTCAAACAGCTTGCGCACGCGGATCTCCGGGCCGAGCGCGTCCTGGACACCCAGGTCGACGTCGACGCGGCCGTCGCGTAGCTCGCTAACCTCCTCGGAGCCCTCGGCCCGGAACACGAGGGTAGACAGAGGTGCCCGAGCGGCTAGGCGTTGAATCATCGCAGCGCCTAGGATGGCCGTGATCGCGTCGTCGGCTCGGACGCAGAACACCCGCTCCAGATCGGACGGCATGCTGGCTTCGTGCTTGCCGAGTAGACCCTCCACGTCCTGGAGCGTGGCACGCACACGTCCGGCGATCGCCAGCGCGTGGGGCGTCTTCACCATGCCACGTCCTGCGCGCGCGAGGATGGGGTCCCCGGTGGCTTCCCGAATGCGTGCGAGGGCCCGGCTCGCAGCGGATCCGGTGATTCCGAGCCGCTCGGCGGCCCCAAGGACGCTGCCCGTCGCAATCAGCGCGTCCAGCGTCCTGAGCAGGTTGAAGTCCAAATGTTGCATAAAACGCAACTATATAGTGATTCAGATGCATTCGACATCATGTTTCGGTGAGTTCATGGTGTGTCCATCTCGAACCCAGGAGACGCTTGATGACGAAGGTCGTATTCTTTCTCGTGATGGCCACGCCGGCCTGGCTTGCCATGACCCCTGCCGAGCGCAATGCAACGACCCGCAAGACGCTCGGTACCGTGTTGCGACGCCACCCGGAGGTGCGACTACGCTATTTCGACGCGGAGGCCTACAATGCGCGGGTCAGCGATGTGTTGATGTGGGAGGTGAACTCGGAGGGGGCCTACCGAGCCCTCGTCGAGGACCTCCGCGAGACCCCATTCTGGGGGCACTACTTCAACGTTCGCGAAATCGTGATGGCCGTCGAGGATGGCTTCTCGAAGCATTATGGCGTCCCGCGGGTCGGCTCGGGCCGTCCCACAACTCCCGACCCGGGCTAGCGCTCACCGGGGGGCGGCTAGCTGTGGGTCGGTCAGCAGGTCTTCGTCCGTGAGGGAACGCAGAAAGGCGATCAGGTCACGCGTTTCCTCGGGCGTGATCTCGAAGCCACTGACGAGCTCGCTCTTATTGGGGTTCAAGTGGCCGACGCCAGCATGGGGGCCGTCTAGGATGGTCCGGCCTCCTGCCGCGTAGTGCGAGACCACACCTTCCAGGGCTTCGATGCTTCCGTCGTGCATGTAGGGCGCCGTCACGGCGATGTTGCGCAGGGTCGGAGTCTTGAAGCGCCCGATGTCCTTTGGGTCACCGGTGAAGGCATAGAGGCCGGCGTTGCCCTCGGGGTAGCCACCCCGTGCGCCGAGGTTGTACAGCCCGGTGTTGTGGAACGGACGCCCATCGGGGGTCGCGCTCGGCTCACGCTCGACGTCGGTCGTGGGGTCGCCCGTCGCATCGCTAAAGAAGAATCCCCGGTGACAATGGGCGCACCGAAGCCGTTCGGAGAAGAATAGCTCCATGCCGCGCTGGGCTGTCTCGGATAGGGCGCCGGGAATCCCTTGCAGATGGCGGTCGTAGGCGGAATTGGTGGACAGGACAGTGCGTTGAAATGCCGCCAGTGCTCTCGTTATGGTTGCGATCGAGATCTCACCGCCGCGCTCGGGAAAAGCTGCTTCAAACATGGTCGGATAGTCTGGGTGCATGGCCATGCGGTTGACGAGTTGCTTGTCTTGACCCGACAGACCCAGCTCGACGGGGCGTTCGCCAAAGAGCGGCACAAGGGCGTGCCGCTCCAAGTTCAAGAGCACCGGGTTGGCCCAGGTCAGGGACTCGGCGTATGCGACGTTGGCCAGGCTCATGGTACCGCGCGTGTGGAGCTGCCCCGTGGACCCGACTGCTAGTGCAAGTCCATCTGTGAACGCCAGTGCCTGCTGGTGGCAGCTGCCACATGCCTGGGTCTGATTGCCGCTCAAGCGCTCATCGTAGAACAGGTGCCGGCCGAGCTGGACCTTGGCTTCCGACATGGGGTTGTCGGCAGGAACGTCGGGTTCCGACACCCCGTCCGGTACGTTCCACACGAAGCGCTCGCCCTCCATGTCACTGCTCGCATCTGTGCATCCCAGCCAGATAGCGACCGCGGCCCATCCGATCACCGAGGCGCCCCGTGCGGGGGAGCGGAAGCAGGGGAGCCTTCTTGGAACCGCGGACGAACGGAACATCGCAAGGCATAGCCTAGCCCGGATTATTCATGAACTCTGCGTCGGATCGCGCATGAGCTCGGCTTCACAGCGCTTTCGGCCACCGACGGGAATACGCCTGGTGTTTCTAGGGCTCGGCAAGCCCTGCTCGCCCCTGGTCGTTCCTTTTGAGCACCAGAGTCGCGACCTGGCAGAATAGGATGAGTGCGCCGAAGAACAGGTGCGACCCGAGCAACCCCG
>JAPPOR010000121.1 GCA_028817905.1 Myxococcales bacterium
GTACGGGGTTTACCCGCGCCGACGACCCCACCGTGATGCTGCGAAACCCGGCGCTGTTGGCCGACCTCTGGGACGACCAGGCGATGATCCACTCCCACCTTCTGTTGCAGGACTCCTGCTTCAATCCGATTGGGGTCAATGCATGGCGAACTGAACCGAACTCGGTCATCGACCTGGGTGACGGCCCGATCTTGCTCCAATCGCGCGACGAGACCAATGAGGCTGGCGAGGTCACAGCCGCGACCACCGACGCTGACACCGGTGAACGTGTCCCCGCCTACGGCGAAGAGCGCTTTGACGAGGTCTGCTACCAGGGGCCGAACACCTTCCTCCCGAGTGTCGCGTTGGCCGTCAAACTCGCCCACGATCTCGGGGTGGGGCTAGGTTTCTTTCCCCCCGATACGATGGCCTTGGCGCAGTTTGGCAACGCGGACGGCACCGTTGATACCCCACGCGGCAAGCGCCCGGCGCATACCCGCTTCTTCACCGCGGGCAGCAACCGTGTCACCACCTACTTTTCGCTCATGGGTGGCATCGGTTGGCGCCCCGTGTCCTGGTTGCGTCTAGGGGCGGCCTTCCAGTGGCAGCTCGTGGCGTTCAACACCCGCGCCTGGGGGCGAAGTGGCAGAAGCCTCAACCCGGCGACCGACGTACGGACCGACGCCTTTGGGCGTGACCTCTTCATTCCTGGCTTCATCGGCTCGCTCCATCTGGTCCCCTTCGACGCCCTGGACCTGGCGGTGGGATTCAAGTGGTCCGAGCGGATTCAGACCAACGCCAAGCTCGACCTGGTGTCCGGGCCCTGGGGCCTCGACCGACCGTTCCGCTACCAGGTTGGTGACGGACCCGTCCAGACGTTCGACCTCACACCGACGCCGTACACCAGTCACAATCAGCCGGGGGTGATCAGTGCACCGCCAATCTGGTCTCCGCAGTTGTCGGTGGGCCTGCGGTTCGCGGATCGGCTCAAGCCGCGCCCCACCGATTGGGCCAAGGCGCACGAAGCGGCAGACGGGGTGGTCGAGGACCACATGGCCACCGAACGGTGGGATATCGAGGTCAACGGCGTCTACTATTTCAACAGCGTGCGCGACTTCACGGACTTTGAGCAGGTTGGCTCCGAGGTGTCACTCGGTTCCATTCAACCGGACGGTTCGCCCAGTCAGGCCCTTTTTCCCTTCGGGCGCTGCACCCAGTACATCGACCCAAATGCGGTGCCACCGATGTGCGTTCCGGGCGCCCGGTTTCGCAACCGGCGGGTCCTTGGTGGCCAGGATCAGTATTCGGTGCGGGTCGGTGCCGACTACAACCTCTTTCCGGGTCTGTTCGCGCTGCGGGCTGGGGTCTCCTACGAAACGGATGGGATCGACCCCGAGTTTTTCGATCCCACCTTGCCGGATCAAGAGCGCATCGGTGCCCATGCGGGGTTCACCATCCGAGTAGCTGAAAAGACGGACATTTCGTTTGCCTACGCGCTATTTCTGCTGCGGGACATCGACCTGGGCTTCAATGAAGAAGACGGTCAGCGTTTGCCGGGCTGGGCCCGGACGGCGGAGTATGGCTTCGTCGCTGACCCGAACGACCCGGCCATGGGACCGCGTCCCGGTGCCGACGGGATCGCCCGCTACGAGGTCTCTTACGAGTCGGAGAGCCGGCCTGAGCCTGGGCCGTTCTTCGCGAACGCGGGCACCGGCTACTACAATCTGAGCATTCTATCTGCCAGCGTCACTCAGCACTTTTAGCTTGGCGACCTTGAGCCAGCGAGTGCTTCGTTGGACGTTTGAGCCGAGGTTGATCGCGTTGGCTCGCTTGGATGCGGAGCATTTCACAAGGCGCGCGATGCCCTTCGCTTGGTCCTCGACACCACGTGTTCTTGCGCGGGGCGCTCGCGAATGGGTGAAATCTCTAAGACGTTCGTGTGCGCGATGTATGTGATGTAGGTCCTCGGGGTGGTTTATTTCATTTTTGTTACTCAGAATACTTAATATTCTGAGTGCGGCGGATCATTATATGAGGGATGCCCTCGAGCTCGCGCCCTGGAAGTCCGTCCGCCGTCCCCGGGGCAGAGGAGCGCGCGGGAGAGCGCACTGATACCACCTTGGTGACGAAGTTCGACCCTGCGGAGGACGAGGGGCAGGACCTCCAGGCCATTCTCACCGTTCTGTCCGGCTCGGAGGCCGGGACGGTCCACCGCCTCGACCGCTCCGAACACGTCATCGGGCGCGACGATAGCGCCGACATCATTTTGGGGGACGCTGGCCTGTCGCGCCGGCATGCAAGCGTCAACCGCACGGTCCATGGGACGTTCTTGCGCGACCTGGGAAGCACCAACGGTACCTTCGTCAATGCTGAGGCAGTGCGCCACGCCCACGAGTTGGCCGACGGCGATCGCATTCAGATGGGCCAGGGCACCGTGCTGCGCTTTTCGCTTCAGGACCGTCTAGAGCAGGAGGCCGCCGAGCGTCTCTACGAGATGACCGTGCGCGATCCACTTACGCGCCTGTACAACCGTCGCTACCTGGACGAGCGCCTGCGCTCAGAGTTCGCCTACGCGAAGCGGCACGAGCACGATCTGTGCGTTCTGATGGTCGACGTGGACCACTTCAAGTTCATCAATGACACCCACGGACATGCCGCGGGTGACGAGGTGCTCAGGCACGTCGCCCGGGGTCTGGAGAAAATCGTGCGCGCGGAAGACCTAGTGGCGCGCTACGGGGGTGAAGAGTTCATCATTCTTGCGCGAGGCATCGACCCCAACGGCGGGTTGGCGTTCGCGGAGCGCATCCGAGTCTATCTGGGCGGTTTGGCGATAGCCTACATGAGTGGAACCCTGTCGATCACGGTGAGCGTCGGCGTCGCCCATACAGACGGTTCGGCGTTCCGCCAGGCCTCCGCTGTTGTGGCGGCGGCCGACGCGGCGCTCTACCGCGCCAAGGCAAACGGCCGCAACCGGGTGGAACTGGCCGATGAGACCACTCAGATTCCCTCCATGCGCCCGGGCCCACGCGTATCGACGCTCTCTGAGGGTACCTTGGACATGGGGTCGGGTACCTCCGCAGTCCGCCGCCGGCCTCCGTCGCGCGCCGCGACCCAACCCCTTGTCGTCCCGCCTCGATTCGAGGACGACGACGCCTAGCCCGCATCCATCACCAAGGCACGTGATGCTTGTGCAAGTGATCGGCTTCGCAGGGGTTCGGTGAAGGAGGGAATACTCGCTGTATTTTCGACTGAAACGAAAGCGCTGCGGAGTCGAGCGGTTGTGCGAGGGCGCGTGATTTGGTGATGGATGCGGGCTAGCTCAGTTCCTTGAGTTCGTTGGCGACGGCTTGGATCACCTTCTTGGCATCGCCGAAGATCATCGTCGTATTGTCGAGCTCGAAGAGGCCGTTCTTAATGCCCGCATAGCCGGGGCTCAGACTGCGCTTCACGACGAACACGCTCCGCGCTTCGTGGGCGTTCAGGATCGGCATGCCGTAGATGGGGCTGGCCTTGTCATCTATGGCCGCCGGGTTCACGACGTCGTTGGCTCCCAGCACGATGACCACGTCGGTGGTCTTGAACTCGGGATTGATCGCGTCCATCTCGACGAGCTGCTCATAGGGGACGTCGGCTTCTGCCAGCAACACGTTCATGTGCCCCGGCATGCGCCCCGCAACTGGGTGAATCGCGTAGGTGACCTTGGTGCCGCGGCCGATCAGCAAGTCGGCCATTTCGCGCACGATATGTTGGGCTTGCGCGACTGCCAGGCCGTACCCCGGAACGATGATGCAGCTTTCCGCGGTCTCTAGCATCATGGCAGCCTCTTCGGCGCCACAGGACTTCACTGAAGTATACTCGTCTGCGCCTCCTCCACCGCCACTGTCGGTTTCCCCGAAGCCGCCAACCAGCACGTTCAGGAGGGAGCGATTCATGGCGACGCACATGATCTGCGTCAGGATCAGCCCCGATGCCCCTACCAGGGCGCCGCTGATGATCAGCAAGTTGTTGCCCAGCACGAACCCGGTGGCACTCGCAGCCATGCCGGAATAGGAGTTCAGCAGCGACACCACCACGGGCATGTCGGCGCCTCCGATCGGTATCACCAGGAGTATGCCAAGCGCCAGGCTGAGTCCTGCCAGGGAGAGGGTCGAAGTCTGGGCTTCTCCTGCGGCGCTCGCACCGACAAACTGGGCGGCGAACACGAGCGCTCCAAGACCTAGGGCCAAGTTGATGAGATGGCGACCCGGCAGCATGATGGGTTGCCCACGTTTCAACTTGCCCTGCAGCTTGAGGTAGGCGATCAGCGAGCCGCTGAGCGTGACGGCCCCGATCAAGATCGACAGGCCGATCGTGACGGCGGCCGTTCCACCTAGTACTTCCAGGGGTGCGCCAACAACCTCGCGCTCGATGACCTCCTGCCACACTACCGCCAGGGCCACCAGTACGGACGCGGCACCTCCAAAGCCGTTGAAAATCGCGACCATCTCCGGCATGGCGGTCATAGCGACCTTGGTTGCGGCGACGGCCCCGACCAGGCCTCCAAGAACCATGCCGCCGACGATCCACCGGTAGTCGACGATCTCAAGGTCGAGCAGCGTGGCTACGATTGCGAGCAGCATCGCGCTGGCGGCCACCTGGTTTCCCCCTCGCGCGGTGCGTACACGGCCTAACCGCTTGAGGCCGAAAATGAACATTACGGCCGAGATGAGATACAGCAGGGCGCTGAAGTTGTCGGCGAGCCAGCTCATTTCTTCCTTCCGAACATCTTGAGCATGCGGTCGGTGACCATGAATCCGCCCACCACGTTGATGGTTGCGAAGAACACGGCGGCGCCTCCCAAGATATTGCTGAGCGTCGGATTGGCCGTGGTCGCTGTGGCTAGCGCGCCGACGATCGTGATGCCGCTAATGGCGTTGGCACCGCTCATGAGAGGCGTGTGAAGGGTCGGCGGCACCTTGGTGATGACTTCGAAGCCGACAAAGGACGCGAGCACCAGGACGTAAATGCCGATCAACAATGGATCCATATTCAGGCTCCTGCAGCGAGGGCGTCTCGGGTTGGGGCGTGGCGAACTTCACCTGCGTGTGTCAGCAGGGCTCCCTCGATCACCTCGTCTTCGAGATCGAGTTGGAGCTCTCCGGATTTGTTGAACAAACCGATCAACGCCAGGACATTGCGCGCATACAGCGCGCTGGCGTCCTGGGACAGCGAGGCCGGTAGATCGGAGTAGCCGAGAATCGTCACGCCGTGCTTGACGACCTCCTGTCCCGACTCGGTGCATTCGCAGTTACCTCCGGAGTCCGCTGCCAGGTCGACGATGACCGCCCCAGTACGCATGTCCCTTACCATGTCTTCGGTAACCAGCCTGGGCGCCGGTCGTCCGGGAACCTGCGCGGTCGTGATGACGACGTCGGCTGCAACTACCCGCTTTCTCACGATCTCCTGCTGCTTCTTCAGGAACTCTGGAGTCACTTCCTTGGCATAGCCTCCTTCGCCCTCGCCGCCTTCGAGTTCGGGGAGGTCGATGAACTTTGCGCCCAGTGACTCGACCTGTTCCTTGACCGCAGGTCGGATGTCGGAGACCTCGACGACCGCGCCAAGCCTGCGGGCGGTCGCGATGGCCTGGAGTCCTGCCACCCCGGCTCCCATGATGACTACGCGGGCTGGTTGGATGGTACCGGCGGCGGTCATCAGGAGTGGGAAGTACTTGTCCAGTTTGGCGGCTCCGAGCAAGACCGCCTTGTAGCCCGCGATGTTGGCTTGCGAGGAGAGCGAGTCCATCACCTGCGCCCGGCTGATGCGGGGAATCAGCTCCATGGCGAGGCATGAGACCTTGCCATCCACCAGTCGCTTGACGAGGGGAAGTGACTTGTGCGCCCACACGTGGCAGACGAGCACGGCGCCCTGCTTGAGCAGGCTGGCCTCGTGGCCGTTGACCACCGGATTGTCCCGTGGGGCGTCGACCTTCAGCACCACATCTGCGGCTTCCCATGCAGCCTTGACATCCGCGACCAGGGTTGCGCCGGCGTCGCGATATGCGTCGTCCGAGATGTGCGCCCCCTCGCCGAGCCCAGGCTCTACCGCAACCTTGAGACCGTCCTTGATCAGGCGCTTGATCGTTTCCGGTGTGGCGGCAACGCGGGTCTCACCTGGAGAGCTTTCCTTCGCTACGAATACCGTGGCGCTCATCGACCTTCCTCCGGCAATCCATCGGCTGCTTCAGGGGTCCAAGCCCCCCGCTCGCGGCGGGCGAAGGCCCTGAACCGCCCCTCCCACGTGCGCTCCACGACCGGTCTCCATTTGGGGCGAGTGGTGAGATGGGCTGCAGCCATGGCGGGGCCGTGGTTAACCCCTTTTCGCGGTCGTTACAAGCGGTAGACCGCCGGGTGCCAGCCGGAAGGTGTCATTTGTGATGATTCACCCGGGCGGTTCCCCGGATGACATGGGTGCGCTCACACTACTCGGCGGCGTCCACCTGTCCGGGAGCGCGCGTCGGCCCGATCGCCCGCGCCAGCTCCTGCGCCGGAGGAAGCTCAACATAGACGCCGTCGCCTTCGACCTTGACCGGAAACGTGTGGATCTCGAAGTTCTCGCCGGTGAGACAGCGACCATCTTCGAGGGAAAAGGCCTTCTTATGCAGTGGGCAGGCAACCTTCGGGGCGCCTCCGCAGTCCCCCACAATGCCGCGTGAAAGCACCATGTCTTCCTTGTGAGGGCACATGTTTTGGGTGGCGTACCAGCGACCTCGGGAGGCGACGTTGAAGATCGCGATTTGTGAGTCTCCGTACTGAATATTTGCCCCGCCATCCTTGGGAAAGTCGCTTGTCTTGCCTGCATAGACCCATTCGGTCTGCATGACAGGAAGGTGCAGCTTGCCGGTGAACTGCAGCGGGGATTCCTTCTGCCAATCCCGTGGCCGCCGCTGTCGGCGTTCTTCGATGTGTACGACCGTCTCGTCGCCGTCCTCGCTGTTGGCGAAGTGTCGGAAGCGCGCGCGCAGCTCGGGGTTTTCGACGACCGACCGCCACTCGCATTGGTACGTCTCGATCAAGTGGGTCGCCATCTGCTCCAGTTCTTTGCCCAGGCCCAGGCTGTCGTCTACGACCACGGAGCGGACGTGATCGATGCCACCCTCGAGCTTTTCCACCCAAACAGACGTACGAGTCAGCTTGTCGGCGGTCTTGATGTAGTACATCAGGAACCTGTCGATGTACTGGATCAGGGTTTGCTCGTCGAGATCCGACGCCAGCAAGTCCGCGTGCCGTGGTTTGGCACCGCCGTTGCCGCACACATACAGGTTCCAGCCCTTGTCCGTGGCGATGATGCCGAAGTCTTTGCTTTGCGCTTCGGCGCATTCGCGCACACAGCCACTCACTGCGCTCTTGAGCTTGTGCGGCGCGCGCATGCCCTTGTAGCGCTCCTCGATGCGAATCGCCATGCCCACGGAATCCTGGACACCATAGCGGCACCAAGTTGAACCGACGCAGCTCTTGACGGTGCGTACCCCCTTTGCGTAGGCGTGACCGCTCTCGAAGCCCGCCTCCACGAGCTCTTCCCATATGTCGGGCAGTTCGTTGACACGGGCGCCGAACAGGTCGATGCGTTGGCCTCCGGTGATCTTTGTATATAGGCCAAACTTCTTTGCGATTTCACCTAGCCGAATCAACTTTTCCGGCGTGATCTCGCCACCCGGTACGCGTGGGATCACCGAGTACAAGCCCGTGCGCTGGATGTTTGCGAGGAAGCGGTCGTTCGTGTCCTGCAGTGTGCTGTGCTGCTCGAGAATCATGTCGTTGTGCACGCTGGCAAAGATCGAAGCCGCGGTCGGCTTGCATATCTCGCAACCGGTGCCATCGCCGTACTCACTGATCAGGTCACTGAAGCGTGTGATCCCCCGGATGCTGATGATGTCGAATAGCTCTTGCCGGGTGTAGTCAAAGTGCTCGCACAGACGGGGCTTCACCGCTTGTCCCATGGCGGCTAGCTCGGCGTGGAGCAGGTCGGTGACCTGCGGGACACAACCTCCGCAGCCGGTGCCGGCATTGGTGCACGCCTTGAGAGCAGCCAGGGTGCCGTTGCCGTTCCTGACGGCGCTGCAGATGTCCCCTTTGGCAACGTTGTTGCAGGAACAGATCTGGGCAGCATCCGGCAGGGCCGCCACGCCACCGGCGGTAGGCGCTTCGCCGATGCCGATCAGGCTCTCCGGCGAGCCGGGCAACGGGTCCCCCGAGCGGGCATAGTGCACCAGCTGGCCATACTCGCTGGCATCGCCGACCAGCATGCCGCCAACCAGCTGCTTGCCGTCTTCGCTTACGATCAGCTTCTTGTAGATCCCCTTGACGAAGTCCTGGTAGGCGACGGTGTGCAGCTCGTCGCCGTCCGCGAACGGGTTGCCAAAGCTCGCGACATCGACTCCCATCAACTTGAGCTTGGCCGACAGATCCGCGCCTTCGAACCGTCCCTCGCCGCCCGTCAAGGAATCGGCGACCGCGGTTGCCATCTCGTACCCGGGGGCGACCAAGCCATAGATCGTGTCTTTGTGAAGCGCGACCTCACCCACGGCGAAGACGTGCTCATCCGAGGTACGCAGGTGGTCGTCCACCACCACACCGCCTCGCGGCCCCACCTCCAGCCCGGCAGCGCGTGCGAGTTCATCGCGCGGCTTGATGCCTGCCGAGATCACGAGCATGTCGACGTCGAGCACGTCATCGCTGTCGAAAACCAGTCCTTCGACGCGATCTGTTCCGACGACTTTTCGTGTCATCTTGCCGAGGTGGACCCCCACGTCCAGGGCCAGGATGGAGCGTTTGAGCAGGCGCCCGCCGATATCGTCGAGCTGGCGCGGCATCAGGCGCGGAGCCATTTCCACGACGTGCGTTTCGAGGCCGCATGCCTGGACCGCGCGCGCCGCCTCAAGGCCGAGCAGTCCTCCTCCCAGGACTGCACAACGCTTCGCATGTTTGGCGTATGCCTTGATGGCGTCGAGGTCTTCGATCGTCCGATAGACGAACACGCCCTGCTTATCGACACCCGGCAGGGGCGGCACGAAGGCGGCCGAACCCGTGCACAGGACCAGCTTGTCGTATCCAAGCCGTTCGCCAGCGCCCGTGTGGACCGTCTTGGTCGCCCGATCGAGGGCGGTGATCCGTTGCCCGAGGCGAAGATCGATTTGCTGGTCCCGGTACCAGTCCCGGTCGGCGAGTAGCAGCTCGTCGGCGGAGGCGGCTGTGAAGTACTGGGTTAGCTGAACGCGGTCGTAGGCAGGTCGTGGCTCCTCGCCAAAGACGGTGATGGCAATCCGCTTGTCGGGATCTCGCCCACGCAATGTCTCGCAGAGCTTGTGGCCCACCATGCCATTGCCAACAACCACGACGTGGAGACCAGCCGGGACTTCAGGCATCTTCGTATTGACCCCTTTCATAGGTGCGCGGGTGTTGGGTGCGAGGCATCGCCCCGCATGCGGCAAATCGCCGTTTTGCCAGGCCAAGCTACGCACGCCCCCAGGTTGGTCAACGCCTACGAGCCATTCCGAAGTGCTTGTTAAGGGCCCGAAACATTAGAGAAACTTGTGGGCTCGTTGGTAACAGGCGGGACCCTGGTTCGAAATGGCGGCGAAACCGTCGGGCGGCGCCCTTGTACCCCATGTCGGCAGGGCTCGCGCGCGCCTGGCGACCTGCGGTTGGCCCGCAATTGAGCTGGCGTGACGCCCCGAAGCACCCAAGCATGATTCCATGTCACAGGCACGCACGACCGTCGCCGCCGTGTGGTCAGTGCTCGTCGTGGTGGGCTGCGGGGGAAGCTCGCAGCACGGGACCGCTTGCCCGGACAAAGCGCAGTGTGAGGCGACGGCGAGGAGGGAGGCGAGGGACAGGCCCGGCGATGGGGGCATGGCCTCGGACGCCGCCTTCAGGGCCTCGGCCCCCCGTCCCGCCGCGCCGCCTGGGCCCGGCCGAGACGGGGCACCCGTTTCCAGCCGCGGCACCTCGTCGGAGCCGGGGCGGTCGGGGGTGGCCCCCGACGCAGGGCGGGGGGGGCTCGATGCTGGGGCGGCCAGGCCGCGCCCAGCG
>JAPPOR010000849.1 GCA_028817905.1 Myxococcales bacterium
GCGGCGTCGCGGTTGGCAGCCCCAAGGTACACCATGACCATCCTAGCTAGTCGTCGGCTGTGTGACGTCGGAACACGCGGATGCGCGGATGGCTGAAGGCGAGCGCGTAGGTGTGTTCAGGAAGGAAAACGTCCCGGCGGGTCGTGATGACAACAGGTGGGGGAGCCTCGAACGTCGCGTCGGTGGATTGCGGCGACGTCAGCTGGTCAGGGGAGATGTGCCGGATATGGGGGGCGCGGTCGGCGGCTTCATTGCCAGCCAACGCCCACAGGGGGTACTCCCAGTCGTTGCCCGCTAGCACGAGCCCCCATGTCTGGGCCCCCACTGCGTGCGCCGCGGCCACTGCGGAGGTGTAGGGAGCCTGCAGGTCGGGGTCGTTGTTGAAGTACTGGTGCACACGCGGGGTCGTGAGCACCGAGCGTCCGACCCGAGGCACGAGGGACCTGGGCTTGCCGGCCACCAGGTACGGGAAGGAGTACAGAAACAGCAGGGTGGCAAGGACCCCTGCGCCCCGCCGCCAACGCTGAGCCCCTCGGGCGAGCATGTGGGCGATCGGCGGCGCCACCAGTAGGAACCATGGGGTGTGCAGGCGGGTCCCCCATGGTTGCCATCGAAGCAGCAGGCAAAACAAGATCGCCCCCATGCCGACCGCAATTGCGTAGGTCCTTTCTTGCCGGGAACTGCCACGACGTCCCCCCATCCACAAGAGTGCGATCATGGCCAGCATCAAGTGGATGGGGTTACCGGTCGCGTCCTCGTGGGATGAGAAGTAGATGTCAAAGCGTGTGTTGGGAAACGTGGTGTCCGGATGGTTGGCGGTGTCTCCCAGGAGGCGCTCGACCGCGGAGATGGTCGCTTGGCGCGCGCCCTCGGAGGGCAGCCCCATATGCATGACCCCGTTGCGGACCACGTTGGCCCACAGGCCGCTGGCCGTGATCTCGGCGGTGCGCGTTGCGCCGCCAGAGGGTAAGGGCGCGCCATGGGAGGTGTAGTTCCGGGTCAGATGACCGAGGTTGAGCAGCAGCGCGAGGGCCAAGACCACCACGAG
This sequence comes from Myxococcales bacterium, assembly GCA_028817905.1. Taxonomy (GTDB): domain Bacteria; phylum Myxococcota_A; class Polyangia; order Polyangiales; family JAFGIB01; genus JAPPOR01. Next base: position 1,049 of record JAPPOR010000849.1, read on the forward strand.
CACGCGACCCGTCGACAGCACCCGCCTCGGGGTGCGCGGGCCGGTCAGTAGCGCGGGTAGGCTCAGGCACACTCCAAGAGCGGCGCAATAGACGTACGAAGTTCCCTTCGTGAGCAGGGCAAGCCCCAGCGCCAGGCCGGCGTAGAACCCATGGCGGGCACCGCCAGCTGCCAGCATGCGTAGTAGGTACAGGGCGAACGCCAGGCACAGGCACCCGGCGACCACGTCGTTCTGGGTGCCGGCTCCCTGCAGGACGGCCATGGGTACGCTGGCCGCGACCATGGCAGCAAGCGCCTGCGCGTATGGGGTTGCGCGTAGCTCGCCCGCGATCGAGCTGGCCAGCACGGCCGAAAGGCCAAAGGAGTAGGTTTGTACCAGGTTCGCCAGACGATCCGAGCCCGCCAGCAGTTGTAGATGCAGGATTACGAACTCCGCGAACGGCATCATTTCATTTTGGCGGGTAATGGGCGTGGGGTAGAACGCCACACTGTGGCGTTGGATCCAGTGCGGGATGCGCCCCATGTGATAGGTCATGGAGTCGAACGTATTGGGGGCGGCCAATAGTGCGATCAGAACCAGTACGACGAAAGTCACGGTCGGAAGGGCGACCATGAGTCGCAGGGTGGGCGACGCCTGTCGGACCGCCATCCGGAGTGCTCGAGCGCGGTCGCGAGCGCCCTGTCGACGCGCGGTTCGTACGGTGGCCACCAGCGCACATAGCGAAAGGCCCGACCAGGCCGCCACCAGGGCGGCGCGCGTCAGACACCCGCAGACCGAAAGCACTTCGGTCAAGACGGTGAGCGTGGCTCCGGACAGCAGGCTCGCCTCTATGAGCGCATCCCGGAGGCTGTTGCGCCGAACATAGAGCCGAGCTGTCAGTGACAGCACGAACAACCCCGGAAGCCACGCCATCGGGGTGATGGTATCACGGTTGTCTCGGCCGTCGCCGGGCGAGCACCTCGGCGCCC
>JAPPOR010000601.1 GCA_028817905.1 Myxococcales bacterium
CCCGTCGGGTCGATCACGTAGGTCACGCGGCCCGGCATGATGCCGAGCGACTTGGGCACACCAAATGCTCGCCGGGCCTGTTCGTCCTTGTCAGTGAGCAGCACGAACGGAAGCTTGTGTCGTTGGGCGAACGCTCGATGGGAGCTTTCGTCATCCGAGCTGATGCCAACCACCTCCGCTCCGGCAGCGGTGAAGTCCTCGTATTGGTCGCGGAACCCACACGCCTCGGCCGTACACAGCGGCGTTTCATCCTTGGGATAGAAGTAGACCACCAGGGGCTTGCCTCGAAAGCTCGCAAGGGAGACGGACTGGCCGCGCTGGTCGCTGAGCGTCAGGTCTGGGACTTGGTCGCCGGCTTTGACCCCTTTTGCTCCGAACACGTTTCCTCCGTTACGCAGACGCAACATGCCAACCGGGCGGCTGCCGCGCGTCCAGCGCGATGTCCGCGAAGACCGGCAAGTGGTCCGATGCCAACTGTGCGTGACCATCATCGACGACCCGGACGCGCGACGTCAATCCCGCCAGGTCTGAGGATGCAAAGATGTAGTCGAGGCGTTGGCGGGGAACATCGCGTTTGTGGTAGAGGCGCGTCGGACGGGTCGCCGCCGGGCTCCCCACGGCAGCTGCTGCGGCCAAATCCACCAGACCGGCGGCTTCAAGCGCCGCGATCGCGCGCGTGTCTGGAGCCCCGCCATGGGCCGCGTGCCGGTCGCGATAGCGCTCAGGCCAGGTGGCGGGATCGTGGCGCTCGGCATCCGCAGGACTGATGGCGTTGAGATCTCCCATGAGGACGACCGGCGACCGCTCCGCCATGGACGCGAGCAGCAGGCGCACCTCCTGGAGGCGGCTCTCGGCAGAGAACGGGTCGAGATGGGCGCCAACGACATGGACGCTCCCGCCCGCGATGTCAAACTCTGCGCGAATGGCCGCATGGCAGAAGCCCGCGTCAAAGGCCTGCCACGAGCGCAGCTGCGCGCGACGAAAGAAGAGCGCGACGTGGTAGCCGCTTGCAGCCGTAGCCAGGCGAGCAGTCATGCCGAGTTCGTGCGCCAGCCGCTGCAAGCGCGCGCCACCGGACGTGTCGAAGCCATTGCACTCATTGAGAACCAACAGATCGGGACGCAGACCGGTCAGAACGCGCAGAAGCGCGTCGAAGCGCTCGCCACCATCCGCATCGAGACCTCCCGTCAGAATGTTGTACGTCGCAAAGCGCCACTGCCCGGGGCCCGCGCCCTTCGTCGAAGCACTCAAGGCGCGGCCTGTACCGCGCCGGCCATGCCAAGCTCGGCTGCTCGGTTGAGCAGGGCGTTTTCGGCAGTCGGACGTTCGGGCTGTCGCAGGTATTCGATCAGCGCAGCCCGTGCCTGGTCGTCCAGCTGCCGCGCCTCGGGCGGCGGCATCACACCCCGCTCGTGCGTCGCACGCTTGATGCGATCGATCACGCGCGCACGGTCCGCGTCGTCCATACGATCGAGGGCAATACTGAAACGCGCCCGCGAAATGCTCTGGTCCAGGACGTCATTGTGACAGCTTCCGCAGGCCTGGATCAGGGCCTCGGCCGGCGATGCCCCGGGCACGGTCTGCAAACCGATTTCCGCCCGTGTTAGCGGATCATCCGGATAGATGTCTGAAAGGTCCGGGAGGTCCTCCGCGGCCAGCCCCCCTTCGCGATAGCTACGATACGCCTCGGCCAGGCGCGCCTGCTTGTCCGGGTCGGTCGCACGCCCTGCGTAGAACGGCAGGGCCAGGCTCTCCCCGCGCTGAAACGCCTTGAAGGCCCGCTGCCAGGTTGGGCTCTGCTGCGGCTGCTCGGAAAACCCATCGTCCCCCTGTGGCCAGCGCTCCGCGAAGATCGTCGACGCGTCGAACAGGAGCGGCTGTGACTCGCCCACGGCGACCTCCAGCAGAATCGCAAGCGAGTAGTCGATCGCCTCCGCCGGGCCCCCCCCATAGGGCTCGGTGCCCTTCGCAGCGTGGTAGTCGGCCGGAAGCTGACCGGGGCTGATGCCAGGAAACTCACTGTCGCGCGCAAGTACAAATGCGGGCCCGAAAAAGTGCGTCCACGGGCTGCTGAGTTCCCGCATCAGCAGGATGGGGGCGTCGGAACCACGCTGGTGGCATTGCCGACAGTCGGCCGGCGAGTTCTTGAGGTCCTCGTCATCAAAGACGCTCACCTTCCGCCAAGCCCGTTCGATGCGAGGCGTGTAGAGGTCCCCGGGCAGGCAGCCCTGGGGCCGCTGGTTGCATGCCTGCTCGAAGGTGATGAGATAGAAGTTGAAGAAACCGTCCTGCCGGTCCCGGGCAGCGACTTCGACCTGCTGGACGCCGCGCTGATAGGCCATGATCGCGGCGGAGCTCAGCATGAACGCGCGCGGGTTGATCGGGGAGACCAGGCGACCGGACAGGGCCGTCGAATGGCCGGAAAGCACCACCCCCGTGGGCTCACCCTCGCCGAGCTCCGGCGCCTGCGCTCCCAAGACGTAGGGATCCGGGCTGATGCCAAGCGACTGCTGCAGCTCCGAAAGGCTACCGACGGTGGACGGCTGCTTCCCGCAAAACGCGTCGCGAACCACGTCGGATCCTGGCCGAAGGCACAGCCCGGGCGGCCCCTGCTCGACAGACATATCGCTTTGTATATCAGGGAGATGGGCATCGACGGCGAGCGGTGGAGGGGCACCGGAAGCGCCCGCCCTGAACGGTGAGCCAGCGCCGTGGTCCCCTTCGCCCGCGCACGCGAATAGCCCCAGACTGGCGGCCACGATCTGGAGTATCTGCGGCAGCGATGGCGGGCCCGCCCGGAAAACGCTGGGCACGGGCCACCATATGGTTAGATGGCGCGTTCTCGCCATAGGAACCGCAATGCTTGCCACCTCCCTGCCCCTCTGTCCTGCGCCGACGACCGCTGGCCCCGAGGACCTCGGCGGCCACTGTACGCCCGGTGGTGCCGAGCAGGCAATACGCCTATTCTGGGCAGCGTCGTGAAGCTGTCACCGCGCATTTCCCACCTGCTGCTCGCTGCCATCGCACTCGCTGCGCCCCAAGCCGGTTGTCTCGACGCCCGGGCCCTACCCGAGTTGCCCCAGCCGGTCGCGGACGAGAGCCCGAGCAGCCTGGGGCTGTGCGAGATCGAGCTCCCGTCTGCGCGCCCGTGCCCGTCGGACGTGGGCGGACGCCTCCTACCGCCGATGCAGCCGTTGCCGGAACCCCCGGTGGACACCGAGGACTGCGAGGCAGCTGTCGATCCGACCCGCATGCCCCGCAATGTGATCGTGTTGATGGGCGATGGCGTCGGCCCCGTCCACTGGCAGGCGGCCCGGATCCTCAAGGATGCCCCCCTTGCCGTAGACGCCATGGAAGGGCCCGTGCTGTACGCAACCGACTCCGCGGACCCTGGAGTCGTCACCGACTCGGCAGCAAGCGCCAGCGCAATGGCCACCGGCCACTGCACCTACAACGGACAGCTCGGCACGTCGGCGGCGGGCCTGTCGGTCCCCACAGCCCTGGAGCTCGCGCAACAGGCCGGAAAGCGCACGGGACTGGTCACCAACACTTTCCTGACCGATGCATCGCCCATGGCGTTTGCAGGCCATGTGCCGAGTCGCTCCTGCCAGACGCAGATCTCCGAAGCGGCGCTGGACGCCCGACCGGATGTGTGGCTTGGCGGGGCCGTACCCGCCAGCCTGTTCGAGGCCCTGGGCGGGCTGGACGAGCGGGCCGACGCCGCCGGTTACCAGGTGGTCACCCATTGGCCGCCTCCTGCGTCGATCCGGAACAGGAGCCCACTGCTGGGCCTATTCAGCACCGGGCCCTCACCGACGGCCTGGCCCCAGTGGGAGTACGGCCTCACCCCGGAAGCCCTGCGAGCACCCGACAACGAAGAGCCCACGCTCGCGGAAATGACTCGACTGGCCCTCTCCCACCTCGCAGGTTCGAATCGGGGAGAGGGCTTTTTTCTCTTCGTGGAGAACGAGCACCCCGACACGATCGGTCACGACGCGATCGCCAACCCGCCGCTCGCGGCCGCCCTCATGGGTCCGGTCATGCTTGAACTCGACAAGGCCGTCGCGTTGGTCCTTGAGTGGGTCGAAGCAAACGCGAGTTTCGACGACACCCTGGTGGTCGTGTGCGCAGACCACGAGAACGGCGGCTACACCTTTGAGGGGGACACAGCGGACGACCTGCTCAAGGCCCGGTTCCCCGCCTCGCCCTCCCACACTTCAGCACGGGTTCCGATCTACGCCCTCGGCCCCGGCAGCGAGCGGCTGGCAGATGTCGAACACCTCACCGACATTTTCCACCTGCTGACGGGCAACCTTCAAGCACTCCCATCTGCCCCAGGCTGCGACTGAGGGGGAGCCCGCACGCACATGGTGGGCTTGCGGCCCACTCCCAACTCGCAGGGGTCGCCTGCCGTTCCTGTATGGAGGGATGCCTGAACAACAGCACGCACCGGACACGCTTCGCCAGCGACACTTGTTGGACGCAATTTCTCGAGCGCAGGAGGCGTTTCTGGTCAAGGCCGACGTTCCCGCCACCTTCGAGGGCCTACTCGCGTGTCTTCTGAAGGTAACTCAAAGCCAGTACGGCTTCATCGGAGAAGCGCTCCTCACAGGAGACGGCAAGCCGTACCTCAAGACCCACGCGATCACCGATATCCCCTGCGGCGAGGGCGCTCGGCAGTCACATCAGGAGGACGCACCCTTCGGGCTGGAGTTCTTCAACATGGAGCCGCTCTTCAGCCGCGCCATGAAGAGTCGCGAGCCCGTGATCGCCAACTCCCCTGCGGCGGACGCCAGGCGGGCGGAGCCTCCGGAGGGCCATCCCCCCCTTGCCAACCTCATGGTCGTGCCATTCGTCGCTGGAAGTGATCTACTGGGCATGCTCGGCATCGCGAATCGCACGGGCGGATACGACCCGGAGCTCGTTCAGGCGATCGAGCCACTGCGAGCTACTTGCTCCAACATCATCGCGGCGCTTCGCTCTCGCCGGTCCCACGAGAGCTTCGAACGACAGCTCACGGCGGCCAACCAGGAGCTGCGCGAAGAAATCGAAAGCCGGGTGCGGGCCGAGAGCGTGCTATCGCGCTTCTTCGATCTGTCCCTTGATCTCCTGTGCGTTCTTGATGCGCACGGACACTTTGAGCATCTCAACCCCGCCTGGGAGGCAGTGCTGGGCTACACGTTGCAGGAGCTCAAGGAAAGGCCGCTGTTGCAGTTCGTGCACCCCTTGGATCGCGAGACCACCCGAGGCGCGGTAGACCGCTTGGCGGACACCACCGTGCCCGGCGTATCATTCGAAAACCGCTGCCTGACCAAGGATGGAACCCACTGCTGGTTGCGCTGGACGGCTGCAGCTTCCCAAGCTGATGGGAAGATCTATGCGGTCGCGCGCGACTTCACCGAGGAGCGGCTGTCCCGCGAACGCGAGGAGTCGCGCCTGCAAGAGTTCGCACAGCGTGCTGCCCAGATGGACGAGCTATCGGAGATGGGCGAGCTGCTACAAAGCTGCATTTCAATTGCAGACGTTGGCAAGGTCCTGCGCGTCTACCTCGCACGCGTGTTTTCTGAGGATACGGGGGTGGTATATGAGCTCAGTGCCGACCGCACGTCTGGCGACGCAATTGCGACCTTCGGGCAGGAATGCCCCAGGCCCCTGCTCGCCCAGGACTGCTGGGCCCTGCGACGAGGTCGGGCGCACAGGGTTGGCGCCGGAGGCGACGGCGTGACCTGCGGCCACCATCCGGAGGACGCAGAGCAGGGCAGCCTGTGCGTTCCTCTGATGGCGCAGGGTGAAGCTCGCGGCGTCTTGCACCTCACCTTCCCCGTCGGTCAGTCGGAAGCCTCGCGGCGGGCAAAGGAACCCCTGGCGATTACGATCGCCGACCAGATCGCCCTGGCGATGGCCAACATTGGACTCCGTGAAACTCTGAGAGAACAGTCCATTCGCGACCCTCTCACGGGACTGTTCAACCGGCGCTACATGACCGAAACGCTTGAGCGGGAACTCCACAGGTCGGTGCGCGAGCAGCAACCCCTGAGCGTTGTGCTCGTCGATCTCGACCACTTCAAGCGCTTCAACGATATGCATGGGCACGTGTCCGCCGACGTACTCCTGGCCGACTTCGCCCGCTATCTTGCGGATTGGTACCGTAAATGCGACGTCGTCTGCCGCTACGGAGGCGAGGAGTTCCTTGTCATCATGCCTGGGGCGGAGGCGGCGGTGGCCGCAGCGCGAACGGAGAGTGCGCGCCAGGGGCTGGATGCCGTGCGCGGCGCCGAGTCCTCCCGAAGTCAGCTAACGTTCTCGGCGGGGGTCGCCTGCTCGACGGTCCACGGTGCTGGCGCGGAGCAACTCGTGCGAGCCGCGGACACGGCGATGTATCGGGCAAAGCAGATGGGAAGGAACCAGGTCTGTATCGCCCTCGCGACCAACCCGCCCCCCGAGGCGACCACGCTCCAGGGAGACGCTGCCGAGTAGCGAACTACCCCAAAGGGTACGCATGGTTGCGAGGGCAGGTGGGCAGGTGAGGAGCGGGAGCCATCGCGGTGCCCCTCGCACTTATTGAGGAAGGCCCGCGAGTTGCGTGCTGCCGACCTTGCCCGTAGGATTGGCTCTCTGCATGGAGGCGGGCATGAAAGTGGATGGCGGATGCTTTTGTGGAGCGGTCACCTATGAAGCCGAAGTCGATCCCACCAAGGTGGTCATCTGCCACTGCACCGATTGCCAGACAAACTCCGGCACCGCCTACGGCGTTGTGGTGGTCGTCGTGGACGACAGCTTCTCCCTGCGGACGGGTTCGCTGAAGTCGTTCGAAAAGGTAGCCGACAGCGGACAGCGGCGTGAGCTGGCTTTCTGCCCTGAGTGCGGGACCCGCATCTACGCGCGACCGGCGGGCGGCACCCCAGGCGTCTTCGGCCTGCGCGCGGGTACGGTGACCCAACGCGAGGCGCTGAAACCAATCGCGCAGCTCTGGCGCAAATCGGCGTTGCCCTGGACCCAGGACATCAGCTCCCTGCCCAGCTTCGAGGGCCAACCCCAAGTCAAACCCTAGCGACCTTGAGTCAGCGTTCTGTAGGCGTTTGCGTCAAGTTTGGTGGCGTTGCCTTGATCGGATGCGTCTGGACAAGGTCGCTAGGTCGCGCTACGCGCTCCGGGGATGAGCTGCAAGCGGGGGTGGTTGCAGGTGGCGCCTGGGACACATGCCTCGTCCGGGCTGGGGCGGAGCCCCGCTAACGACCTTGAGTCAGCGTTTCGTGGACGTTTGCGTCAAGTTTGATCGCGTTACCTTGATTGGCTGCGTCTGGACAAGGTCGCTAGCCCTCTCGGGAAAGGACCTGCCTCCGTTCATGTCCCTCGGTCAGGAGCCGGACCGGACAGGGTGGAGTGATGGAGAAGGGCAGCGATCTCGTGCGCCTCTACCGGCTTGACCAGATAGGCGAGTGGGCGACATCCATTGGCGCGTGCCCGTAGTGCGCTCTCATCGTATCCGGTAATGAACAGCACATCGACGTTCAGACGCTCCTGGATTCGCCGTGTAGTGTCGACCCCGTCGAGCGGACCCGCCAAATTGACGTCCATGATGAGCAGATCCGGCGGGCTCTTCAGCGCACACGCGATCGCGGTGTCGCCCGTCGCCGCCAGTTCGACTTGGTGGCCCATCGCCCGGAGCTCCTGCTGCAACGCCAGGGCAACCAGCGCTTCGTCTTCGACCAACAGAATCCTTCGCTGGTTTGGCATGCTACACCCGGGGCTGATAGAGCACGTCTCTAAAGCGAACGCGGCAGCATATGCCTGATCGGGCTGCTTCAAAGAGAACCTCCCCCTGAAGCTGATGCTCAGCGATCGCGCTAATGGTCTGCATCCCGAGCGTACCGGTCGTTCGAAAATCGAATCCCTCCGGCACTCCCACCCCGTCGTCGCAATGGCGCAGTTCGATGGCGTCCTGGGCGTCCTTGGTCGCAGAAATGTGGATCGTTCCCTTTCGGTCTCCCGGAAATGCGTGCTTGAGGGCGTTCGAAATGAGTTCGTTGAGGATGAGTCCGCAGGGGATGGCGGTGTCCAGGAGCATCTGCAGATCGAAGAGGTCGACAGTGACGGTGACCCTGTCCTGCGAGACTCCGTAGCTGCGGAGGATGAGTCTCGCCAGCTCCGCGACGTACTCGCGGAGCGAGATCCGCGATAGCTCCTTGGACTGATAGATCCTTTGGTGCACGATGGCCATCGCGCGGACTCGGTTCGAGGTCTCCTTGAGGATCTCGCGGATCTCTTCGCTGCGCGTGTGGTTCGCTTGGAGCGTCAGCATGGAGTTGATCACTTGCATGTTGTTCTTCGTTCGATGATGCAGTTCGCGCAGGAGGGCTTCTTTCTCCCGCAGGTTGCGCGCGATTCGCTCCTCCGCATCCTTCCGGCCCGTAATATCCGTAATCGAGCCCACCATGCGAGCGGGCCGGTTGGCGGCGTCGCGAAGGACTGCTCCGCGCGACAATACCTGCCGATAGGTGCCGTCCCGATGTCGTAGCCGCATCTCCACGTGAAACGGCTCATCGTGCTCGAAATGCCTCGCCAGGGCCTCGTCCACGATAGGGCGTTCGGCAGGATGAAGCCGCTCGAAGAACGTCTCGACACGATTTTCCAGCTCGTCATCCGCGTAGCCGAGAATCGCCTTCCAACGGGGCGAGAGGTAGTCTACCCCGCTGTCGATGTCCCAATCCCAGATGCCGTCGTTGGTCGCTTCGACGACCAGCCGTAGCCGCTGCTCGCTCTCCCACAGGGCGGTGGTGTCACGCGAGACGGCGACCGCGTGCCCGCGACTATTGAACTCCATGTGATAGAGGTTGACGTCCATCGAAATCGCACGGCCGTCCTCACGCACCGCAGTGGTCTCAAACCGGTCCGAGCCTCGATCGGCAAGTCGACTGAAGTAGATTCCCCAGGCGTCTTCTTGCGGCGCTTCCGGAAGGAGTTTGGCGGCGTATCGAACCACGCGACTCCTGGGGCCGGAGGGAGAGGAGCGCTGCGCCGCCTCATTCGCCCATAGGCACTCGCCATCTTCTGCGACCAGTTCGATGCCGTCGGTCGAAGAGCGAACGATCTCCCGGAACATTTCGAACTCTTGGGTTGAAACCTGAACGACCAGGTTGGCCCCACCAACGACTTCCCCACGGTGGACAACAGGAAAGAGCCGCACCCTGTAGTCCACGTTGTTCGTTCCCCGGAAGTCGAGCTCGAATTCCTCACCGGCAAGCACGCGGTCGTAGAGGGGCTTGAGGGCATCGACCTCATCCCCGGTGAAAGCCTGCTGAAGCGTCTTCCGGTAGAAGCGAGCCTTGGGAAAGCCGGACTCGTCCAGGGCAGGCCCCGTCAAGAAGTGGAAGTAGTAGTTCGTGTCGTAGACGATGATCGCGGTGTTCGGTATCCGCGAAAGTAGGCAGTCAACAGCTTCTAGTCTCTCAACGAGGGTTGCGAGGTGCATGTGCCTCCAACTGAGCTTCGACCGACCGATGTCATCGCCATCGTAGCATCGACACCCGCTTGACCGCGAATGGGCGGGACCGGCGCGCATGTGCCGCGAACCTCGCCGCGCGTCGCTTGGTTTTCTTCCCCGACCTGCATTCGCTGTCCTCTGGGAGTACGGCGAGCGGCCGAAACTCGCCGAAACCACTGTGAAGCCGCATCCCACATGACCGGCTCACCGGCCGTTGCGCATTGGGGCTGGTCTCCTGCACGATCACCGAAAGGGAGAGGTACCGTGCGGCTGCTAACAGGTTCTTGTCCCATGGCACGGCTGCTGGCGCCAAGCATCGCGTCCACCAAGTGTCACCCAGCAAACGTCGGTGGACGAAGCCGGCGGATGAGCCGGATGGCGCCGTCTGATCACGCTCACTGGACGCCTGATCACGCTGACAATGCGCGACAACCCCTCCTTCACCTAGCTCCAGCGCAGCCGACCCCTTGCGCGTCACGCGTTTGGGTGAGCTGTGGACTCAGGAGGCAGGCGCCTCAGGAGGGGGCTCGCCCTGCGGTGCGGCA
>JAPPOR010000942.1 GCA_028817905.1 Myxococcales bacterium
ATGCGTGCGGCCTCGAGTCGTTGCATCATCAGCGCGGAGGCGCGCTTGAGGAGCTCGTAGCCCAGTCTCGGTTCCTCTTCGCAGCGTGCGAGCAGGCTCTTGCCGTCGATCCGTACCAGCCGCGTAGGCTGCTCGGCCCGCGCGTCGAAGTGCCATCGGTAGGGGGGAACCACCCAGGACCAACCGAGGATATGTCCCGGCGTAATCTTCTGCACCAGGGCAGGTTCCCCGGCGATGGCCGGAACTTCGATGGCTACTTCCCCCTCTACCACCACGAAGAATGCGTCGGCGTTCGTGTCCTGCCTGAATACCTTGTGCTGGGCCCGCACAGCAATCTCGTCCGCGTGGCTGACGATCTCCGTGAACAGGTCCTCCGACAGGCCCTCGAAGAACGGTACCGTCCGCAGGTAGTCGCGCAGCTCCTGCTTGGTCTTGGGGTTGTCGGGCGCGAACGGGGGGCTGGTCGTGGGCATCGTTGGTCTCCAGGGCGGTTATGCGCTCAGGCGTGTCCGGCCGGTACGGGCTTGGTCGGGACGTTCCTCCAGGGCCTCGGCCAAAAGGTTGAGTGCGTCCGTGATGGTAAACATGCCCAGGATCCGGTTTCCAGACATAATCAGGGCTGCGTCCAGCTTGCGTGTCGCCAGGTGTCTGGCCACCGCGCTTGCCGGGGTGGTTGGCGGTGTACAATACGGAATGCGCGTCATCGCTTCCAGCACCTGCACCTGGTCCAGGGGGCGCCCCGAGACTGTGGCGGACAGGGCGATGTCGCGCTCCGAGAGCATTCCAACAGGGCGTCCCCGCTCCAGCACCGGTATGTGCCGGATCCCGAGGTCTCGCATGATCTCGGCCGCCTCCTGGAGATTCTCCGTCAACGCGATGCATCGTGGTGAGCGTGACATGTGGGCAGCGACCGTGTGCTTGTATTCCGTCATGTTTCCTCCTCTCCGGGGTGGAGCGTGTGGTTGTTGAGGTCCCTGGCCGCGCCCGGGGCGCGCGCTGGCACCGCGTAGCCATGGCGCTGCGCGAGCCATTCCATGATGTCCAGCGAGGACACCATCCCAACGGGCTTGCCAACCTTGTCGCGGACGATGACGTGATGGACGCACTCGTACGCCATCAGCGCCGCGGCGCGAGTGATCGGTGTGTCGCGCGATACGCCCAGGACAAGTGGGGTCATCAACTCGCCTGCCGTTGCTCGTTCGGCTTCAGGGGCATGTCGCCCGTTCGGGTAGCAGCGCTGGACCAGATCGGTCTTGCTGATGACCCCGACGACGAGGCCCTCAGTATCCGAGACCGGGGCTGCGCTGATACCGTGCTCGACGAATACGGCTGCCACCGTCTCCGCGCGATCGGATAGGAGCACGGTTCGGAGGGGCGACGTCATGATGCCATCGATAGCCGGCTCCCCGCCCCGGGTCTGAACGCGGGTGGGCTCGGCGTTGTGGCGATTGGAGTCGGTTGGGTTGGTACTCATGCATCCCCTAGGGTCGGCTGGCGACCGCGACCCTCGCGCCCGGGGCGCCGTTGCCAATCGGATGGTCGAAGCAAGCATTGTGCCCGAAGGAAGTCTCAAGCGTTTCGAGCCACGTGGCCTGCGCGGGCGCATGATTTGCGGCGGCCGCAGGGGCTGCGAAAGATCTGCGTCGACATTCTGGGGCAGGCCCTGACCAGGAACGTCGGTCGGCAGCTGGAGACTGCCCATTGCGGGTACTGATAGCCTGTTGCGCCCCGTCAAAAAACGCAACGAACACAGGGGCTAGCCCGTCACTGCCGGTGCTATCTCGTTCACCTGACACCCGGAAATTTCGGAGCGGATCCCCTGTTCGGCGCTTGGCACGAACGGTGCTTCAAGGTGCGTGCAGCCATCAGCTGAAAGGAGACGGCCTGTGACAGAGCACGCGAGCGATGGACTGGCTTCCAAGGCCATGTTGCGAACCGCGCAGTTGGCACCGCTACTGACCAGCGAGCGAGAGAATCGGCTCGCCCGTCGCGCCCAGGGCGGTGATCAAGCAGCGTTCGATGAGCTGGTGGCGTCGCACCTCCGGTTGGTGCTGGCGATTGCGCACGAACACGCGAGCTTCGGCCTGCCGCTGGAGGATCTGGTGAGCGAGGGCTCCCTGGGGCTGGTGGAAGCCACGCGACGCTTCGATCCCGAGCGAGGGGTCCGGCTCGCAGTCTACGCGGCCTGGTGGATTCGCGCCTATATGCGTAAACACACCGTGGCGAACCGGCGCATCGTGCGACCACCTTCCACCCGTCATGGGCGCAAGCTGTTGTCGAACCTTCGAAAGACCGAGCGCGCCCTCGAGGTGCGAGAAGGCCACGCCCCCGACGCCGAAGCGGTAGCGAAAGAGCTCGGCGTGACGGCCCGCGAGGTCGAGGAGATGCACGCGGCCCTAACCGCGCGAGACGTTCCCTGTGGCGGGGTCGATGACGAGGGTCGCGGGACCGAACTGCGGGACAGGGGGCCATCTCCGGAGGCCGAGGCGGAGACGCGCGAGGAGGATCGGGCGCATCGCGCTGCGCTCAAAGAGGCCCTCGAACAGCTTTCTCCCCGCGAACGCCGAATCGTGCAGCTACGCTTCTTTGGGGACGAGATGACAAGCCTCGCTTCCATCGGACGCGACATGGGCCTCTCGCGCGAGCGCGTGCGACAGCTGGCCCGGCAAGCGGAGGGCAAGATGCGCCAGACCGTGATGGCCTCGGTGGCCTAGCGTCTTGCGGTGACTGCCTATTGATCTCGACGCGCCCTCGCCGCTGCTCGCGACGTTGCGCTGCTCGAAGAGGAGCTACCCCGGCTTCGTCGCACGCCGTGCGGGCGACGTCGAGTCCACGCCGATGTAGACAAAGGAATCAGTGCAAACGGGACTAGCCCGCGTTCATCACCAAGGCACGTGTTGATCGCGCAAGTGATCGGCTTCGCAGGGCTTTCGGTGAAGGAGGGAATACTCGCTGTACTCTTGACTGAGGCGAAGGCGCTGCGGAGCGGAGCAGTTGTGCGAGGGCGCGTGATGCGGTGATGGGTGCCGGCTAGCCTCGGCGCGGAACTCGTCAGTGGCCCATCGGCGCGAGCCGTTGTCGGCCCGCTGGGAGTCCCTGAAGTCGAATTCTCGCGCGTCGGGCCGCGAGTTGGTGAACCCCGGCCGCTTCGAATTGCACTACGCTATGGCCGTGACCCAAGGTCAGACTGGCAGAATCCTGGTTGTCGATGACGAGGCCAACGCACGCGAGGCTCTGGTCGAGCTGCTGTGCGACGAGGGTTTCACCGTGGAGTCGGCTGCCGATGGCGCACAGGCCCTTGCTGTGCTGGGGGACTTCGAACCTGAGGTTGTGCTGACCGATCTCAAAATGCCGGTTCTCGACGGCCTCGGACTGTTGGCCCGGGGGCGAAAACTGGCGCCCCATGCAGCCTTCGTTGTCATGACGGCTTTCGGAAGCATCGATACAGCGGTGGAGGCGATCAAGGCTGGCGCCGAGAACTACCTGACCAAGCCGCTGGACATGGAGGCGTTGCTTGCTCTGGTGGCCCGGGCGCTCGAGAAGGCCAGGCTGTCGGCGGAGGCGGCCCAGCTTCGCAGTCGGCTTGACGCGAAGCTATCGTTCGAAAACATTGTTGGGGATCATCCAAGCATGCAGCGGCTTTTCAAGCTGGTGCAGCAGGTGGCTCGCAGCCGGGCCACCGTGTTGATCCACGGCGAGACCGGAACGGGCAAGGAGCTGATCGCTGCTGCCGTTCACCACGGTTCGGCTCGCAAGGACGGCCCGTTTGTGCGGCTCAACTGTGCTTCCCTGGCGGAGACGTTGCTCGAGTCCGAGCTGTTCGGGCACGAGCGTGGGGCCTTTACCGGTGCCCACAGTCGGCGTCAGGGGCGCTTCGAACAGGCGGCGGGCGGTACGCTGTTTCTTGACGAGATCAGCGAGGTCCCGTTGCCGCTTCAGGTCAAACTGCTGCGGTTTCTGCAGGAACGCGAGTTCGAGCGGGTTGGCGGCAACGAGACGATCTCGGTAGACGTCCGCGTGGTGGTGGCCACCAATCGCGACCTTGTGGAGATGGTCAAGGAGGGACGGTTTCGAGAGGACCTGTATTACCGGCTCAACGTGGTTCAGTTGGACGTTCCCCCCTTGCGAGCACGCAGGAGCGACGTGCCCCTGTTGGCGGAGCATTTTCTTCGCAAGCACGCCGAAGCGAACGATCTGCCCGTTATCCGCCTCAGTGAGAGCGCGCTTCGAGCACTTCTGGCCTATCCGTGGCCTGGCAACGTGCGCGAGCTCGAGAATGCGATCGAGCGGGCAGTGGTGCTGGCGGAGGGCGAGGCGGTCGAGGACGAGCACCTACCTGTGCTCACGCGCTCGGAACAGCTCGACAATCTCGGTGTATTGGTGCCTGGGCTGACACTCGCAGAGGTCGAGCGAATGGCCATCATGCAGGCCCTCGAGGCAGCCTCCGGGTCGACCCAGCGCGCCGCCGAACTCCTGGGGATCAGCCAGCGGAAGATCCAGTATAGGATCAAGGAATGGGGATTGTAGGGTACCCATCACGGCGGATGGGACCAGGTCGTCGTAGCTAGCATGGGTCCGGTGCCGGGCTACGCTCGAGACTGATGCGCGCGGTGGTGCCGCCGCCATGGGGGGAGACAAACTGAATCGAACCGCCGTGGCGATCCAGGATACGCTTGACGATCGTCAGCCCCAGGCCGGTGCCGGCCTCCTTCGAAGTGAAAAAGGGGGTGAATAGGTTGTCTACGATTTCAGGCGCGATACCGGGTCCGTTGTCGCTGACCTCGATCCCCACCCGGGTCTCCCCTTGAGCAAAGGCTCGCAACTTGACGCGCCCGTCGGTTTGGCCCTTGAGCGCATCGAAGGCGTTGACCACCAAGTTGACCAGGACTTGTTTCAGGGTGCCGTGGTCACCCAGTGCGAATAAATCGGTATCGCCCGGTTCGAGCACAAACTTCAGATGGGCGCGTCGGATGGCAGGTTCCTGCAACGCATGGACCTCCTGAAGCAATCCCCGCAGTGCGATGGGGGATAGCTGCAAGCGCTGTGGCTTGGCTAGGTTCAAGAAGTCGTCGAGCAGATTGGTCAAGCGTGCGAGCTCCGCCTCCACGATTGCGACGCGCTTGAGGACTTTCGTACGACCATCCGCGTCGGCCAGCTTGTCCGCATGCCGTTCAAGCAGCTGGAGCTGTAGCGCTGCGGCGTTGAGCGGGTTGCGGATTTCATGCGCCAGGCCGGCCGTCAGGGTGGCGATCGATGCCATGGCTTCGGCCTCGGCTGCTCGGCGCTCCAGGTCGACCCGATCGGTCAGATCGCTTGCGACCCCGAGGACCAGGGAGTCCTGCGAACCGTCGCGTGCCCCCGGCTCCAGTGGCGAGAAGGTCCAGTGGGTTACGCGCTCGCTGCCATCGCTACGCCGCAGTGTCACCTCCATGGTTACCGGTTTGCGCCCGGCGCGGGCGCTGGCTACGACCTCTGCCAGGCGCTCTCCGCCTGCTTCCGAGGCTGCCAGCGATACGAGCGACGTTGACAGCAGGGCGGTGCGGGAGTACCCCAGTGCGTCCACCGCCCCCTGGTTGCACATGGCCAGGCGGTCGTCTGGGCCGATTCCGACGATCAGTGCGTCCACGCTGTCGACGACCCGTCGGTACAGCGCTTCGGAACGCGTCAGGTCCTGCTGCAGGCGGCGGCGCTCTCTGCGCAGTGCTGTCTGGGTGAGGGCTCGACGGCACAGCGTGATCAAGTGCTGCGGGTCAAATGGCTTTTCAAGATAGGCGAAGGCTCCCTCGTGCAGGGCGCCCATGGCGGTGTTCAGGCTAGCGTTGGCGGTCATCACGATCACCTCCGCCTCGGGGCAGGACCGCCGCACGTCCCTCAACAGCGACATCCCGCTGCCCTCGGGCATTCGAATGTCGATCACGGCCAGGTCGAACGGCTGTTCCCGCATCATTGTGAGTGCCGTGCCGGGCGCGTATGCGGCCGCGGTGCTCGGGCCATCGTCGCGCAGAAGCTCGGCCAAGTTGTCCGCCAAGTCCCGGTTGTCGTCGACAATCAGGATGGAACCCGTTTGTGGGGCGTCGGTCGTCATTGCGGCGGAAACAAACTCCTAGTTACATGCGTCCGGCTGGCGCGCTGTCCATTTTTGAGCAATGTTTTCGGCGCCGAGCGTGCTACCGCCTCACCACGTGATGTTTATCCTGTTTGACGAGATCAAGGCCTACGTACGCTTCGGCAGCGAGGATGAAGAGGCGCTGAGGGCGATCGGACCCCGCCTGCGGCCCGCGTTCGACGGAATCGTCGAGGCCTTCTATCAGCGCGCTACCGAGCATGCTGGCGCGATGGCGGCGATGACGGGCGGCGTCACCCAGCTGCAGCGGCTCAAGGGGGCTCTGCGTGCCTGGCTCGAACGCTTCTTTAGCGGGCCCTGGGATGCCGCATACGCTGAGCAGCGCGCCCGGATCGGACGGCGGCACGTGGAGGTGAAACTTCCGCAACATTACATGCTCACGAGCATGAATCTCATCCGGCAGCAGCTGACGGACCAGGTATACACGCTTGGGGAGCCGCCCGGCCGGACCGGAGCCGCCGTTCGCGCGGTCAACAAGCTGTGTGACATCGAGCTGGCCATCATGCTGCACACCTATAGAGAGGACTCCGAGCGGCGCGCCCAAAGGCAGGAGCGACTCGCGACCTTCGGCGAAATGACCTCAGCTGTTTGCCATGAGTTGAGAAATCCGCTCGGGGTGATCGGGTCGTCCACGTTCATCCTGCGGCGACGACTGACTGGGGCGGGCCCGGCCGAGCTGGAGCACCTGGAGCGCGTACAGCGGCAGGTGCGCCGGGCGACCTGCATCATCAACAACATGCTGGATATCGTGCGGTCGACCCCCCACAATCCCCAGACTATTTCGGCCATGGGCTTGGCAGAGGCTGCCGCGGAGCAGCTGCTCGAGGACCGTGGTTTTCGGGTCGAGCTCCTGGTGCGCGATCCGTCCCTGGCGGTCGTGGCCGACTCCGCCCAAGTGCTTCAGGTGCTGGCAAACCTGCTCGGGAACGCTGTCGATGCCGCTGGGCCGGACGGCACGGTGCGGCTGTCCATGTTTCCCCATCCTGCGGAGGGCGGCGATCACGTTCGCTTTTTGGTGAGTGACAGCGGCCAGGGAGTGGACGCCGCCATCGCTTCTCGCATCTTCGAACCTCTTGTAACAACTAAAGAAACGGGCATCGGCCTGGGTCTGGCTCTGAGTCGCAAGTTGGCCGAGCAGCAACCGGGTATCCTGGAGCTGGTGCCGGGTGAGCTCTCCGGGGCGGGCTTTGGGTTGGACCTACCGCGCGCGCGCCCGGTCGATGGGTCAGCCGGCACGTCCGCTTGATCTCCGTCAATACACGGTTCCGGCGGGACTTGCGGGCGAGCAAATCTTCGCGCTGTGTGCAGGTAGAAAGGGTATGGAAGCGGCGGCTGCAGCCAGCCACGGGCCGTTGCTCTAGCCCTGGGATACCCAACAGGCGCGGAGGCTGTGTGTGTTGAGTCTGAATCTGGAAAAACAGGAAGAACCTTGTGCTGGGTGCCGGACCCACTGCATCGACTGTGCAGCGGTCCGCGGCGGTGTTCTCGCCAGACTGATCGGTGATGGCGTCGACGACTGTCAGTTCGCGACCTACACGATCGACGCGCGCAAGGCGCTTCCCGACGAGCCCCTGGCGCCGGGGTCCCTCGTTCTCGTGCGACGGGGTGTCATCATCCGCCAGCGGTTGGATCCCGGCCGACGGCCGGTCGCTGTCGATGCGATTGGCCCCGGTGGCGCGTTCTTCGTCACGGCCGGCAGTCAAGCGGCCTATGCGGTCGATCGGACGCTGATCTGCTCGTGCGACGAGGGCGTCTTGCTGAGGGGGCTGAAGGCCTCGAACCATGGTCTTTCCGATTTGCACGCTCTGCATGCCCAGAGCAGCTACCGGATGGAGCGGCTGGCGGAGGCCCGTGGCCGTCAGAGCGTGCGAGCCCGCGTGGCCGCGTTGCTCAGCGTGCTGGCTGATACGCTCAGTCCCCACGGTGGCCCCCGTGCCCAGTTGCCCTCGGGCTTGCTTCAGCGTGACCTAGCGAGTCTGGTTTCGACGCGCCACGAGTCGGTCTGCAGGATTCTGCGCGACCTGAGTCAGGAGGGTATCGTCGAGCACGGTCCCGACGGGATCCGAATTCTCGACCGCAGCCGCCTGGCCCAGATTTGACCGGCTGTCCGGAGCAGTGGGTTCCTGACTTCGGCGTGGGATGGTGCTGCGATTGGTCTTTGCTGGGCATTCGACGACCGACGGGATGCTTCCGTAACTTCCGCTCTTAGTGAGAAGTTGGGGGGGGCGAGAGTCCTGTGGCGTCGACGAACAAGCAAGGCGGCGTCGAAGTCGTGGGGGCCCTCCGGAGGCGAGCAGTTGTGCCAGGGCGCGTGATGTGGTGATGGATGCGGGCTAGCGCGCGTCGTCGAAGTGGCGTCCCGCATAGCGCGCCGCGGTGGTCCATACCGCGATCAGGACGAGGGTTGCGAGCGATAGCCAGCGGACACCGGAAAAGTCTGTCACGACCGAGGTCATGATCAGGCTCAGCCCTACCGCGAGTGCCTTGGCCAGCCGCTGTACGAACATGTCGATGAATGCCTTGGCCTTGTATTTTTCGTCGCGGGTCGTGGGCACATACAGCGCTTCCTTCGCGCTCTGGTTGATGGAGTAGGCCAGCGCGCCGTCGAAGGTTGGGATCAAGCGGCCGACCGCCAGGACCGGCAGTGCCAGAAACGCTGCGGAACCCAGGGCCGTGGCGACGGGAAGGACCATCAGGGCGACCGCCGCGCCAAAGCGACGCATGACGAAACTAGTCAGCAGCAGTTGCACCGCGAAGGCTGTCGTGTTCATGACTGCGAAGGCCAGCGAGATCTGGCGGCCGATCTCGGGGCCCTCACAGTAGTTCGCGATCGTAGCGGAGAACTGGAAGTCCATGATGGTGGAGACCATCTCGTAGATCCCAACGATCGCGACGATCGACATCAGGTAGCGCGACCGCAAGACGAGGCGCGCCCCCTCCAAGGCGGGGTTTCTGGCCGGGCCCAGCTGTGCCGATTGTGGCGAGGGAGCTGTGCCAGACCCATCGCGCAGGCGTGCATCGCTCGAGGTGGCGTCGCGGTCGAAGCGACGTCCAACGATCGTCGCGATCAGCATGATTGCGAGGTTGACGCCGATGCAGATCCACAGCCAGCTGGTGCGTGACAGCGTGTCGATCAGGCTGCGGACCACATTGCTGCCGAGCACGCCTCCCGCGACCCCACCGAGAACCACCAACCCGTAAGTTCGCTTGGCGGCGTCTGCATCGACCGTGTCGTTCAGGAAGGCGAAGAACGTCGCAACCATGATGGTGCTGAACAGATCGCCGAAGAGGTAGAAGGACCAGACCGTGCCACTTGCTGGGGCATGCAGCAGTCCGGTGTAGACAACGAACCCCGCGATGAAGAAGGCTGCGAAGATGTTGGTGAGCTGGTGACGGTGAAAGCGGTTCGATAGGGCGCCGAATGCCATGGTGGCAGCGAGCGCGACGAACATGTTGAGCGTTTTTGCCAGTAGCTCGGCCTGCGCGGCGTCAAAGGAAAGGCTGCCAAAGTCAAAGCCCCCTGCCTCCTTGTAGTAGCTGATGAAGAGGGCCTTCTTGATCGGCTTCAGAATCCAGAAGGTGGTGATCACCAGCAGGAAGTAGAGGAACATCATGAGCGCTTGAGGCAGCTCTTCGCGGCGGATATCCAGAATCGCTTTCAGGGGGTGATTCATCGGCTGGCTTGACTCGCTTGGGGTGAGAAACCCGATCCTGCTTGGCTCCTCGACATGAGCGCTGGGCGTGCAGCATGGGGCAGATTCAGGCCCAGGGATATCCTTTTGTCCGCTGGTGACTCTGCCTAGCGCGGGAGGCCCTAGCCAGAGTCAACGCCTGTTGGGGAATCATCCGGCCGCGCGCGTCGCTTGGGAGCGCGACCCTCCTCGGCCTAGCGCGGATCAT
>JAPPOR010000686.1 GCA_028817905.1 Myxococcales bacterium
GGCTTCGCCGCGACGGGGAAAGGGCGCGGCCCTTTCCTGCATGGACATTGGCTAGACGGAACCTCTCGCAGGCTTCGGGTGGGAGGGCTCGCGAGGCGGCGCCTCGGTGGGAGAAGGCTGAACCTCCGCGGGCAGACCGCCGGGTCCAGGGGGCTGTTCCAGCATGAGTTCCCGGACGCGTGCCAAGTCTTTCTTAGTTTGCTCGGTCCACCGGTTGTGGACCCCCTTGTCGTCGAAGTACAGCAACGTCATCTCCCAGTAGCGGATGGCATGCCGCATCAGGGGCTTGATCAGTTTGGCCAGTTCCTGGCGATAGGGCCGCTCACCCTCCGGCGGCAATTCGGGGGGCAGTGGCGCACCCATCACGGCGTGCCACAACTCATCGTACATATGCCCAATCCGGTATAGCGCCGCCGAAGACCAATGAAAGTTGTCCAGGTGTGTGAGGCGCATCGTGTTGAAGTACTCGCGTTGGGCCTCGAGCAGCAACTCGGCCCGCCGAATGAGAATCTTCCGCTGCTCCTCCGTGCCCTCCGGAAAGGACATCGCCTGGGCCTTGATACGATGGGTCTCAGCAAGCACGTAGTTGCTGGCTGCTACAAAGAACTCGTCCGCCACGGCGTCCGCTTCGGTGCGGGTCCGGTAGTAAGCAAGTGCGCCACGGGCGTACTTCTGTGCCTGATCGACGTCGCCCGTGCCGAGCAGGCCCTGGCCGCGACGTGCCATCGCCTCCAGCCGCTCGTCGGATGTCAAGTCGGACAGGGCCAACAGCTCGTCGGCCACCTCGATGACCTCGTCAAAGCGCTCGAGCTGCACGAGCACCTCGGCGAACTGGAACGAAGCATCGCGATAATCCGGCGACTTGGGCAACCGCCGGCGTAGGCTCCGATAGCGTTCGGCCGAGGGTTCGAACCGCCCAACCGCCTGCAGGCACAGCCCCGCGTTATATAGCGCAGGCGATAGGTAGCGACTGGCGGGAAACTCCGCGACCAGCCTATCGTATAGGGGCACCGCCTCGTCGCACTGCTCCGCGTTCAGGAGGTCCGTCGCCCGCGCGAAGAGGTCTGCTGCATCGTAGGACTCAATCGTGCGACCGCCCTGGCCGTCGCGCGCGACGATCCGCATTTCCTCCATGGTGACGACCTCGCCACTCGGCGTCGTCGGACGAACCTGCCGGCCCGCGCAGCCGACGACCAAGCCCGCTAGGAGCGGGACCACGGACAAAAGGAGTTGGAAAGGGGAAGGATGCAAAGTGAAACCTCCGATCGGGGCCTGACGGCAGCGCCGCCCAGGCTTCCCGGCTATTCTGACACCCCCACAGGGCGACCGGTTCCATCTCGTGCTGGCCAGTCCCCCGGAGGTCGTACACCTTCGCACATCGTGCGCACATGCCCGCGGAGGCGCCTAGGCACTCGGATTCTAGTGTAAGTAGCCACGCATGCCCCCCGTCCCAACCTCGCGACTTCACAACGCTGGGCCGCGTTTCACCCGAATCACGGGCTCGTGCCCCGCAGCCGAAGCCGCAGGGGGGCCGAGCAGCCACGGGCTCGATATGCGCCCCCGCGAAGGAACGACCCGGATGCGCTGGGCCCCGAGTGCCATCATGGGCCTGTTGCTCATCGGATGCGGGCACGCGCCTCCCGTCGTCGAGACCCCAGCCCAGCTCAGCGCGGTCCGCCCGACTTCAGCCGGTCCGCGGGTAGCAGCGCTTGCGCGACCGACTCCACAGGTCGTGTGGCTGGCTATGTGGATTGATGCGGGCGCACGGGACGCGAAGGTTCCCCAAGTGGCAACACTAGCCGCGGACCTGGCCGCGCGCGCGGCAAACGATTCCGTTCCCCTGGCCCTTCCTGATGGGATCGCGATCGCCAAGCTGTGCTGGCGAGACGAACTCACGGGTTGTTTAAAGGACTTACGGCGCGGCCTTTCGCTGCGAGCCCCCTCACATATCGCGGTCCGGCGGGCGCGCCTTCGCTTGCTGCAAGCCCGCCGCCGGGCCCTCGCGCGTCAGCCGTCACGGCTCGTGCGCGGCGCCGCCCTAGAAGCGCTACTCGGCAGCGCCCGCGGTTTCCTGCCCCTGGGCCGTGGCGCGGACGACCACCGGGCCACCGCCGGGGCCGTCGCCAGCTTTCTCCGCTCACACTTCGGGGTCCGCCGCACGCTAATTGTGGGCGCCGGGGACATCGACGGTGCCGCCCTTGCAGACGCCGTGCAACGTGTCTTCGCGTCGGGTCCACGGGCGAAGGCCACTTTCGTACCACGCTCGTTGCCTGCTCCCACAGAAGGCTCGTCCGACGTGGCCGTGGTGGTAGGGGACAGGGGGCGCCTATCGGTGGCTGCAGCCTTGCCTCGTGGGGCTCGGGGCCGCTACGAGGCGCGGCGCTTGCACGCGGCGCTCGCCAATGCCTCCGCGCTGACCTCCCAGCAGCTCGTGCTTGAGACACTGCCCGTCCGTGGGGGCCTATTGGCATTCGTCGATGGCCCGGCAGGCGACATGGGTCAGCTCGCGCGGCGGGTGGCCCTGTACGAGCAGGAGCCGCAGCGATCGCGTGCCAACCCTGGCAGGTTCCGGGACAGGCATCCGTGGGAGGGGGGGGGCAGCCTACGAGATACAGCGACTCGCCTGGGCGCGCGCTGGTGCGCGAGGGGAAGGCACCGGCCGCCTGAGCGGCTAGCCATCGGGATACAAGTGCGAGGAGGTCGGGCAGACGAGACCGACAGCGATGACCCCGATCAACGACTGCGCGCGGAAACGCACGTCCGGGTCGCGCAAGCCCTGACCAAGGCACGCGCCCCAGTTTCATGGTCCGACCTGACGAGGAACCGTGGCCACATCTCGGGGCGCCTGGACAACGGGGTCCAGATCGAAGTCCACCGCCGATCCACAAGCGCTGCAGCGATCGCCATTCGGTTCGGAATGGGGGCGGCAAGCGATCCAAGCAACGCCCACGGGCGCGCGGCACTGCTGGCGGAGGTGGCGGCCCGCCACTGCGACGGGATGGACGCGGACGCGCTAGCCGTCACCCTACGCCGCATGGGGGCAAACCTGTCAGCCCGCGTGGAGGCGGGCAGCTGGGGGCTACTGCTAGAAATGCCACGCCATCAGGTGCGTGCCGGAATAGACCTGTTGCTGCAGTGTGCGCTGACCCCAACTCTGGACCGGCAATATGTGACTGACACGCGGGCGGCTATGCGCGGACGCTTCCTGGCAGAGGAGCCGCAAAGCGCACTGTGGGCAGGAGCCGGACAGCTGCTATCACCGGGAGCACCCGGGTGGGTGGCACCGGCCGGCGGCCGGGCGAGCCTTCCGGGCATTGACACCCGGGCACTGGCAGCACTACGGGCAGCATCGGTACGCGGCCAAACCACGGCCATCGCCATCGTCGCCGACCTGGACCTGGACGAGCTCGCCTCCCTGGCCGCCCGCCGGCTGCGCCACCTGAAAGCGGGGAGCCCACGAAGCGCGGAACGGGTACGACCAGCTGCCACTGCACCCGACCCCGAGCGCCGCCCATTCCACCGGGCGGTGGTAGGTTGGCGCGCGAACGCGGGCCCAGGAGGTGCCGCAGGTGCGCGGGCACTCGCCGAGCTCGCACGTGCGATGCTCGCCAACCTGCCAGGAGCGCGGGTCGTGTGGTCCGGAGGAGATGCGGACGCACACGGCAGCTGGGCCGCCCTGGGCCTGCAAGTGTTGCCCGAACACAGCCTGACCGTATTGCCCCGCCTCCAAAGCAGGCTCGGCCGCATCGAGCCGACTGCCTTGATGCCACTCGTCCGGTCCATGTGGTCCACCATCGCGCGCGGCGAGGCCGCCCGGAGCGCGTCCATCGGTGTCCATGCCGACCGCCTGGCGCGGCAAGCGGTCACTCCCATGTCCGGCCACGACGAAGAGGCGTCCCTCCGAACCGCACGCGCCCTGCTGCGCACCCGCGCGCGCGTCAAAGTGTGGCGATAGCTACTCAAAAGCAACGGCTTTTGGGCCGCCCGACGGCCACTCCACACCCCTTGACAGCAGAGCGTCAAGAACCTACATCGCCCAGGCGCCGGTGGTATACACCGTTGTAGATTCCCGGGAGGTACCGTGAAAATCCTCGTTCCAGTCAAGCGGGTCTGCGACCCCGACAACGCCAACAAGGTCAAGATCTCCGACAGCGGCGACGACGTGACGTCGGAAGGCCTGGAATGGAAGCCTAATCCGTTCGACGAATACGCAGTCGAAGCAGCCCTGCGTCTCAACGAGAAGGCTGGAACCACCGAGAAGCTGGGCGAGACGGTGGTGCTCTCCATGGGTCCGAGCGACGTTCAACAGACCGTCCGCCAGGCACTCGCAATGGGTGCCGACCGCGGCATCTTGATCGAAACCGAGGACAGCGAGCTCGACTCGGCAGTTGTGGCACGCGCGCTCAAGGCCGTCGTCGAAGAAGAGGAACCAGACCTGGTCCTCCTCGGCAAACAGGCGGTCGACGGCGACAGCAACGCGGCCGGCCAAATGCTTGCGGAAATGCTGGGCTGGCCCATGGCCACCTTCGCGATGACCTTGGCGACCGACGATGGTGGCGAAAGCCTGACCGTAGGTCGCGAGGTGGACACCGGTGTGCTCACGCTGAAGGTACAGACACCGGCAGTGGTTACTGTAGATCTGCGCATCGTGGCACCGCAAGGTGTCAAGAACGGCGAAACGCCCGACGACCACGCGTACAACGAGGGTGCCCGCTACGCATCACTGAAAGGCATCATGCAAGCCAAGAAGAAGAAGATCGACAGCAAGTCGCTCGATGATCTTGGCATCGAAACGGGCCTGACCACCGAGTACGTGAAGTTCGAACTGCCGCCGGCTCGTACCGGCAGCTGCGAGTTCGTCGAGACGGTCGACGAGCTAGTCGAAAAGCTCAATGCGGCCAAGGTCCTGTAGGCCCGCCGAAATCACGCGAGACGACGGAGAGATACAATGACAGACGTTCTAGTGGTTGCGGAACTCATGGATGGCGGGCTGCGGAAGAACACGCTGACCGCCGTGACGTTGGCAAAGCAAATCGCCGAGGGGACCGGGGGTGCGTTCGACATTGTGGCGATCGGCGAGGGCAGCCAGGCTGCAGCGGCCGAAGCGGCCAAATATGGCGCCAGAAAGGTCCTGGCAGCCGAAGTCGAGGGCGGCTATGTGGCGGAACGCTACGCGCCCACGGTGGCGAACCTAGCGGCCGATTACGAGGTGATCACTGCGTGCGCGAGCACCTACGGCAAGGACCTGATGCCGCGCGTCGCGGCCCGCATCGAGGCCGCAACGATCAGTGATATTAGTGGTGCCAACATCGACGGGGGTGCCGTCACCTACGTCCGGCCCATGTACGCTGGCAACGTGTTCGGCCACGTCAAGGCCACAACCGACAAGGCCGTGGTTACGGTGCGTCAATCCGAATGGGACGCGGCAGCAGAGAGCGGCAGTGCCAGCCCCGTGGAGGACACGCCGGTGGAGTCGGACGATGTGGCCGACAAACTCGAGTTCGTCAGCCTCGAAAGCCAGAAGAGCGAGCGACCGGACCTGGCGGAGGCGGAAACCGTCGTCTCGGGGGGACGTGCGCTCAAGAGTGGCGAAAACTTCGAGAACGTACTGGAACCGCTGGTCGACGCGCTCGGGGCCGCTATGGGCGCCTCGCGTGCGGCGGTGGACGCCGGATACGTTCCCGGTGACCTCCAGGTAGGCCAGACCGGTAAGGTGGTTGCTCCCAAACTCTACTTCGCCGTCGGCATCAGCGGAGCCATCCAGCACCTGGCCGGAATGAAGGGCTCGAAAACGATCGTGGCCATCAACAAGGACAAGGAAGCTCCGATCGCACAGGTCTCCGACTACTTCCTGGTGGCGGACCTGTTCGAGGCCGTCCCGGAGCTCACCAACAAGGTGAAGACGATCAAGGCCGGCTAGCTGGTTCTGCCCTGGCATGGGCACCCGGCCCCCAACACGCGGCGAGGGCGCTTGTTCTTCGACGTTCGACTCCAGAACATTCGTCGCCCTCGCCCGCCAGGATCAATCAGGAACCTCGGTACGCCCCGCTCAGTCCTCGACTCAGCAGCGCGTTTGACTTCCTCGGAAGTTCAGGGAGTATGCGGCTTCACAGGGTATTCGGCGACCTACCGAATACCCTGTGAAGCCGGATCCCTGCGCGATCGGTTCACGACTTGGTGAACGCTCCGAGCTCGGGCCCCGAGTCCGCAGACCCCATGTGCCTGCGGCGCGTAGGTGCGCCGAGTGCGCGCCCCCTCCCAGACCGCTCCGCCCCACCGGGCATCTGCACACGTGCCATCCGCCGTGAAACGTGTCCAGAAGGCGTGAGCTGGAGGTCGCGTCAGGGAGGCACGCGCCCGCCGACCCCGCGAGCACGTACGGCTTCGTCCATGGCGGGCGGGCGATCGCGAAAGGCCACCGACGCCTCGCTGGACCGTCGAGTCTGGCAGTCCCGCAACTCGCCGGCGCACCTCGGCACCTCGACTGGTCCCTTCGGGTCCGTGGCGGTGTATCGGTAGGGCGGACGAGACAATAGAACAACTTCTCGCAGTGCGAAGGGACTTTTGGCAGGATTGCTGCTGAAGGGTGAAGACGATTTCGGACCGGCGACAAAACCCGTGAACGAGATGGTTCCAGCCAAACGCATGGGGGGCCCGGCCCGGTCTGGCCCCGTCGCCACCGTCCTCGTCGTGATGTCGGCCTGCGCCAGCGTCGTACACGGACAGGCTGAGGGGTTGGAGGGAACCTGGCGGGCGGGCGCAACCACCATGAACGTGTCGGTCGAAAGTTGGGGTGCCGACTGCGGACCACAGCCACGCTCGAGCCGGTCGAAAGGCGGCGGAACGGTACGAATCCGCCGATCGGGTGGGCACCTCGTGATCCAAGGAAGAAATCACGTGGTGCGAACAGATGCTTGCTGGAGTCGCAATCCCGCCATGCGCCGCCTAAGCAGCGCCTACCTCGACGGAACCTGGACGACCCAGTGCAAGACACCCAAGAGCGATGCTCGCGCTGAACATGGGACCTACACGATCGCGGTGGTGAACCCCAGCCGGCTGCAATACCGGGACGTCAGCAGGTACAACTGGCAACTCAAGAGCTCGCGCTGTGTGGCCACCATCACGACCGTGCAGGCCCTGGAGCAACAGAGCGTGGCAGGCCCCCAACGGAAGACCACCCGCACAGGCGCGCCCAGTATAAAACCCCTGCCCGAGCCCACATCGACGCCCGCGTGTTCACCTGGTGCGCCAAGTGTGCTGCGGCTCCGCCCTCGGAGGGCGGAGCTCGAGCTCGGGGGGCGCCTGTGCTTCCGTGGCCGTGTCGTAGACGCAGCGGGTTGCGAGATACCAGGGGCGCCGGTCACTTTCGGCGTGAGCCATGACCCGGCCCTGAGCGCGGCGATGGAGCGGAACTGCTTCCACGCTTCGGACAGCGCGGCCGAAGGTGAAGGCGAGTTTCGAGTGCTCGCACGGTCGGGACAACTCAAGGCCCAAAGCCAGGTAACCGTACGAGCGGTTGATTTGTCTGGACTCATCGCGATGCGTGTGGAAACGGGAGGCGTTACTGGGTTCGACGCGGACGAACAGCCGGCCAGCGTTGAAACCCGGGATGCGACCCGGGTTTCGGCTGGCCCTGCGACCCCTCCTCGCGGGTCGCAGGGCACTCAAAGCGGGCACTTCCGCTTATTTGGGACCCTGATTGGAAGTGTGGCGGTGCTGCTCCTGCTGGCATTGTGGTTGCGGGTGCGTCTCAAGCCCAAAGTGCGAGCGATTCCTCACGCAGAAACAGCCGGATCCCCGGAGCAGGCCCCAACAAGGGAACCCGCGGCCCCGGATGAGACATGGATCTGCCCGAGCTGTCGGATAGGGTATCCAGCGGCCCTGCGCACATGCCCAAAGTGCGTCAAAGGCGAAACGAAGCTCATACCGTACGCGGAGTTCAATCGCCGCGCGAAGCCGTCCGCGCGCGCGAAGCGATGCAGATCGTGTGGTGAAGAAGTCGGAGCAACCGCAAACTTCTGCACCGGCTGCGGGAGTCGCGACCTTACGGACACGGGCGCTGACCGATAGTCAAGGCCCAGGAAAGCCGTGACAAAGGCCGCTGTTGCGGCAACAATTTGGTGCCGTTCATCGGCCACAGTGTGGCTGCCTGGAGCACAGGCAGACGACAACGATTTTGAACACTTGGATGAGCCGGTGCATTCGTGCGATGATATTCATCGCGCAAACGAGATTAGGAGCCAAGAGTTATCGATGAAAATCCTCTGCGACAGCTGCGGAGCAAAGTACTCGATCGCCGACGAGAAGGTCGCCGGTAAGGTCTTCAAGATCCGCTGCAAGCGCTGCAGCGAGGTGATCATGGTGCGCGGCGATCAGCAGGCAGCCGAAGCCCAAGATGCGGCTGCGGGCGCTGCGGGCGGCGCCCCGGACGAGATTTGGCACGTCGTCGTCAACGGAGAGCAGCAGGGGCCCCATTCGCCGCTGCAGTTGGGCGAGATGCTGACGAACGGCACCGTCGATTGGGATGCCTACGTATGGACCGAAGGCTTCGACAACTGGATTCCCATGCGTGACGTGGAAGACCTGGTCGCGCAGATCACAGGCGGAGCCCAACAACAGACCGCAGCTGCCGCCAGTGCGGCTCAAACGACGGCTGCAGGTGGCTACCACGCAGCCACTGGCACGCAGGGAGCCGTTGCCCAAGGCGCCGTTGCTGCCTCCGCGGCGTATACGGCGCAGCCTTCGATGGGCGCCGATCCGTTCGCCGATCCGCCAGCGGGCGGAAACGCTACCGACGACGCCGGACCAGACCTGTTTGGTGGTGTGGCAGCCGCTTCGGCAGGAGGCGGCTCATTCGGCGGCGGCGTGGTGTCCTCATCGCCGAACCCCGGTGGCGACGAACCCGCGATGACCGGGACACGCAACGAGAACTCGGTGCTCTTTTCGTTGAAGAACCTGCAGGCGCTCGCCACGGGTTCCAACCCTCCCAGCGCTGCACCGCCCAGCGCCGCTCCAGGGCCTGCAGGCTTCGCCGGCGGCGAGGGGTCTGGCCTGATCGACATCCGGGCGCTTGCCTCGGCGACGGGCATCGGTGAGCAGCCCGACAAGTCGGATGGCGACAAAGATGAGTTGCTCGCCATGGGCGGCCAAGGGGCAGCCTTCGGCACGCTCGGCTCGCCGATGCTGGCGCCTGCAGCGGAAGACCGCGAGGGCGGCAACAAGATGCTGCTGGTAGTGGCCTCGATCATCGGAGTGTCGGTGGTGGCGGCCGGCGGTTTGGTCGCCTACGGGATGCTCCGGCAGCCCGACGCGCCCCCGCCGCAACCGCCTTCGGTGGCTCCGGCACCCGCAGCGGCCCCCGCGCCGACACCGACCCCCCAAGCACCGGCGACGCAAGCGGCGGCCGAGGAACCCCAGTCGGAGGGCGAGAAGGCTGCCCAGGCGGCAGCCGCGACAAGGGAGGCGCAAAAGGACCGCCCACGGAGCAGCTCCTCGACACGCAGAAGCCGCCAGGAAACGCGCCGCGAGAAGGACACTGAGCCCGCGGGGCAGCCGGAGCCCCAGACCGCGGCGCCGAAACCCAAGCCCAAGCCGCGCGGCGGCAAAGCCTCGCTGGACGAGCTCCTGGAGGGAGCGCTCGGCGGTGGCGGGTCGAAGCCAACCGCCCGAAAGCAGCCAAAGGCGGACGACAACCTGCCTGAAAAGCCGGGGCGGAAGGACGTCGTGGCGGCCATGAAGAAGGTCAGTGGCGCGGTCTCCAAGTGCAGCAAGGGTGCCGGGGGCGTCGCGTTCGCCAATGTCACCGTCGCGGGCTCGACCGGTAGGGTAAAGTCCGTTCAGGTCGAGGGGCAGACTGGGGCCGTCGGCTCCTGCATCGCGCGGGCGGTTCGCAAGGCGCGGTTCCCGCGCTTCAAGTCCAACGTCTTCAAGGTCAAGTACCCGTTTAGACTCTAGCGACCTTGAGTCAGCGTTTGGTGGGCGTTTGCGTCAAGTTTGATCGCGTTG
>JAPPOR010000401.1 GCA_028817905.1 Myxococcales bacterium
CCGTGAAGTAGGTGCTGACCGCGAACACGTCCCACAGCAGCGGGCTCTTGAAGTTGGGCCAGATGGTCATCTGGTTGGGAATCGGCAACGCGTAGTACAGGTGCCAGACGCGGCCAACGTGGATGGTCGGGAACAGTAGGGCGCATATGACCGCGAAGATCGTCATCGCCTCGGAAAAGCGATTGATGGACGTGCGCCACTTCTGCCGGAACAGGAACAGAACCGCAGAGATCAGGGTTCCGGCGTGGCCAATGCCGATCCACCAGACGAAGTTTGTGATGTCCCACGCCCACGCCGAAGGGCTGTTGTTGCCCCAGGCCCCGATGCCCTCCCAGAACAGCCATCCGACCGATAGGCCCAGAATGCCGAGGCCCGTCAGGGACACGATGAAGACCATCCACCAGCCGATCGGAGCGGGCCTTTCCGTGACCCTGCTGACCTGCTCGCTGACCAGGTGCATGTCCACGTTCTTGGGAACGAGCGGTGTCTCGCCGATTTCGGCGATCGGTTGATCGGCACTCATGCCTGCATCTCCGGGTTGGGATTGCGAACCTTGCCCAGGAACCTTGTGCGCGGGCGCGTGCCGATCTCGGTCAGGAGCCCGTAATTGCGATCTATTGCACGCTTCTTGGCGACCTCGGTCTCGGGATCGTTGAGGTCGCCGAAGGCAATGGCGTCGGACGGGCAGACCTGCTGGCAGGCCGACTTGACCTCACCATCGCGCAGTGGGCGCTGCTCCCGACTGGCCTTGATCTTCCCGTTCTGGATTCGCTGCACGCAGTAGCTGCACTTCTCGATGACGCCGCGGAAGCGGTTCGTCACCTGCGGGTTGCGCTGCATGTGGAGCGTCTCAGGGATGTCCTTGTTGAAGTTCAAAAAGTTGAACCGGCGAACCTTGTACGGACAGTTGTTCATGCAGTAGCGCGTGCCTACACAGCGGTTGTAAGCGATGTCGTTGAGACCCTCGGGGCTATGCGCCGTCGCCGCAACCGGGCACACGTTCTCGCACGGCGCCTCTTCGCAATGCTGGCAGCCAACTGGCTGGAAGCTGACGTCCGGCTCGTCCGTGTCTTCGCCGACATAGTACCGGTCGATGCGGAACCAGTGCATCTCGCGACCGCGCGCGACCTGGTCCTTGCCGACCACCGGCACGTTGTTCTCGGCCTGACAGGCGATCACGCAAGCGCTGCACCCAGTGCAGGCATTGAGGTCGATGACCATGCCCCATTGCAGCCCCTTGGTGTAGTCGACGGTCTTCCACAGCGGTCCGACCGACGGGTCCGGCGCCCGCCACTCCGCGAAGTTGGGTCGCTCGCGATACTCCGCAAGGGTCGCGTCGATCGCCAGCGGGCGGTCTTCGTCCTCTATGCGGGGGTCACGCATCAAGTCGTGATCCTGCGTCTGCGACAGGGCGTACTGGCGGTCGAGTTTCTCGATGCGCGCGCCGGTTGCGTAGCCGGCCGCAGCCGTGGTCCGCAGCGGGTACACGTCGAAACCGCGGCGCTCAACATCATGCTCATCAGACCCGTAGCCATAACCCCCGGGGCCGACCACACGTCGCCCCCACCCAAGCGGAAGCCCGATCGAGTGAGGCGCCTGACCGGGCTGCTTCCACGCGACGATCTCGATCGACCGCTCGCCAAGGGTCACCTTGATCATGTCGCCATTCTCGATACCCAAAGCGTCTGCGGTGGTCGGTGCGATCAGCGCAGCGTTGTCCCACACGATGCGGGTGATGGGGTCGGGCAGCTCCAGCAACCAGCTGTTGTTGGCGTAGCGCCCGTCGAGCACTTTGTTATCGGGTAAGAACACCAACTCGAGGCTATCGGCGCTGACGGCCCCCGCCTTGAGCGCGCCCCGCGCTGCGGCGGCGACATTGCCCTCCGCGATCGCCGGAGCGGCAAGGACCGCATCGACGGCCGGTTTGGCTACCCCGGCGTGCAGCAGCTTGCGGAACGCGTACTCGCTTCCGTGGCCCTCCGCCGCGGCGGTAGCGCGGACCAAATCGTACCCCTTGGCGCCCGGCTGCCCCGCCAACGCCGAGAGCACTTCGATATCGCTGCGCCCGTACCACAGCGGCGAAATCAGCGGCTGCTGGATGCTGTACTCGCCACTCAAGGATCTCTGGTCACCCCAGGCCTCGAGGCAATGCGCCTGGGGCGCGCTTAGTTTCGCCAGCGCCGAGGTCTCGTTTGGCGTACTGGCAAACACGATCGAGCGTTCTACCGAACCGAGCGCCTCCGCAAAGCCCACATCCGCCGGAGCATCGTAGACAGGATTGCCACCCAGCACTATCAGCGTCCTGACCTGACCCGCCCGGATCGCCTTGGTCAGATCGGCGATGTCCCCGTACTGGTTCTTGGCCAGCGGATCAGTCGCCGGGCGATGCGAAATCGTCTTGCCAGCATTGCCGAGCGCCCGATTGATCGCGAGCACGAGGCCGTGCACGCCCGCCGGTTGCCGCGCTCCGGCCGTGACCAGGCATTCGCCGCGATGTGCGGCCAAGTCCTTGGCCACCACCTTGATCCACTTGTTCCACGCCGCGCCGTCCACTCCCGCGGGAGGAGCACCACCGAGCCCTTTCAAGCTGCCCAGGTTCAGACCGTGGGTGGAAAGCTCCCCAGCGAGCGCCGCCGCGAACGCCGCGACGTGAGAACCGGCAAGCCGCAGGCGATGGTCGGCATTGGAACCCGTGACCGACAGACTTGGCTCGACGACATAGAGCCGATTCATGGTGTCCGACGCGGACGCCATCTGGCGACCGGCCGCAAACTGCTTGGCTGCGCGGACGGAACCCTGTTCGGTCAGCAGGAAGTCGGAATCCAACGAGAGAACGACCTTGGCCTTGGCATAGTCGTATACGGTGTGAAGCGGCTTACCGAACGCCAGGCGCGCACCGTCCAGCGCGTTGCTCTGATTGACGGGCGTATAAGTGTGAAACACAACGTTCGGCAGGGCTGCCTTCACCTTGTCTCGCAAGGCCAGGAAGGTCGGGGAGTTGCTCGGCTGGGCCAGAATGCGAACGCCCTGCCCACCACCGGCGGCCGCCGCTGCAAGGGCGTTGTCGACGTCTGCCCAGCTGGCCTCGCCGTGATCCCCCGGCCCGCCCGTGGCCGAGGCCGGCTTCTGCATCCGGTCCGAATCATACAGCTCGAGGATTTCCGCCTGGGTGTATACGTCCGTTGCCCCAAGGCTGGCCGGATGGCTCGGGTTGCCCTCGATCTTGATCGGGCGCCCCGCGTGGGCCGTCACCAAGAGACCCAGCGCCTCACCCTGTCGCTCGATCGCTGTCGCGTAGTGCAATTCGGCACCCGGCGACGACACCTCGGGCTGCGAGGTGTAGGGCAGGATGTTCTCCTCCGGCCGGCGGATACAGCCACCCAGCCCGGTCAGGGCGGCCATCGCCCCGCTCAGCGTCACGAAGTTGCGCCGATTCACCCGCAACAGGTCGCCGGCATCGACGGTCTGCTTGACGATGTCGGAGCCGCTGGCCTCGTCCGCAAACCGGTCCCGCTCCGCCTTGTGCTCCAGGCTACGCCAAAAGATGCGGCGGCCCTGCCCCTGCGTCCCGTGGCCGCTCATCGGTGACACCCCGAGCAGTGCTGGGGCGGGTTCACCTCCGCGAGTTCAAGCGCCTGCCCGGGCGTGGGCTCCCAGGTCATGTTGGTCACCTCCTCCTTGGGCCGCAGATTGGGCCCCGGGTCCCGATGGCATTCGAGGCACCAACCCATACTCAGGGGTTGGTCCTGTCGGACCACGTCCATTTGATCGACTCGCCCGTGGCAGGTCTTGCACCCGACGCCAACCGCCAGGTGCGCGCTGTGATCGAAGTAGACGTGGTCCGCCACCTTGTGCACACGCACCCACTCGACCGGGGCATCGCTCTCCCAGCTGTCGCGCAGGCGCAACAACCGGGGGGAGTCTTTCCGCACCACCGCGTGGCACCCCATGCACGTTTGCGTCGGGGGCACCTGCGCCTCAAACGAACGCTCAACGTTCGCGTGGCAATAGCGGCAGTCCAATCCCAGCT
This sequence comes from Myxococcales bacterium, assembly GCA_028817905.1. Classification (GTDB taxonomy): domain Bacteria; phylum Myxococcota_A; class Polyangia; order Polyangiales; family JAFGIB01; genus JAPPOR01. The sequence continues at coordinate 4,031 of JAPPOR010000401.1, forward strand.
CGCCCACGTGCAACTTGTGACTGTAGGGAATCGGCTGCTTGGGCGCGTAGCCTACCTGAAGATTCCTCGGCGACCAGTAGTACCAAATACCAAAGGTCACCGCGGCGCCACCACCTGCCACGGCCACCGCGGCGATAAGTGGAAGCAAGTTGAGAGAACGCGGGAATATCTGCATGTGCGAACTCGTTCTGCGAAAGTCCCGGGAGCAACGCTCGAAGCCACTCGGTCCTAGGTGAGGGGTTCGATTCGGAACAATGGGTTAGCCAAACTACCGTCCGTCGGGGCTCCGAGTGGTCGCTAGGGTCACGCCCGGGGCCCTGTCAAGCCTCGCCGATGCGAGAGCGGCCAAGGTCGACCCACCGTCAATCCGGACGCCGACCTGGGTTGCGCGTGCTGCGCGGGCGCCGGCGTTAAACGTCATTTCCTGGTCGGTGGTCAAGTGGGTTGTTGAGTTCTGGAGCACGAGCGGGTGCGGCCGCGGCAACAATTCCCACCGTCTCGGGGCCAGCACACCGGTCCCTGCCCACGGGCAGCGCATCAGCTGGCTGGAACGAGGAGACGGGGATGGCCCAAGCTTGCGGGATGCGCGGATGCCTGAAAAAGACCCCGTCGGATTCGCCTCCGTGCTCGCGGGCGAGTCCGGAACACCCCGAATACAAAGCGGTTTTTTCTGTCGAAACGCCACACGATAGCGCTTGACGGTTGGAGTGCCGGGTGCTAGCCCACCCGGGTTTTGCCGCCGAAGGGGCGGTCCACGACAGGCGGTGCGCGAACCATGACGACGGCCAAAGTACTGGTATCGGACAAACTCAGCGAACCTGGTCAGGGTGTCCTGCTCGGGACCGAGGCCATTGAGATGGACTACAAACCCGGGCTGAGCGAAAGCGAATTGGCCGAGATCATCAGCGATTACGACGGCCTCGTGATCCGCAGCGGCTCCAAGGTGACCGCCAGAGTGCTCGAGCGCGCCAGCCGCCTCAAGGTCATTGGGCGCGCTGGAATAGGGGTCGACAACGTCGATATCCCCGTGGCCAGCCGCCGGGGCATCGTGGTGATGAACACCCCGACGGGCAACGCGGTGACGACCGCGGAGCATGCGATCTCGCTGCTGCTCTCCCTCGCCCGTAAGATTCCCCAAGCGACAGCTTCCATGCGCGCCGGAAAGTGGGAAAAGAGCAAGTTCCAAGGACGCGAGATCAGCGGGAAGACGCTTGGCATCATCGGAATGGGGAACATCGGCCGGATCGTGGCCGATCGCGCCCAAGGCCTAAAGCTCAAGGTGATCGCATTCGACCCGGTACTGAGCACGGAGCGTGCTGCCAAGCTGGGCGTGGAACTCGTCGCGCTCGACGATCTGTTCACGCGGGCCGACTTCATCACCACGCACGCCCCGCTCACCCCCGAAACCAAGGGTTTGGTCGGCTCCGCCGCCTTCGACAAAATGAAACAGGGAGTCCTCGTGATCAACGCAGCCCGCGGTGGCATCGTCGACGAGGACGCCCTCTACGACGCGATCAAGGCGGGCAAGGTCGCGGGTGCCGGGCTCGACGTATTCGTCGAGGAGCCGGTGTCGCCCAAGCACAAGCTGCTGTCATTGGACGAAGTCGTGCTAACGCCCCACCTCGGAGCGTCTACCTCCGAAGCCCAAGAGAGAGTAGCCGTAGAGATTGCCGAGCAGGTCGCTGCGTTCTTGACGAGTGGAACGATCCGCAATGGCGTGAATGTCGACTCGCTAGAAGGAGAGGCCGCAGAGCGCCTGCGCCCATACCAACAGCTGGCGCACCGGCTGGGCGCCCTGGTCGGGCAGCTCGGTATCACGCACGCTAGCGAACTCCGGGTGGTGTGCACGGGAGACGCTGGCCAGGCCGGAACACGACCAGTGGCCAACGCCGCACTAGCCGGCTTCCTTGAGTGCTTTCTCGAGGAAAAGGTCAACGCGATCAGCGCGCCCTATGAAGCCAAGGAGCGCGGGATCAATCTGGTCGAGGTGCGCGAGGAGACGGGCCATCGTTATACCAGCTCCGTGCGGGTCACGGTCTCGAGCCAGGACGGATCGCACACGGCAACCGGAACCATGGGCGCCCACGAGCCGCTGCTCGTCGACCTGGACAACTACGTCCTCGAGGCAACACTCGATGGGCATCTGCTGATCGTACAGAACGACGACCGGCCCGGCGTGATCGGCGCGATCGGTACGGTGCTGGGAAAGAAGGGCATCAACGTCGCACGCATGCAGGTCGGCCTGGACAACGGAGATTCGGTCGCCATCTGGAACGTGGATCAGGAAGTCGATTCCGACACGATCGCGGAACTCCACGCGCTTCCCAACATCAATTCTGTCTTACTCGTCAAGCTGTGACATCCGAGCGAAAGGCCTTCAGCGAGTACCTGACGCGGGCCGGAACGCCGCTTCTCACGCCCAAGGGCATGGGCGACCTCTTGCCCCCGGCAGCCGCTGCCCGTCGGGAACTGTCACACTCCCTGGTCCACACCTTTGGGCTTGCGGGCTATGAAGTCGTCACCCCGCCTCTGTTCGAGCATGCTGCCGTCGTCGAGGGAGGAAACGAATCGATCGACCGACGCGATCTACTGCGCTTCGTGGAGCCCGAAAGCGGCGAGGTCGCCGTGCTTCGCCCCGACATCACGCCTCAAGTGGCACGCATGGTGGCCACGCGTCTGACCGACTACGAGGCTCCCTTTCGACTCTGCTACGAGGGACGCGTCTTTCGACGTCGACGCGGGCGTGCCCGCAAGCATCAACAGATGGCGCAGGTTGGTGTCGAGTGCATAGGCATCGAGACACCGGCTGGCGACGTTGAGGTCATGGCCCTGGCGAGCGACGCCTGTCAGAGCGTGGGTCTGGCAAACTACAGAATCGAGCTAGGCGAGGGCAGCATCATCCGCACGGTCCTTTCCGAAGTGCCGGAAGAAGCGAGGGAAAAGGCGACCGAATTGGTTGCGATGAAGGACGGAGCTGCGCTGGACTCACTGGCAATCGATAGTGGGGTGCCGGAACGAACCCGCGACCACCTTCGACTGCTGCTCGAGTACTGCGGCGATGCGAGCATCCTCAAGCAGGCACGCAAAGCGTTTACCTGGGAGGCCGCCCAGGAGGCGCTCAAGAATCTCGCAGCCATCATTCACCGTCTTGAGCAGCTCAATCTGCCGGGCCAGGTCGGCGTGGACCTGAGCGAGACGCGCGGACTTGCCTATTACACTGGGGTGAGCTTCCAGGTGCTAGCCGACGGGCCCGGGGAAGCCATTTGCAGCGGTGGACGCTACGATGGCCTGTTGGGCCGCTTCGGGCGCGACTACCCGGCGACCGGATTCGCCCTGGATCTCGCCAACCTACAGTGGGCTCTGCGAGCCGCAGGCAGCCCCTTCTCGTCATCCGCGCCGGCTCGCCTTCTAGTCGTAGGCGCAAATGAGCTCGATCGCGAGTTGCTGTGCCGAAACGTGCGGCGCCACGGCGTCGGCGCAACTCCCTTCAAAGGGCGATTCGGCCCACGGGCGCTCGCGTTCGCGAACAGCTGGCGCTACGATGCTGTGCTGGCGCATCAGCCGGAAGGGCTCGTCGCAATCCGGGTCTCGGACCAGAGCGAGCGCCCTGTGAAGAAGATTGACGCCAATTCAGTTGCTAGACTGGCGACGTGGGCCCAAGCGAAAGAGGACTGATTCGATGGGAGCCGTGATAGTCGTGGGCGCTCAGTGGGGCGACGAGGGCAAGGGCAAGATCGTCGATCTCTATTCGCGCAACGCAGACCTGGTCGTGCGCTATGGTGGAGGCGCCAATGCGGGCCACACACTCGTCGTGGACGGGCAGCAGCTGGTAACGCACCTGATGCCAGCGGGCGCGCTGCAGCCGGGCACGCAACTGGTACTGGGACACGGGACCGTCATCGACCCGGCGGTACTGCTCGAAGAGATCGACGCGCTCGACGTGCGCGGATTGTTCTCCTCCCAGCGGCTCACGATCTCCGAGCGGGCACATCTGGTCTTGCCGCATCACATGCTCGTGGACGAGTTACGCGACCAGCGCGCCGGGTCTCTGGGAACGACCAAACGCGGCATCGGGCCAGCCTACGAGGACAAGGTAGCTCGCTGCGGCCTCCGGGTGGGCGACCTGCTCAACGAACAGCGTTTTCGGCGAAAGCTTACGACCGCCCTGGACTGGTGGAGACCAACCATCGAAGCCCTCGGGGGCACGCCGCCAACCGAAGCAGCGACCGTGGAGCGGTACCTCGAATGCGGCAAGCGACTGGCCCCGTATGTCGGCGACGCAGCCGGCATTGTGTGGAATGCGCTTCAGCAGGGGCGCCGGATCCTTCTCGAGGGCGCGCAGGGCACCCTGCTCGACGTGGACTCCGGGACCTACCCATTCGTAACCAGTTCGTCGACCGTATCGGGCGGTGCCTGCTCAGGTGTTGGGATTGGTCCCACATGCATCGACGCAGTGGTTGGCATCGCAAAGGCATATACCACCCGGGTCGGCAACGGCCCCTTCCCCACTGAGCTCGACGATGATGCGGGCCAGGCACTGCGCGAGGCTGGCAGCGAGTTCGGTGCCACCACCGGACGGCCACGGCGGTGCGGCTGGCTGGACCTGCCCGCCCTACGCCATGCGGTGCGCATCAATGGTCTATCCGGGATCGCGCTCACCAAGATCGACGTGCTTACGGGGCTGGACGAAATCAAAGTGTGCACTGGCTATCGTTTTGACGGAAAAGTGCTAGACGTCCCGCCGTTCGACGACCTCGACGAGGTAGAGCCTGTCTATGCCTCCCTGCCAGGTTGGACTGAGCCGCTCGATGCATGTCGTCGTTTCGAGGACCTCCCGGAGCGCGTACGCGAGTACGTGCACTACATCGAGCAGGCCATCGAGTGCCCTGCGTGGCTGGTCAGCGTCGGCCCGGATCGGGAGCAGACCATCGTCGTTCACGATCCCTTCATGTGAAGTCGGAGTCTTCCAGGGTACGGACCCTCAGGAGTGGCCGCCGTAGCCAACACGGCGGACGGTCATCAAGGGGCACGCACAGAAGCAGTTCGGCATCAGACGGGGCGATCGAGGCGCAGTACCCTCGTGACAAACACATGACTCAGCCATGGCGGCGCGCCGAAACAGCTGGGCTATATGGTTGGTCGTCCACGTCGCCCACAGCCCCGAGGAGGACCGTCCCGTGCCCACCACTAGCCTGCCCAAAGCCGCCGACGAGCGGGTCGATTGGATCCACAACATTCCATTCGTCGCAGTCCATCTGCTGCCCCTGCTCGCCGTCTTCACCGACGTCACCACGTTCGACGTCCTGCTCTGCATTTCGCTGTACTTCATCCGGATGTTCTTCATCACGGCTGGATATCACCGCTACTTCTCCCACCGGGCGTACAAGGTCGGGCGCGTCATGCAGGTCATCTTGGCCTTCGGAGGGGGCACAGCAGCGCAAAAGGGTGCCCTCTGGTGGGCGGCGCACCACCGTCACCACCACAAGTACTCCGACACGGAACAGGACCGGCATTCGCCCAAGAAGGGCCTGTTTTGGAGTCACGTAGGTTGGATCGTTTGCCGCAAGTACCGCCCAACCGACTATTCCGCCATCAAGGATCTAGCCAGCTACCCGGAGCTTCGTTGGCTGAACAAGCACCACTGGGTGCCGCCCGCATGCTTGGCGGTGGGGTGCTTTCTGGCCGGAGGCTGGAGCGCCCTGCTGATCGGCTTCTTCTTGTCCACCGTGCTGACCTATCACGGGACTTTCCTCATCAATTCCATGACCCATCTGTTCGGCCGCCGCCGCTACGTGACGACCGACACCAGCCGCAACTCGCTCATTCTAGCGTTGCTGACCCTCGGTGAGGGCTGGCACAACAACCACCACTACTATCAGTCATCTGCCAACCAGGGCTTCTTCTGGTGGGAAATCGACGTCAGCTACTACGTTCTCAAGCTGCTCAGCCTGTTCGGTCTGGTCCGCGATCTCCGAAACCCGCCCCAGCATGTGTTGAAAGCCAACCGCGTCGCGGATAGTCACTGGGACGTGGGCATGCTAGGGGAGAAGCTCTCCGACTCGATTGCCACCCTTGGCGAATCGCCCGAGAGGCAACACCCTTAGCCCGGATCATCCACCAACCCGCGCCCTCGCACACCCGTTCGACCCCAGCAGGGCCTGTTCGCGGGTCTGGAATTGCGCCACGACTATTCCGGGCGGCTACCCCCACTCGCCGCGACAGCGATCATGTCGATCTCGACGCGGGCACCGAGAGGAAGCGCCCCAACCTGAAAGGCGGCCCGCGCCGGTTTGACGCCGGTCTTGAAATAGGCCGCATAGACCTCGTTGACAGCCTTGAAATCCGCGATATCCGCGAGAAATATTGTCGCCTTGACGACGTGGTGGAAGTCGACATGGGCGGCCTTGAGAACGGCCGCGAGGTTGCCCATGACCTGCTTCGCCTGCTCTCGAGCATCGTCTGTAGGTACCAACTGGCCGGTCGCTGGATCAATGGGCACCTGCCCAGACAGAAACACGAACCCATTGGCGACGACGGCCTGGGAATAGGCGCCGACGGCCTGCGGCGCCTGGGACGTCTCGACTACCGACTTGATTCCATCGTCCACGACCACGACCTCCTTGCGTTGTGCGAAAACCCGAGTACAAGCGGGCCACTAGCATGAAGATCGCTACCTGGAACGTCAACTCGGTCAAGGCCCGCAAGGATCGACTTCTCGCCTGGCTCGCTACCCACGAACCGGAGATCGTCTGCCTACAGGAACTGAAAACGACCGACGAGGCCTTTCCCAGGCAGGAGGTCGAGGCTTCCGGATACGAGGCCATCGTTTTCGGGCAAAAGACGTACAACGGCGTCGCGATTCTCACGCGCATGGGCTCGTCCGAGGTGAAGTACGGAATGAACGACGAGCATGAGGACGACGAAGCCCGCATCGTCAGTGCCCGCATTGCCAACATCCGCATTCTGTCCGTCTATGTTCCCAACGGCAAAGCGACCGACTCGGACAAGTTCATCTACAAGCTACAATGGCTTCGGCGACTGCAAGCCTACCTTCAGCGTGAGGTCACCCCGGAGGAACCCGTGTGTCTTTGCGGTGACCTGAATATCGCACCAGACGAGCGTGACGTCGCGCGCCCGGAGGAGTGGAAAGACTCGGTGCTGTGTGTCCCGCCGGTGCGGGAGGCCTTCGCCGAACTGATCGGTTGGGGACTGGTCGATGTCTTTCGGCAACACCATGCCGAAGGCGGCAAGTACTCCTGGTGGGACTACCGCATGCTCGGCTTTCCGAAGAACAACGGATTGCGCATCGATCACGTGCTGGCGACCCGTGCCCTCGCCGAAGCCTGCTCGCACGTCGCGATCGACCGCAATGAGCGCAAGGGAAAGAAGCCGTCCGACCACGCACCGGTCGTGGCAACGTTTGACTGGAACGGCTGATCGGCGTTCCAGCCGCCTCAGGAATTCTTGAAAGATGCGGCGCGCTTCTCGAGGAACGCAGTCATCCCCTCGCGCTTGTCCTCGGTCCCAAACAGGTCGGCGAAGGCCAGCGCCTCCAGCTCAACCGCAGCGGGCAGGCCCACCGAAGCGCCGTCCAACATGACCCGTTTGGCTGCGGCTACAGCCACCGGCCCCATGGCAGCGATCTCCCGAGCGGTCTTGTTCGCCAGCGGCAGCAGTTCCTCGCGCGGGACGACGGCGTTGACCAGCCCGATGCGCAGGGCGTCTTCGGCCCCAAGGGTGCGCCCAGTGTAGATTAGCTCGCGTGCAAGCCCGAGCCCGATCCGCCGAGGCAGCCGCTGGGTCCCGCCGAACCCCGGGATGACGCCCAGCTTGACTTCGGGCTGCCCGAACTTCGCCTTGTTGGAAGCGAGGATGAAATCGCAAGCCAACGCCAGCTCGCACCCTCCACCCAGTGCGAAGCCGTTGACAGCTGCGATCACGGGAACCGAGAGCGCTTCTACGGCGGCAAGGGTCTCATCCCCGAGGTCGGCAAACGCCCTGCCCTCCTCGACACCCATGTCAACCATGGCCGAGATGTCTGCACCCGCGACAAACGCACGGTCCCCTGCCCCCGTCAGAATGGCGCACCGTAGCTCGCTCCGAGAGGCCAGCGCATCCAGCACCCGCCGTAGCGCCTCGAGTGTGGCTCGATCGAGCGCGTTGAGGCTCTTGTCCCGGTTGATCGTAATCGTGCTCACCGGACCATCGTGGGAAACCAAAACGGACTCTTCAGACATGGGCTCTCTCCTGGCCGGATTGTTCATCCACCTGCGAACGGATCGTGCTGGATGCGCGGGGCATTCGCCGATGGCCGGATACTAGCCCGGATCAATCGTGAACTGCGCATCGCCTCGCTTGTTCTTCGACATCACACGGCTTTCGCCGTCGACACTGAGCGGTCCGGCGGGCGCGTGGCGCTTTCGATCCGCGCTCCTACGGAATAGCGCGGATTCCGCCGCCCCGGCGGGCGGCGGAATCCATTGTGGGCGATGCTGGATTTGAACCAGCGACTTCCTCCGTGTGAAGAAGGCACTCTAGCCCCTGAGTTAATCGCCCGGGTGGGGAGGCCTTTTAGCAATTCCTGGGGCCGGTTGGCAATGCTATGACGCCAACTTCGCTACTGCCCCAGTTTTGCCTTGAGCAGGTCTCCAAACGTTCCAAAGCCCTGCTTGGAGGCTTCCCTGCGGTAGTCCTTTACAGCCTTGCGTTCCTCGTCGATCTGGAGAGCCTTGACCGAACACTTAAGCCCGCCATCTCGGTCGTTGCCGATTACCTTAACCTCGAGGTCCTGACCGGCTGGGAAGCGCTTGCGCAGATCCGTCCCGCGGTCCGTGCCTGTCTCCCCGGCCGGAATGAAACCGCGCGCACGGCGCCCAATCGCTCCGGGAAGGCGGACCTGGACGCCCCGCTGGTCAGCCTTGTCAACCCGGACGGTGACCTTGGCGCCAGGGCGAAGATTCCTTGGAATCGCTGCTGGGTCGAGGGCGCCCTTCTTGTAGTCCTCCAGTTCGACCCCCATCAGGCGCGAAAGCGAGATTCGTCGAGCTTTGCGATCCGCTCGCTCGACGATCACGTGGATGCTTTCCCCTTCCTTGGTTGCCTGATCAGCGTGAGCCAGATCACGACCGAACTCGCTGATGTGCAGCAACCCTTCGATCCCGGGAGCCAACTCGATAAACGCTCCGAACTCGGCAGTGCGCGTGACTTTCCCTTCGCGGACAGTCCCCTCCGCGATCGCTTCAGCATGGGTATCCCAGGGATCCGGCAGCAGTGCCTTAATCGACAGACCGACACGCGTCGTCCGGTCCCGCCGGTCGGGCTTCTTCTCACCCTCTTTCCGGGGCTTCTTGTTGCCATCACCGATCCGCAGCACCTGAACCTCGACGGAGTCGCCGACACTCGCCGCACTCGAGGGCTTGACGCCGAACGCGTGCGAGATCTCGGTCTGGTGTACGAGTCCCTCCACTCCGCCGATATCAACGAATAGACCGAACTCGCGAACCGAGGTCACGCGCCCCGTAAAGCGCTGACCAGGCTGGAGCGACTTCACGAGTTCCTTGGCCTTCTTCCGTGCCTGACGCTCGAGAATCGAACGACGGCTAACCACGATGTCCTTGCCACCCTTGCTCGCCGGTAGCAGAAACTCGAACTTGCGGCCCACCAGCTCTTCGGGATCAGTGATCTCCGACAGCGCCATCGCGCTCGCCGGGCAGAAAGCCCTAAGCCCCTGTACTAGGACATCAAAACCACCGCGATTGTAGCCGAAGACCAGCCCCTCCACGCGCCGACGCTGCTCCCGGTACTGCTTGATCGCTTCGCGCGCTGCCGGTCGGTCAACGTGGCGGTTGAGCAACACGATATGGCCACTCTCGGCCACCGCGCCCACCCGGCCCTTCATAATCCCACCCTGCTTTGGAGGCTCGGGTCTGGGAAATGACTCTGGCACCACTGGCGCCGGTGGCAGTGGCCCCTTGGCTTCGTGGGAGGACTCTTCCCCCCCTTCACCTTCGACACCAAGAGGTTCGGTGCCCGCCTGCGTGCTTTCCCCCTCTTCAGCGGAGCCCGGCACATCGGCGGCACCCACATCCTGGACCGGGGCATCGGCGGCACCCACGTCCTGGACCGGGGCATCACCCACCCCAGCATCTGTCGCGGGACCGGCTTCGACGGCTCCGTTGGACTCCCCAGCGCGGGACGCTTGCTCGCCTTGTTGGCTTGCAACCCTTTCGGATTGTACGCGCGTCTCTTCGGGTGACTCCGGCGGCGCGGCAAGGGGCGGCGGTGGCTCGGGCTGCGGAGCCGCCGCAACGTCGGCCAGCCCCGCCTCTGGGGACTCCGCTGGCGCCGTAAGGCCGCCGGGCGTCGTGTCCACCCCCCCCTCTGATGCCGGGGTCTCCTCGGGAGTTGTCGCGGTCTCCGCGGGAGTTGCCGCGGTCGCCTCAGGAACAGCGGGGGAAGGTACGGACTCCCCTGCCCCCTCCGCCGTCTCTTGGGCGGCCTCGTCCTGAGGCTGGGGCTCTTCAACCACCTGCGGCGGAGGGACCTCGCGCGGCTCGAACTCGTCCGCAACGGCCAACGCCTTTCCGAAAAGGTCGACCACAATGGCCCCATCGCCTACCCGCTGAACGCGGCCGGCCACAACCTCCCCAACCGCGAAGGCGTGGCGCTTCGGGCTTGCGCCGGCGAAGTAGCGTGCAAAGGGTGCCGCACTCTCGCGCTTCTTCCCTTCGCCCTCACCGGTCGGTGCCTCCACATCGCCCGAGGAAGACTTGCGCTTACGCTTACGCTTGCGCTTACGCTTCGGCTTGCCGGCCCCGTCCTGAGCGTCAGCGTGCGCCTCGGCCCCTGCGCCCGCCTCCCCTGGGTCCTCTGCCCCGGACACAGCTTCCTCAGGAGTGTCTATGCCGGACCCTGGAGCGAGTGCATCGGTTCCCAGTTCCGCACCGCCGGATGCTTCCGTCGCCGGTGCAGCCTCAGTGGGCGTGCCAGCATCCGCGAGAGCGGCTTGAGCTCCTTGCTCCGCAGCCGGGCCGGGAGACCCATCGCCTGCGGCGACCCTGTCGGCAGGAGCCACGGGCTCGCCGGGAGCGCGGACGGCCGGTGGTCGCGCAGCGCCATCGCTATCGCCCTGGGCGGTGGGGTTCCCCTGTTCCTCGACGTTGGAGCCGGTCGGCTCTGACACGCCGGACTCCGCAGGAGGCATAGGAGGATCATCTGTCGAAGGTGCGTCCATCGTCGCTGCCATGCGCGTTAGCCAAATGAGCACTCGTGTGCCCTGCCCTCAAAAAGGGCGTGCGGGAGCCTAGGTCGGCAAGGGGTCGTGGTCAAGGCACCGCGAATACTTCACATTGTCAAACCCGCCACGCCCCGCCGCTACGGTTGGGGGGGAGTGGGAGAGGCGCGGCGGGTTTGGACAAATCTCATGGTTCGGTCCGTCAAGGGACACCACCCGGTCACCCGCTCTGACCCGCAACGCAAGCAGCGGGTCACCGCGGGGTCGCATCCGGTTCAAAGCACAAACGGGTAGTCCACCTTCAACGTCTTGGTCTGGAATTGGGGGAACTTGGCCTTGCGCACCGCCCGGGCCACACACGACCCCTGTTTTGTCCCGTGAAAGGGCCCCGTAACGACCGCATGCCGAACGCGTCCCGATCCAGCGATGCTCGCGGTCACTTGCGCGACACCCGACATGCCCTTTGCGCATGCCTTGACCGCAGGGAGGACCGTTGCGAAGCCGCGGACGATGTCCGCTCGTGAAGGCGTTTCCGGCAGGCCGGGGACGGTTTGCTCGGCGGGCGGCGCCGCCTTCCGGCGGCGGGCGGTCGAGGGTCGGCCGGCGGCCGCGCGCGCCTGCCTGGAGGCTGCGGAACGACGGGGCTCCCTGGCCTTGTCGCCCTTCGTCCCTGCTGCTCCTTGCACCCTTCCAGATGCTACCGCTGCAGTACTCGCCGGTGGCAAAGCCCCCACTGCCTCGCCAACCGCCGACGGCTCCGATGCCGGCAGTTCGACGGAGCTGGACACGGGCGCAGGGGGAGCCAAGCGAGCGGACCCGGGTCGTGCCGCCCCGGAGGGGCCAGGTCCAGGGGCAAGACGAACCAGGGCGAACGCGACCAACCCGATCAGCAGCAAACCTCCCAACACCATGGGGGCCCCACGACGCTTGCGCTCCTGCGGATTCCGGGCCCCCTCTGGCCGCTTGGCCCGCTCTGGCCGCCTAGCCTGTGGTGGCTCCGCGGACCGCTCGGACTCGCTGACCGGCGCCGGGCCCCTTATGGGCAATGGGGGAGGCGCTTTGCGAACCGCTGGCCCTTCGGCCGACCGCACAGGTGCCGTCTGGGTTGGGTCCGAGGGTGTTGCGGCAACCGACCCGCTGGTTCCTGAGCTGGGCAGAGGAGGTGGGGTCGCGGGCGTCACCGGCGTCTCCAACGCCGGCGGCGGTACTTCGGGAATGTGCGGCGGTGGTGGCACGGGGGGCAGGTCGAAGGACGCGACCAAGTCCTCCAACTCGAGCGCGAACTGCTCGTCGGACTGGTCGCGAAGTGGGTGCTCGCCTTTGTCAAAGCGCCCACTGCTGGGCCCTTGCACGGCTGCAGGCTTTTCGCTGGCTAGCGGTGGCAGGGCAACCGGTTCCACGTCGCTCAGCCGCATCGGCGCATCCCGCGCCCCCGGGAGCGGCGGTGGCCTCAAGGCGGAGCGAACCGAAGCCTCACTCGCCTCTTGCCCCTTCGGGTCTGGGGTTTCCGGGCGGTCTGGCCGACCGCTGCCAAAGGTGCCCGTGGGAACGCCGGGTTGTCTTGCTCGCGTTGCCATATCGTCCTTCTGTTCCGTGTGGCGCTGGGCCCAGGGCTGCGCGTGGTCCTCTTCCCCATCCGCATCCACATGATGCGCACGTTCACCCCTGAAGTAGCACACTGCGTGCCAGCCTGTTAGCAGCCCATTTCGACTAGCCCGGATCATTGGTGGACTTCGTCGGCTCCTCGCTTATCCCTCGACTCAACACGGGTCTTCACCGCCTTAGAAATACGGGGACTATTCCGTCATAGTCGCCGAAAGTCCTGTGAAGACAGCCCCCTTCGCGATTCGCACGCCGAAGCCATGAATGATGGGGCCAGCACCGGAAGAGCAGGTGCACGGACCGTGGCGTCGGTGCCCTCGATGGTGCCCTCGATGCGCACTCGCGTGCGCAGGCTGTGCACGGAGCCAGGCCATCTGACCTACCCACCCGGACCGAACAACCTTGGACCTGACAGGCCTTTCGCTCTGTCACGGAACACGGTGGCGATCCTTGTCAGGGCTGCTCAGGCCTCCCAGGCAGGGATTGATCGTGTCCTAGAAATAGGTATAAGATAGACAGCATCAAGCCGAGTAAGCTCAACGATCCTAAGCAGTTGGTCCCCCGCCCTCGTTTTGGGTCGGCGAGCACGCTTCGGGTCCACGCGCGGGGGTCCTCCCCACCGCCTTTTGACCTTCGTTCCGGGGAGCACCTATCGTGACGAACATGGATGCAGGCGAACGCCGCAGCACCCCGCGGGCCCCCATCGAACTGCGGGTTGAGTACAAGCGCTTGAACTCCTTCTTCGCAGACTACACACGCAACATCAGCCGCGGCGGCACGTTCATTCGCACGGAGCGGCCCCTGGAGATCGGGACCGACTTCATCTTCAAGCTTGGCGTGCCGACATTGGACGAGCCATTGGTGCTCCAGGGGAGAGTGCAGTGGGTCGTGACGCCTGACCAGGCGACGAGCGACCAAGAACCAGGCATGGGAATCGGGTTCGTGTTCGATTCTGAAGCGGATCGCGAACGGGTGGCGCGGACGGTGGAATCACTCATGACGGATAGCCTCGGCCCGACGTTGGTGACCAAGTTGATGGGCGACCGCGAGTGATGAACCGCTAAGCCACGCTGCCAGGGGCACCAGGCTCACGAAAGGTCGTGCGCGACCGCACCTCGCTTTCCCCGCGAGTTGACACGGCTTGCCCGGCGCGTTAACCAACGCGGCACGCAAATGGACGTCCCCGTCTCCGAGATCCGGCAATCCCTCGACGACCTCGTACAGCGCCTGGAAGCGCTGGGGAGGTATCTTTGACCTGGACGGTCTCAGGCGCCAGATCGACGGCCTGAACGCCCGAAGCCAGGCTGAAGGGTTTTGGGACGATCAAGACGCAGCCCGTGCACTGATGGCCGAGCGTGCGAGCCTCGAGCAATTGGTGGAGGGCTACGACGGCATCCGAAGTGAGCTTTCGGATTGCACCGAGCTGCTGGACCTTGCGCTCGCCGAGTCCGACACGGACGTCGTGGCAGAAGTAGCCTCACATCTTCCGACGATCGGAGCTCGATTGCGCGAGATGGAGCTGGCCCGGATGCTCAGCGGCAACGAGGACCGTTCAGACGCAATCGTATCGATAAGCCCCGGTGCAGGCGGTATCGACGCCCAAGACTGGGCCGAAATGTTGATGCGAATGTATTTGCGGTGGTGCGAGCGGAAGGGCTTCAAGACAGAGCTGGTGAACCTGCAACAGGCAGATGACGCCGGCATCAAGGACGCATCGATCCTGGTGCAGGGTCCCTACGCTTACGGCTTCTTGAGAGCTGAGAACGGGGTCCACCGATTGATCCGGATCAGCCCTTTCGACTCCAACGCACGCCGACACACGGGGTTCGCGGCGGTACACGTCGTGCCGGATCTTGCGGACGACGTGGACGTCGAGATCCGTTCCGAGGACCTCAAGGTCGATCGCTTCCGGGCGAGCGGTGCAGGCGGCCAGCATGTCAACAGAACCGAGTCCGCCGTGCGTCTCACACACATTCCGTCGGGCATCGTCGTCGCGTGTCAGGCCGAGCGCTCCCAGCATAAGAATATGGCAACTGCGATGAAGATGCTGCGCGGGCGCCTATACGAAAAGGCACGCCAAGAGAAGGAGGCCGAGTTCGCCAAAACCTACGCGAGCAACCAGATGAGTATCGATTTCGGCTCCCAAGTGCGGACCTACACACTGCAGCCATACACGATGGTGAAGGACGAGCGCACCGATCACAAGGCAACCGATGCACAGGCGGTACTGGACGGCGCTCTGGACGAGTTCATCGAAGCCTACCTGCTGAAGGCCGCAAGCGAACGCGAAGCGGCGGAGAAGAACTAGCGATGGCCACCGAGGAGGAACTGATCGCCGCCCGCCGGCGGCATGCGGAGGCGCTGCAGGAAGCGGACGCGCAGCCCTTCCCTAAGGGCTTCGTCGGAGACGACGAGGGCCGCCGCGAGGTCGTGGCCATCGCCAAGGACGAACAGCGCTGCGCGAGACTGCCGAGTGAGCAGGAGCTCTCCGACACAGCGACGCACCATCCGCTGTACGGACGCGTGATCGCGAAGCGCGGTCCTTTCCTTGTCATCCGGACGCCCCATGGAGACGCCCAGGCGTTGGTGCGCCCGGACAACCTCTCAAAGCCCGAGGCGGCACAGCTCAAGACGGTTGACCTCTCGGACCATGTAGCGGTCACTGGCCCGCTCGTGCGTACCCGGACGGGCGCCCTGACAGTCAAGGCCCTCACCTACCAACACCTCGGCAAGGCTCTCCTGCCACCTCCGGCGAAGTGGCATGGGCTACAGGACGTGGAGAAGCGGTACCGCGAGCGCTACGTTGACCTGTTCGCCAACCCGGAGGTCGCTGAAGTGTTCCGGGCCCGCAGCTTGGTCGTCTCCCAGCTGCGCCAATTCATGGAGGCGCGCGACTTTCTCGAGGTCGAGACTCCCATCCTACATCCGCTGCGGGGCGGCGCGACGGCCAAGCCCTTCAGCACCCACCACAACGCACTGGACATTCCGCTCTTCCTGCGCGTGGCACCGGAGCTCTATCTGAAGCGCCTGGTGGTCGGTGGGCTCGACCGGGTATTCGAGATCGGGCGCACATTCCGAAACGAGGGCGTCAGCTCACGACACAACCCCGAGTTCAGCCTCCTGGAAGCGTACATGGCCTACGCCACCGATGAGACGCTCATGGATCTACTCGAGGACATGTTGCGAGAGGTCGACCACGCGTTGCGCCAGCGGTTCCCTGGATTCGCTGCCGAACGTGCAGTCGATTTCCGGTCGCGCTGGGAGCGCAAGCGAATGCGCGAGATTCTCGCGGACAGGGTGGAGCGCGCGGGCCAGGGAAACATCCCCCCGGCACGCCTGTGCAAGGCCCTCACCCGCGCGATCATCTTCGACGCCGACCAGCTGGATCGGACGTTGCGCGCGGTTCTTCCGGAACAAACCGAGGCAACGCGAGCGGCCCTTGAGGGACGCGAGACGTACGGCGCGCGCATCTCCGCCCTGTTCGAGCTCCTGGCGGAGGAGCACATGTCCTCGATGTATCGCACTGAGGCAGGAGATCATTCTGTCCCGGTGTTCGTGACCGAACACCCCGTGGAAGTCTCCCCGCTGGCCCGGCGATGCGACGAGGACGACCGCTTCGTCGATCGCTTCGAGCTCTTCGTGGAGGGTCGCGAGCTAGCGAATGCCTTCTGTGAGCTCAACGATCCGGACGATCAGGCTGAACGCTTCGCCGCACAGGTGCAGAGTCGCGAGGGCGGCGACGAAGAGGCGATGGACTACGACCACGACTACATTCGTGCCCTTCGCCACGGCATGCCGCCGACGGCCGGCATCGGTGTGGGCATTGACCGCCTCGTCATGGCGCTGTGCAATCAACCGTCTATCCGAGACGTCCTGCTGTTTCCGCTGCTGAAGCCGGAGCACAAGTGAACGAAGCGCGCAGCGTGGTGCGGGAGACCCCGATAGGGTGGGTCACGGTCGCCTTTGTCGCGGTATCGCCGTGGATCGTGACCGCTCAGGTGGTCGCCGCAGCCAGCGCCGACGCGCTGCTGCTCACCCTCGCGACGCGCCCTCAACTGGCAAACTGGGTTCCGCCCTCTATCGCGGCGAGTCTGATCGTCTGGCTACTCATGGCCACGGTTGCCAGCATCCAGCAGTTGCGCCGCAAGAGCCGAAGCCGCGGCCGATCGCGGATGCTCGCCGCCAGCATGTTCGGAGCGCTCAATGCCCTTTCGATCGGCGCCGCCGCTGCCGTCAGCGCGGTCCATGCGCAAGCGTTTTACATCCCAGGGCTCGGCTTGCGTGTTCCGGACGACGCCCTCGCCCCGCTCTCGGCGGCCGGCGCCCTGGCCGCGGTGGGGGCGCTTGGCACCCTGATCGGCTCGCTGTCGTGCTGGTCGCTGATGTCCGTGAAGCGCCGGGAAGAACTCTGGATCGCGCTCGACTTGGTCCTGCTAGGGGCAACCGCGTGGGCCCTGTCACAGCTTCCGAGCCAACCTCCCACAACGGCCCCAGACGCGCTCGCGTTGCCGGTCCTCAGGCACGTGCTCACGACCTCCTTCGTGCTGCGCTTCATCGCGCGTCTGCTCCCGCTGATGCTGGATGGGGTGGAGATGGTGGGCTTTCACCCGCTGGTCGCGTCCCGCCACCTACGGGCCAAGAAGAGTGGGTTTCTGGCAGCCATCAGTGTCCTATCGGTGCTGGCGGTCACGCTCTCGTCTTGCACCCTGACGACCACGCTCTCGATCATGGGCGGGTTCCGTCAGGACCTCAAGAGCAAGATCCTAGGCAACAAGGCCCACGTAGTGGTCGATCGGGAGCACGCCACGATCGAGGGCTGGCACCCCCTGATCGACACCATTCGACGGCAACCCGGGGTCACGGGCGTCAGCCCATATGTGCAAGGGGAGGTGATGATCTCGAGCGCCGCGAACCTCGGCACGGCGGTCCTCCACGGAATCGATCCCACCCTGATCGGCGATGTGAGCGACCTGCCCCGCAACCTGCGCACTGGCAAGCTCGAATACCTGTCACATCCAGAAAGACTCCTGGACCTACCGGCGGACGTCCTGCGGGGTAACCTCTTGCCGCTGGTGGGCGCGCACGACCCTCCCTCCCCGGGCGAAGCGCGGGCGGACGCCGACGCCGGGACCGCATCCGGCAACGCGCAAACGGGAAGTGCTGGGGCTCGTGATGGAGACAAGGAGGAACTGTCGAAGCGTATCGCGGCACTCGAGGAGTTTCTCAAGACGCCCGTTGCCAAACCTCCAGGTGGAGGCTCCGATAGCCGGGATGTGTTGCCAGGCATCATCATCGGACAGGAACTGGCCCGCTCGCTGCGTCTCTACGTCGGCGACGAGGTAAACGTGGTTGCGCCTCTCGGAGCGCTGGGGCCGCAAGGGCTGATGCCCAAATCCCGCCCATTTCGAGTCGCCGGCATCTTCTACAGCGGCATGTACGAGTACGACATGAAGTTCACCTACGTGTCCCTCGAGACGGCGCAGCGCTTCCTCGGTACCGGCTCGGCGGTTAGCGGCGTAGAGGTCAAAGTGGGCAGGGTCGAACGTGCGCCCGCCATCGCTGCACGGCTGCGCAGCGCGCTCGACCGCAAGGAGCTGCGAGTCAAGGACTGGCAGGAGCTCAACAGCCGCCTGTTTGGTGCGCTGGCGCTCGAAAAGCTAGCCATGTTCATCGCCCTCGGAATCGCGATCCTGGTGGCGAGCTTCTGCATCGCGGGGACGCTTACGCTAATGGTGCAAGAGAAGGGTCGCGAGGTGGCCGTGCTGAAGGCGATGGGCACAGCAGACGGGGCAATCGTCGGAGTCTTTGTGATCGAAGGCGGACTCATCGGACTGCTCGGGGCATCCCTGGGGCTGTTCCTCGGCTACATGGTCTGCTTTGCGGTCGAGCACTTTGGCATCCGCATGAATCCCGAGGTGTACTACATCGACCGACTACCGGTGCACATCGACCCAGCCGAGTTCGCCCTCACGGGACTCGCCGCCGTGGTGATCTGCCTCCTGATCACCATCTACCCAGCACTTCTCGCCAGTCGCTTGCGCCCGGTAGACGCGCTCCGCTACGAGTGACGGGCGCCGTATAGGACCTCAGCGTGGAAACCTCTACACAATCCACCCCGGACACTACCCCTCAGCCCCCAGCGCTGGTCGCGGTGGAAGACGTTCGCAAGAACTTTATCCACGAAGGTAAACCCGTTTCGATTCTCAAAGGCATCGACCTGACGATCCAGCCCGGCGAAATGCTGTGCATCGTGGGCGCCTCCGGCGCAGGAAAGAGCACCCTTCTGCACCTGCTGGGAACACTCGACCTGCCCAGCTCCGGCCGGATCCTGTATGAGGGCGAAGACGTGACCCGCTACTCCAGCGCGCGCCTGGCCGACTTTCGCAATCGCAGCATTGGCTTTGTGTTCCAGTTTCACCACCTGCTTCCGGAGTTCACAGCACTGGAAAACGTCATGATGCCGGGCCGCATTCGGGGCCTGGCCGGGCATGAGCTGCGGCGCAGGGCGTCCACCCTGCTGGAAGAAGTGGGGCTTTCAGAACGGCTGACGCATCGCCCGGGCGAGCTGTCGGGGGGGGAGCAGCAGCGCGTCGCCTTGGCCCGCGCACTCGTCATGGAGCCGAAACTCGTTCTGGCAGATGAACCCACAGGCAACCTGGACAGCGCCACCGGTAGCGCCATGCACAAACTGCTCTTCGAGCTCAACGAGCGTCGCGGTACGACGTTCTTGATCGTCACCCATAGTCGCGAACTGGCAGCACAGATGCCGCGCGTGGTGCGGATGCGAGACGGTCGCATCGAGCAAGACCGCCGCAACGGCAAATTGCAGCAGACGTAGGCCTCGACGCTTGACCTACAGGGCAGCCAAAGCTATAGCGCGCTGGGCTTTTCCAGGGCTAAGGTCTCGAAATCGCGACATCTCGATGCGGTTGCGAAACGCGGGCCACAGCCTTCCACGGCCACCGCCTGCCCAATCGCCAACCATGGCCCCCTCTCGCGACCGAAACCGTTCTTGGCCCTGCCACACGCCCTCTATGGTTGGCGCCATGTTGTTTGCGGTCGGCATCGCAGGGGTCGTGCCGCTCAAGGCCCAGCCCGACGACCCGGCCCAGGAGCCGTCGTCCGCGCCCAGTCCCGATGCTCCGCGGACATCCGCGCCCGACGCAGACCACGTTGCACCCCAGGTGACTCCTGATGCTGGAGGGGAGCGCGACCACCAGGGGCAGGGCACGGACCCCGGCGAAACGCCGGCTGCCACTCCCCCCTCAAACGAAGGCGGGGAGCCGGCGGCCGCGGCGATGGAGCCCGCTGACCAGGCCAGTGACCAGGCCAGTGACCAGGCCAGTGACCAGGCCAGCCCACAAAGCACAGGGGGCGGTGACACCGATGCTGCGCCAGCCTCGGAGGGCCCGCCGACCGAGGCGACCCCAAGCAACGTGGTGCCCGCTACCATCTGTGAGGGCAAAGCCATCGCCCGTATCGAAGTAACCGGCAACGGCCGCGTCAGCGCGGACGACATTCGCGCCAGCATTGGCCTGCGCCCTGGTCTGCCTTGCACGGACCGTGAGGTAAACCGCGACGCCCGAGCCTTGTGGGACCTGGGGTATTTCAACGATGTCCAGGTCGAAGCCGAAGTCAAGCCCGACGGTCAGCTGGCGCTCACGTTTCGCGTCACGGAGCGGCCTGCGATCGGCGAAGTAGTCTTCGAGGGCAACGATGAGGTCGACAAGTCCGACCTGGAGGAGAAGGTCACGCTCCGTCAGGGCTCGGTTCTCAGCGAGCCGAAGGTCGCCGAACAGCTAGGAAAGATCAGAGAGCTGTACGCGGAAAAAGGGTTCTTCCTCGCCAAGATCAAGTACGAGCTCGACTCGCTGCCCAACGACGAAGCACGCGTTCGCTTCGTCATCGACGAAGGCACTGAGGTCACCGTCCGCCGCATTCGTTTTCTCGGCAACAAGAACATCGAAGACGGCGAGATCAAGGGCTACATGCAGACGGGCGAGACGTCGATCTTCTCTCTCCTTAGCTCCAACAACACGTACCGCAGGGAGGTATTCGATCAGGACCTCAACATGGTTCAGGCCCTTTACTACGATCGGGGCTACCTACTGGTCGAAGTCGCGGAACCGCTAATCGAGCTGACGCCGGACCGCAAGCACATCGATCTCACGATCCGAATCACCGAAGGACCGCGCTTCCGAGTCGGGCGCGTCAAGGTCGGCGAGATCAACGAAGACGGTGAACCGGTGGACCCCCTGCCAGGACGCAAGTTTCTGCGCGAGAGCGTCGAGCTGAATCCCGGCGATTGGTTCAGTCGATCCACAATCGCCGAGAACCTCCAGACCATCACTCGCTACTATCGGGACCAGGGGTACGCCAAGGTTCAGGTCACGCCCCAGACCGAGCTCAATACAGACGAACGTATCGTCCACATCGGGGTCAGCGTCCGACGCGGGCCTCTGGTCTACGTCCAGCGCATCAACTTCGGTGGCAACACCAAGACCCGGGACGCCGTGATGCGCCGAGAGCTCCGGATCGCCGAAGGCGACCTCTACAGCCAGACCCTGGTCGAGCGGAGCAAGGAGCGCATCAATGCCCTCGGATTCTTCGAGTCGGTAGACGTCGCCGAAGAGCCGGGAGCAACCGAGGACCGCATCGTGCTCGCCTTCCAGGTTGCCGAGCGGCCGACGGGAACCTTCCAGCTGGGTGCAGGCTTTTCGTCCCAAGAAACCTTCCTGCTCACGGGCCAAATCCAGCAGCAGAATCTATTCGGTCGCGGGCAGTCGCTGTCGCTGAACATGCAGTTCTCGGGCATTCGGCAGCTGGCGCAAGTCCGCTTTGTCGAGCCCTACCTGTACGGGACGCAGTGGACCATGGCGGCCGACGTCTTCAAGATGCAGCAGCAGCTGCGAAGCTTCAACCGCGACTCCACTGGCTTCAACCTCACGTTCGGCCACCCCATCTTCAAGAACCTCTTCGACGACCATCTGCGACTGTTCGCAAGCTACCGACTTGAAGAGGTCGACATCAGCCCCGCTACGGGAGGCCTAATCGGAAGCGGTGGTGGCCTCAACTTCCAGCTGTTCCGGTTCGTGCCCCTCCACAACCTCTTCCGCAAGGGCTTGACCAGCAGTCTCCGCCTGTCGCTCCAGTGGGACAGCCGCGACAACCGCCTGTTCCCCAAACGCGGGGTATTCGCGACCGCATCGGCTGAGATCGCGGACGAACTCATCGGCTCCAACACCGATTTCGTGCGCCACCGACTCAACTATCGCTTCTATCACAAGGTGTTTTGGGAGCTGGTCTTCAAGGTGAACCTGGAATGGGGACTCATCACGTCCTCAAACGCCCAAGGAGTGCCCGTCTTCGAGCGCTACTTCCTCGGCGGAATCCAGGACGTCCGCGGCTTTCGGCTCCAGGCCCTCGGTCCTCGCCTGGGTATCGGAACCGCCCACGACCCGACCACGCCGCCATCCCGCCAGGGCATCCCCTTTGGCGGCAACATGCAGGCCTTCTACAACCTCGAGCTGGAGTTCCCGATCGTGGAAGCGGTGGGAATCCGTGGCGTGCTCTTTCAGGACGCGGGCAACGCGTGGAATATGGAGGATCGGTTGTGCGGCCCCGATCCGAGCTTCGGAGACGCCGCAGCGTCGTCTTGCGACGTGGACCTTACGCGCCTGCGAACCTCCGTGGGGTTCGGCTTCCGATGGTTCTCCCCTCTCGGCCCTCTGCGCTTCGAGTGGGGCTTCCCGTTCGAGCCCCGCCGGCCCTTCGAAAACACCTACGAGTTCATGTTCACCGTCGGAAACGCATTCTGACGCACACCGCCCGCATTTCCAGGCTCTCACACGTTGCGGCCACAACAGGGCCGTGGATCTCCCATGCGCGAACCAAACCTACATGTAGGTAACATCACATGAATGGGCTGGTCAAGCGCGCGTCAGACGCCTTGACGCTGCCAAACCCTGCCTGGTAGCACCCCGGCACGAAAGGTACACCCATGAAATCTCTGCTGAACGTCCTGTCCCTCAACGTCTTGCTCGCAGCCGCGACGACCCTCGTGGTTGCCGGCGCGCCCGCCAGCGCCGACGCGCAGAGCAAGATCGGTGTCGTCGACATTACGCGGGCGATCTCCGAGACTGAGGACGGGCGAAAGGCGCGGGACAAGCTCAAGAAGCTGACGGACAAGCGCCAGAAGGCGCTCGACAAGCAAAAGGGCGACCTGCTGAAGATGAAAGAAGCCATCGAAAAGCAGCAGGCCGTGCTGTCTGCGGAAGTGCTGGCGAAGAAGAATCAGGACCTGCAGAAAGCGTTTGCAGAACTGCAGACGAATCTCATGGAGTTTCAGCGGGAGCTCAGCGCCAAAGAGGCGGAGCTGACCAAGGACATCCTGGAACGAATGACGGAGATCGTGCGACGCATCGGCCAGAAGGATGGCTACTCGATGATCCTGGATCGCCAGCAAGGCGGCGTCGTGTACGTACCAAGCTCCTACGATCTTACCGACGTCTTGATCCAGCGCTACAATGCTGGCGAAGGCAAGAAGTCGGGCAGGCCGAAACCCAAGGGCAAGTCAAAGGCCTCGGCAAGCAAGAAATAGCCCCACCCGGCGGGGCCGGAGAGAGAGCCCTGGTGACCCTCGATATCCGGAGAATCCTACGCATCCTTCCCCAGCGACCACCTTACCTGATGCTGGATCGGGTGCTCGACCTGCAGCCCCGACGCTCGGCCCGGGGCATCAAGGCGGTCACCTACAACGAGCCCTTTTTCGACGGTACCCATAAGAGCTCGCCCGTGCTCCCGCCAACTCTGTGCCTGGAGGCGATGTTTCAGCTTGCGTGCGTGCTGGCGTACGCCTCGGACGCCATCGACACAACGTGTCAGGTTTTCGTGTTCGCAGGCGTCGAGGGCGCGAAGTTTCGACACCCGGTCGTTCCGGGTGACCTTCTATCGGTTTCCATCAACGTATCCCAGCAGCGGCAAAGCGTCTGGCAATGCGAAGGCTCTGTGGCGGTCGGTGAGACCGCATGCGCTGAGGCAAGGCTGCTCACGGCCATCCAGGATGCGCCCCACGCTTGACAGTCGTTCCCTCTGGGTGGCAGCGCTGATGCTGTTGATGGTGTCCCACGCCGCGCAGAAGACATGGGCGGACCCCCGGGGCGGCCCCGCTGAAGGGTCCGTGATGGACCTGGAGTCGCTGAGCCTGGAGGCGGAGCGTCGAAGCGCGAATCTGCAGGCGGCCCGCCACACGCGCATGGCTGCAGAGGCGCAGCTGGACGAGGCCCGCCTGTCTCCCTTCTTTCAGTTTCAGGCCGAAGGAGGCCTAGCCGTCATACCGGATGCAACCGGCGTACCCGGATACACGCGCGACTCGCCGAATCAGCTGACGCGCGGCTTCGGTCCAGCGATTCAAGGTCGCGTCAAGGGAGCGATTCCTGTCTGGACCTTCGGGAAGTTGAGCGCCGCGCGCGAGGCGGCCGGACACGGCGTGAAGGGCGCCGAGCACAACCTGGAGCGGGTTCGACAACAGTTGTTGTTCGACGTTCGTCGGGCCTACTTCGGCCTCCAGCTGGCACTGGACGCGGAGCAAATGCTCTCGGAGGGTCTTCCCAAACTCGAGAAGGCTCAGACGAAGCTCAAGCAGCGCCTGGCGGACGGCGACGCGGAGGTGGAGCCCGCTGACGGATACCGCCTGGCCACGACGGTCGCCGAAGTCGCGGCGCGCTCTAGCGAGGTGCGGCGTCTGGAGCGAAGCACGCGGCTGGCCCTTTCCATCCTAGCGGGCAAATCTCGCGTGCGAGTGCCCGATTGCCCGAGCAAAGCGCGCGCCCACACACCGAAGTCGCTGTCCTGGTACCAGACCCACGCCCGCAACAACCGACCAGAACTCGGCATGCTTCGTGCTGGCATCGGAGCGCGCAAAGCCGACCTGGCCGCAAAGCGAGCGAAGTACTTTCCCGATCTCGCGATCGGCCTCGACCTGCAGTCACAGTACATACCGGGACGTACCGCTTGGGCACACTACGACCCGTACTTCGTGGGGGGTGCGCTGATCGCACGTTGGGAACTGGATTTTGTGGGGCACAGCAGCCGCGAGAGACGCGCAGAGCACCAGCTTTTGGAGGCTGAGGCCCAACAGGAACTGGCGCGACAGGGCATCCTCCTCGACGTCGGCGAAAAGTACGAAAGACTGACCGACGCCGATCGCCGCCTGTCGGCCTGGAAGGATGGTCACATGAGTGCGCGCCGGTGGTTCGTGTCCGCAGCCCAGGGACACCAGGTCGGCACGACCACCACGCGCGAGCTCATTGACGGCGTAAGTGCGTACTTCAAAGCCCGCTTCGCGCACCTACAAGCAGTCCACGACCACAACGCAGCGCTGGCCGCATTGGAACTGGCCGTAGGTGCCCCCCTTTTGACACGCGACGAGTGGAATCTTCGCTGCGACGACGGGTTTGGAGCGGAGTAACCTCGCCATGTCCCGAACCGAATACCGTGGCGCCGAGCCCCGTCCCATCCGCTACCCACCCCAAGCACATGCCCTGACGCAGGTGCTCGCGGGCACGGGGTTGCCGCAGCGGCGACATGACGCGACTCAGGCCACCTGGAGGCTCTTTCAATGCGACCTGCAATCCCCTTCGCTGTCCTCGCACTCCTGATGGCGTGGAGTACCGTTTCGCTGCCAAGGACGGCTACAGCGGAGGGTACTCCCGACGCCACAGCGTTTCTCAAGCGGCGCCATGCGGAAGTTGTCCAAATTCTGAGAAAGAAGCCCAAATCCGCGGCCGACAAGGCAGCTCGGGAAACCGCGCTGACGCAAAAGCTCTCCGCGTTGCTGGACTACGGGGAGCTCTCGCGCCGAGCGCTCAAAGACCACTGGGAGACACTCAGCAACGCGCAACGAAGTGAGTTCACGAAGCTGCTTTCCCAGCTAGTCGAGCGCAACTACCAGCAGAACCTGGCGTCCACGATCGACTACAAGGTAGCGTACTCCGCGACGGAAACGCGCGGTGAGGAACTGCTCGTGCAGACCCGGGTGCGCTCCGCAAAGAACCGTCGCGCCCCCGAGCTCACGATCGACTACACCCTGCTCGGAGACGCCAGTGGACTGCGCGTCTGCGACGTCGTTACCGACGGCGTGAGCCTGGTAGCGAACTACAGGTCCCAGTTCAACCGCATCATCCGCAAGCAAGGCTTCTCGGGCCTCATCGAGCGAATGAAGAAGAAACTGGCTGAGCAAGTCGGCGACTAGAGTAGCCGCCGAAGAGCTTCGATATCCACGATCACCACGCGGCGATGGTCGAAGAGCAGCAGTTCGCGACGCTTGAGCTCACCGAGGGTGAGGGTCACGGTCTCACGTGTGGAACCGACGTAGTCGGCGATCTCCTGGTGGGTGTACTTAACACCGATCAATAGCCCCCTTGACTCAGGGATGCCATGGCGTTCGCCTGCATCGAGCAGGAACTCCGCCACACGCGATTCCACCGTACGCGACAACAGGCTCTCTATGCGCCTTTCCGCCTGCAGGCGTCGCTCCAACATGAGGCGCAGCATTTCGGTGGAAAACGCCGGCTGCGAGAAGAGCTCCTGCACGCGACCAATGGGAATTCGGACGGCCTCACCGTGGTCCGTAGCGGTGGCAGCATCGCGGTAGTGATCGCCGCCGAGCAGCGCCGTCTCCCCGATGATATCGCCCGCCCCAAGGTAAGCCACTGTGAGCGCGCGTTCATCGCCCGCGTGGCGAACCACCCGCACGCGCCCCGAAACGATCACGAAGAGCGCCGTGGGGCGCTCCTGCTGGCCATACACCTGTCGTCGTCGTGCAAAGCGAGTCAGCGTGCATCCACTTGTGAGCTCGCGGAGCACTGGCTCGTCAAGACCTGAGAAGAGCGGGCAACGCTTGAGCGTTTCCCTAACCTTGCGTTCCGGATCCGCGGAACCTCGCTCCCCAGCGCGTCCGGCGTATCCCACCCCGATTGTGCGGTCCATGTGTTTCCCCCCTTTTGGTAACTAGACCTCAGTCCCCCTCGGAAATTGGCTGTATTTCAGATGACACCAATGAATACACCATATGACGGCCTCACGACAACATCGTGCAACCACGGACCTCGGTTTGTTATCCAGGGTACATTTAACGTCCCCCTGCCTCAACTGCTGACAGGCGGCTTCCAGTCATGCGCAAACAACTCGGATATGGCAAGTAATTTCAGAAACGCCAGGCCTCATCGCCCCCGTACAAGTGCTGCCCAGGACGCGCGGGGCAGACCGCCAGCGATCGTCTAGCCTGTCCACGACCAAACTCGGAATATGCGCAAAACCACGCATTTGAGCGTCCCCTGGTATAGATGCGGCGCGACGCGGGGCTGCAGGCCAGACACCGGAACATCCTGCCATGACCAAGTAGACTTTCGTTGACGCTCACGCGCACCAGAAGTAGCTTGCGGGCCGACTCCAGGCTGGGAGACGGTACAAGCGGTGCCACATGCGGCTCTATCGCGGAAAAATTGAAATCATCGCCGATGAAATCATCTCGACGCTGACCCAGGCGGGTGACATCGAGGTGGCGGATGCGGCCGAAGCGAAACTCGACATCGAGGCGGTGCTCAAAGAATACCTGCGACTCGATCGCGAGGTTCTCGACGAAGCGAAGAACCGCATGGAAGTGCGCGGTCTCGGCTACGGCAATCTCGGGCGGGTGAAGTCCCAGGTTGCCAAGGAGCGGGGCGCTCCACAGCACGACGACGTGCTCCCGTACCTACTCGAACAGATCCTGAATATTCTGTTCCACAGTCACAATATCGACGAAATCTACGCAGAGGATGTCGTGCTCCGAAAGAAGCTCACGCCACTGCTGCGAAAGCACATGGAAGTCGATAGCGAGCTGGACCGGGAGGTTCGCTCCAAGATCAAGAATCTGCAGGAAGGCACGAGCGACTTCGAGGTCGAGTACGGCCGCGTGATGGGTCAGCTCAAGGACAAGTACAACCTCAGCTGAGATGCCCGCATGCTAAGCATGACCGGCTATGGCCGAGCCCAAGCGGACCTGATGGGGGGCCATATCGTCGTTGAGGTGCGTTCGGTCAATCATCGCTACCTGGACGTGCGTGTAAGGTTTCCGGCGGAACTCAGCACCCATGTGGCACGCGTCGAAGCACTCGTTAGAGCGTCCCTCGTGCGTGGACGCGTCGACGTGTCCGCCCGCATGGTTGGATCGGTGGGCGGCACGGTCACTCTGGATCGCACCCGAGCGAGGGCTGCATACAACGAATTGCTGACGCTACGCGACGAGCTGGCGCCGGGGCAGGAGGTGCCGCTCTCCATTCTGGGAACCTTCCCGGACCTGTTCTGCCGCGACGACGCGCCGGACCAGGAACAGGTTGAGGCAGCCGTCGAGGCTGCGACCAAGCACGCGATGGCAGGTCTCGTCGCGATGCGGCAAGGCGAAGGGGAGGCGCTCGCCCGTGATCTTGGAAACCGCCTGGACTCGGTACGTCGTATCATTCGGGCGATCGAGCCACACACCGGGGCTATGGTGGCCGACTATCGGACCCGACTGCACAAGCGGATCGCAGCGCTGCTTGAGGGTGCGGGGGCTGAACTGGATGCCGCGCGCTTGGAGCACGAGGTCGCCGCATTCGCAGATCGAGCAGACATCAATGAGGAGCTGGCGCGTCTGGCCAGCCACTGCGACCAGTTCGAGAGATTGACCACCGAAGGAGGGCCCCAGGGTCGTCGGATGGATTTTCTCTTGCAGGAAATGGGGCGCGAGGCGAACACGATCGGCTCGAAGATCGCGGACGTTGAGATCACCCGTCATATCGTCGAGTTGAAGGCCGAACTCGAACGGATGAGGGAACAGGTGCAGAACGTGCTGTGATAGAATCCGGCACATGGATGACGACCTGCTCCTGTTGATCATCTCGTCACCTTCGGGCGCCGGCAAGACCACCCTCACGCGCGACCTCTTGGCGCGGTTCCCGGACCTCATGTTCTCCGTGTCCCACACGACGCGACCCGCCCGCGCGCAAGAGGTCGACGGCAAGGACTACCACTTCGTCGACCGCACTCGGTTCGAACAGCTTGTCGCGCAGGCGCGCTTTGCCGAATGGGCCGAAGTGCATGGCAACTTGTATGGGACGACCGTGGACGAGATTCAGCGCTGCCGCGACCAGCGCAGGACGGGTGTGGTATTCGACATCGACTATCAGGGCGCCCGCCAGATCAAGGCCAGCCGACCGGATGCCGTAAGCGTGTTCGTCCTGCCCCCATCGATGGACGAGCTCAAGCGTCGGCTTCGGGCCCGAGCGTCGGACGATGAAGCAACCATTGAGAGACGCTACAACAACGCCAAGCGCGAGATCGAACACTATGGCCTGTGCGACTACGTCGTCGTGAACGATCAGCTCGAAGCGGCCAAAGAGCGACTAAGGGCAATTGTGTACGCTGAACGGTCGAGACGCTGGCGCATGGCGCACGTCGCGGAATCGCTGCTTCGACGAAGTCAAGATGCACAACCATGACCGCGGGACGCTTGCTCGCGTGGGTCTTCACCACGGCGCTCACCTGGGCGGTCTTGGCAAACCGTTCGCCTCCTGGGGCCGCCGCAGAGCCGACCGTGCGGGATCGTCTTTGGCTCGCGGTCGATGACGACGACGACGACGGCGATGGTCGCCCGGACCGGCAGCAGGCGGAAGCCGTCCCAGTGGACGATCTGGTAGAGGTGCCTGCAGCCCTGGTCGCGCATGCGATCGGTGTCGGGGTGGTGGGTGACAACGCCCGCCTGGTCCAAGATGGCGTGCCCACCGCGCGCGAGTGGCAAGCGAACACGCCCGGTGGCCCCTTACGACTGCAGGGGCTTGAGCTCGGAACCGCCAAACTGCGCGTGCGCAACGCCGACGGGCATCACGATATCCCCGTCCAGGTGGTTCGCCTGGGATTGCTCGATGCACGCAACCAGCCCATCGACCCGACCCGCTCTGCCCTCCAGATCTCGCGCCGCGTCACCAACGATCGTTCGCTCCCGGATGGCGCTGGGCATGACTTGGAGAGCCCCGACAAACGCAACTTCCGCGTTGAGCTGGTAGCACCCAAGCGCGCCGGACGAGATCAGACGGTGCATGTCGTCGCAACACGCAGCGACGGAGTCAAGCGCGCCAAGCTGGTGGCCCGTATGCGACGAGCTACGCCCCGGGCCGCCTTCCGCTCG
This sequence comes from Myxococcales bacterium, assembly GCA_028817905.1. GTDB lineage: Bacteria > Myxococcota_A > Polyangia > Polyangiales > JAFGIB01 > JAPPOR01. The sequence continues at coordinate 34,072 of JAPPOR010000401.1, forward strand.
CGCTTCCTGCGACTGGTAGCGGACCGAATCGATCGTGATGCTCCGGGGGTCAAGAGCCAGGTGCTTCACGCGGGACTACACGACCGCATTCGGATCGCGTGGCAGAGTCCCTCGGGATGGCTCAGCCAAGACATCAGCATGGGCACGCCTGCATCTGCCAAGACGAGGCGCCCACACAAGCGGCGGAGCGACTGGCAGGCCATCCTGGAGGGACGCCTGCACGTGCTCATTCTGCGAACCTACGCGGGCGGCCCGCCCGTCATCGGCCGCGATGACATGTCCGCGGTCCTGATCGCGCGCGAGCAGATCCGCACAGCCAATGAGGTCTGGGCACAGTGCGGCATCACCTTCGGCCCAGCGGCTGAAACGATGATCACCGTGGTTGCACCGCCTCCGCCCTCGCTGATCTCCGTCGGTGACGGTGATGGACTGCCAGCGCGAGGCGATGGCACTATCCAGCTGCAGATCAACGGCGTTGTCGTGGGGCCTCTTTCCACCATCGCGGGAGCACGCCCGTTGGACACGGCGCTCACCCTGGCAGAAGCGATTCGCAAGGCCGGCTTCTCGGTCCGCGTGACACGCAATCCAAGCGCGCAGTTCGGCGTCCACCCGAGTGCCGACCTATTGGTTCGTAGCCGATCAGGCGATCTTGCAACGGTCGCGCACGCCCTTGGGCAACCGCTTTCCACCGACGGGCGGCAACGCGTGCGTCTAGGCGTTGTAGACCTTGGGGACGGCTTGCAGGAGTTCAACAACATGAACGCACGCGCAGGCTCTCTGGAGGAAAGGGCGCTTGTGAAATCCCTTGCGGACGACGATCCGACGACCATCGACCTGTTCATCATCAACCACTTCTCCCAGGGGACCCGGCAGGGCGAGGCCTTTATCGAGGCGAGCGGCGGCTCCGTTGTCAACACGGTCATCCTCGATCGCAACGGGCTACGACAACGCGATACCGCATGGACGCTCGCACACGAGGTCGGGCACGTACTGCTGGACGAGCCACTGCATCCCGACAACCTGGGCCCCGATCGACCGTGGCTGCTGATGGACTCGGACAGCAATCGAGGCACCGTCTACGGCCCCAAACGGATCACGTCCGATGAGTGTACGAAGGCCCGGTACGAGAGCGGACCGGAAGCGTCCCCGTCCCTGCTAACAATGGCACCGTGAGCCGTTCAGCTCAACGGGACAGCTCAGGCCTCGACCTACAACGAGCCGATCGGTTGGCTGCTGCCATGTTGGGGATCAGCGCGGCCATCACCCTTGCCCTGGGCTACATTGCCTTCACCAACAGCGATTTTTTCGCCGACGACATGCTATCGCTGTTCGAGCTGCGGCGGGACGGGGTGGGCCGATTCCTGCAGAGCCCTGTCAACGTGCAGTGGGTGCCCCTGCACAGGCTGGCGACGTGGGCAATCGACAGGGCGTTCGGGCACCGCTTCGGAGCGGCGCTGTCGGTATCCCTGCTATTTCATGTCGCTGGACTCGCGATGCTCTATCGCGTTGTCAGGAGACTCACGAAAGCGCAACGGTCGGCCTCTGGGCGCGACCGGGACGGACTTGCCGAGCGAGTCGCACCGGCGATGCTCGTGCTGCTCTACGCGACTCATCTCTTCGTGGGGATCCAGCTACTGTGGTGGTCCTCTGGACTGCACCGCTTGCCATACGCCCTCGCGACGCTGGTTGCGATGGACCGCTGGCTAGAGTTTCGCGAGACCACGCGCAAGCGAGACGCAGTCTGGGTTGCGTTCGCCACCCTCGTGGCGGCCGGATTCTACGCAAAAGGCCCCCTCGTGGTCCCCCACGTGCTCGCACTCGAGGCCTGTCTGATTCGTCATACGCCGTCGGAGCGACGCCTGACCCATCTGAAGGCAGCAGCGGCTCTGATGGCGTGGGCTGGACTCGTCGGATGGCTCGGTCTGAGCCTTTCGGGGCAAACGTCGTTCGTCCAGGCCAACCTGTCCCTGATCGCTCAGATCGAGTGGGAGGCACTCAAAGTGCTGCTGGCCGGCTTTGTCGGACAAGCCGCGGGACTCTACGTTCCCCTCGCGAGCCGCGCGGGCTTCCTCGTTGTCGCTATCCTCGGGATCGCAGCAGGCGTGGCGAGTGTCCGACAGCGTCGGGAACATGTGTGGAGCTGGGTTCTGATCGGGGTTGCGATCACGGCCAACACGGCAGTCCTGGCGCTCTCCAATCGCGGCGCGGTCTGGGGCGTCATGCTGGCTCACGGGCATCGCTACTATCTCGATCACTTGGTGGTCCTGATCCCTCTGCTGGCGCTGGTGCTTCCCGACGCGCTCGGGAGATCCTCGAGCACACCTCGGCGATGGATTGTATGCGCCGCAATCGTCATGTTTGCCAGCGCCTCGAACGTGGCAGGGCTCCACGGCCTGTTGCGGAGCCGATATGCACCCTTTGTGCAGACGCACGCGTTCTTCGAGCGCTTCGGCGACGAGCTCGCGCGAGTGCGGGCCACGGTACCGCGACCAGAGCGCGTGTTTCAGAACGGACGGATGCCGCGACCCCTTCTCGGCATCGCTCCCCAGTACAACAGCTGGAGCCATATGGCGATGGCCATGAACCTAGACCTGCAGTTCAGCCCACGAGGGAAGTGGCTGATCGAGCCAGACGGCTCGATCGTTAGAAAGGCAGCAAACGGCAGTCCACAGCAGCGGCGCTAGAAGATGCGGGACAGCCGCAGAACGTCGCGTGAAGCCGAGACTCTGCGGGATCCGATACGGAGTTGGTGAACGATCCGGGCTATGCTGCGCCCATGCACGTAATTGCCGATTTCTGTGTGGTCCCCCTGGGGGTCGGGGTCTCCGTTTCCGAGTATGTGGCCGCGTGCCAGCGAGTCCTCCAGGAGGCCGGGCTTGAGCATCGCATGCACGCCTACGGGACCAACGTCGAGGGCGACTGGGACGCCGTCATGACCGCGCTGCGCACCTGCCACGAGTGCATCCACGGGATGGGGGCACCGCGTATCAGTACCTCGCTGCGCCTCGGAACCCGCACCGACCGCAGCCAGCACATGGAGGACAAGATGCGCAGCGTGGTAGAGGCGCTAGCCCGCATCCATCACCAAGGCACGTGATGATCGTGCAAGTGATCGGCTTCGCAGCTGTCGCTGAGGGAGGGAATACTCGCTGTATTTTCGACTGAAGCGAAAGCCCCGCGGAGTCGAGCAGTTGTGCGAGGGCGCGTGATTTGGTGATAGATGCGGCGATGCTCACGGCGCTAAGGCCTGTCGCCACGGTGGCTCGTCGAGTAACATGATGGGCATGCCCCAGGTGCTTGCTACGTGCGGTGGAGACGGGTGTCCCGTCTGCCGAGCACCGGTTCGGCCGCGAATCCATCTAGGGGCGTACACACTGTTCGCATGTGAGACGTGTAGTTGCTGGTGCAGCGACGCAGGCGCGAGAAATGTGCCCACCGGTTTCGATCCGGCCGACTACTTTGACAATGATGGGGCCGACCGCGCGCGCTGGCGCTCGCTGCTTTCGAACGTGGCCGAACAGGGGGAAATGCCGCGCAAGATCCTCGACGTCGGGTGTGGAACGGGGGCCTTCCTGGAAGAAGCCGCCCACCAGGTTCCGTCGGCAGAGTTGACCGGTATCGAGCTCGACCCTGAACGTGCAGCACTCGCTAGACGCCGCAACCCGGAGGCCCACGTGCGGCAAGGCGATGCCCTCAGGGTACTCAGCCAGATGGATGGGCGCTTCGACTTGATCACGCTGTGGGATGTGTTCGAACATGTATGCGACCCGCGCGCCCTGCTTCAGGCCCTCGCGACCCGACTGCGCGAGGGCGGGACCATCTTCATTCAGACCATCCATGAGTACTCGCTGGTGCCCACCCTCGGGCGCCTCAGCTATCGCCTGACGGGTGGTCGCTTGCGGACAGCGGCACGCCGCACCCACGAGGCCCATCACCTGGTGTTCTTCAGCCGAGCGGGGCTCGGGCTGCTCGCCGATGCGGCCAACCTTTCTATCACCCGCCGCTGGTACGACCGCTTGGCCCGTGCTCGCATGGACGGCCACCCCGTGGTGACCGCGGCGACCGCAGCCCTGCTGACCGCCGAAAACGCCATGGGCAACGGGCTGTTCATCAACCTGGTACTGCAATCGTAGGACAAGACGGGTGGCGTCGTTCAACGGGGATAGGCGTCCACGGCTACCTTCCCGGCGTTGCGTACCTGCTCCAACGTGACCTCGCAACGACCGATGGGGCCGTGGTCGGAAACCAGCGTCCAATAGGGCCCGGTCTCAACGAACTCCCCCGTGCGGTTGGTCTCAAGCGGAACGACGACCTCAAACGAACCGTCGCCTTCCGCGACCGCCCATGCGCGATAAGGCAAGTCATGGCCGCGAAACTTGAGGTTGATCCTGGCCTCGACAATCGCGCGGCCCGGAGCCTTGCCAGCAAGCCTCGCCCCCGCGACACGCTCGTAGGCCCACAGTGCTGGCAGGTAGAACGGAACGCCCTGAGCTCGCTCCTCCGAGGCCCAGCGAGGCGCGAACTGTGCAGCATGGCGAACGCCCCTGGATGCCACGCCGCTGCCCGCGAGCGCGGTGACCGCCATCGGAACCTGTCTCACAAAGTCGAGGTCCACCATTCCGCCGGCTGGCCCGCCCCTCAGAAGCGTACGCCTTTGAGGACCGAGACGTATTCCCTGATAGAAAGCGGCCCCCGTCACCAACCATCCCAGGTCGCGTGCCTCCATGAAGTGCAGCGCACGCGCAACATCGCCCGTCAACGCCCGCCGAACCTGGGCCACCCCATCGGCGCTGACCACGTAGAGAAAGCCATTTGCAACCACGCCAGCGCGTGCCGGCCACATCATGTGGTGGGCACGCCCCCAATCGACCAATACGCCTGCGCGTGTGCCGTCAGCACGCACGTGGTTGTGCTCGGACAGGTATGCGGAGGCCCCGGCGACTGCCTTGGGTCGGGGCTCGCTCTCCAATCGCATGCGCCCCCGTATCCCCTCATCTGCCAACCCTAGGGCCAGCGTGACAAGCAACAGCGCGGGACCGGGCATCCATGCCGGGCGCGGCATCCAGCGACCAAGAAGCTGATACACGCCCAAGGCGGACCAGACCACGAGCAGGGGAAACAGCGCGCGCACGAAACGCTGCTGCATCATGGATAGCAGCAGCAGCCATCCTCCCATGGTAAGCATGGCGAGCGCCGCGCCGCGCGCGCGGCGCAGGGACCAGAATATCCCCGCGGGCAACAGCACCGGGCTCGCGTAGGCCAACGCGCCAAAGTGATAGACCGGCCAGGCGAGGCCCCTGGAAAGCAGCGGCTCAGCCTCATCCACGCCCTGCATCGACACGTTTGCGCGCAGCATATGACCGAAGACGGCCTTCTCGATCGGGTCGCGCAGGGTGTCCCAGGCGCCCAACCCAGCCAAGCCGAGGAGAAGTAGCCCACCGGCGGCCAGCGCCCGAGCACCCACGGCCCGCGGGTCGCTCCGCTCCGGCAACAGGCGCCAGGCAAGCCCGTGGCCGATTGTCAGCGCAAGCGCGACGGCCAACATGCAAAGGGGGTAGAGCAAAGAGGGGTACGCAAAGGCGAACCAGCGACCGTGAACGCGCAAACCCGGCAAGAACGTCCAGGCGATCACCCCCGCGGCCACCCCGAACGCGAGGGCACCGGAGCCCACCCATTGAGGCGCGCTTGAGCGGCCGTGCAAGGCCCGGGCGAGCAGCACCAGCGCGACCGGGACGCTATAGAGAAGGCTGACGTTGAACAGGTACACGCCTGCCCACAACAGCGTCGCCCCCGAGAGTTCCCAGGCCAGTCCGGCGTGGCTCTGCCGCAGGCGAACCACAAGCCACAGCACAAGCGAGATCACAAGCGGGCCCTCGAGCACATGGTGATCGGTATTGCCCACCAGCGACATACGGACACCGATCGGGACCATCCCCGCAAGCGCGGTCACGCCCAACAGGAGCCAGGCTCGGCCCGATGAGCGGTGGGACAGGGACGCACAAAGCGTACAGGTCAACCCGATCGTTACCAGGCCGAGGACCACCGGCACCCAGACGATCACGCCGGCGGCTCGCACCTCGTCGCCGGCGCAACCGAACAGCCAGGGCCACAGCGCAAGCAGCTGGTCATAGCCCGGCGGCCAATGGCAATAGGCCCCTTCGGGCCAATACATGAGCGGGTCAAAAACCGGCGCATGCGGGAACTCCTGGGCGGTGCGCAGCGCGCGATGCAAATGATAGGCACCGTCTCCAGTCAGAGCAGTGGGGTAGTCGCCGACGAGCGCCGTACGGCTAGATGAGGCCCTCAGCCACAGGCCAGCCGCCAGTAGCGAAAACCCTCCAGCCCAGGTGGCCCCGAGCTGAAGCACCCTGTCAGGTGGCAACCTACCCCCCACGTGACATACAATATTGGTGTACCAAGACGTTATTGGTGAACACCTTGAAGTGCTCCGTGCGGCTCTCGATTCTCATTCCAGCGTACCAGGAACAAGCCACCATCGCCGAGGTATTGCGGCGTGTAGCAGCAGTTCCGACGGAAGCCCACGGCTTCGACAAGGAGATCGTCGTCTGCGATGACGGCTCGACGGATGACACCCTGGCGATCGTCGATGCGGTCGCACGGGAGGTTCCCTGCATCACCGTCGTGAAGCATGACCGCAACCGTGGCAAGGGTGCCTCGATTCGCACATGCCTACGCGCGGCCACCGGTGACTACTGCCTGGTGCAGGACGCCGATCTCGAATACGACGTAACTGACTACCCATCCATCCTCTCCGCACTGGCACAGGGTGCAGACGTCGTCTATGGGTCACGCTTCTTGCGCCGTCGGATCCCGCAAGGGATGCAGCTGCCCAACTGGATCTGCAACCATATCCTGACCACCACCTCCAATCTGCTCTTCGGTACGCACATCACCGATGAAGCGACTTGCTTCAAGGCCTTCCGAACACCTCTGCTGCGTGACCTGAAGCTCGAGTGCGACAGCTTCGATTTCTGCCCTGAGGTCACCGCCAAGGTGGGTGCACGTGGCATCGCGATTGTCGAGGTGCCGATCGGCTACCACGCACGCACCCACGCCGAGGGCAAGAAGATCCACTGGGTGCACGGCTTCCAGGCCCTGTGGGCGCTATTGAAGTACCGGGCGATCACGTGGAGTGAACAGGCCACACCCCGCCTGCAGCCATCCTCCGACGCCGAAGTCATGAACGATCCGCGCTAGCTAGCTAGCGGTCCCCCGTCCGCGGTGCCACAGGCCCGTGCATCTTGAGTGCTTGGTAGCTCGCGTGGTCGGTAGCGGCATCAACAGCCTCGCGTAGGGCGATGTCGTCCGGTTCCGTACGGCGCGCCTCGATCCCATCGCGCTCGGACCCGCTGGCCTGCCACTGTTCGACCATGGCAGTTGGCAGGGCTAGACCCAGAAAGTCGTAGAGTCTCTGGAGCTGCAGGCCCTGTCGATACAGCCCTTCATAGTCCAAGACGAAGACCGGGCGACCACGGCGCAGGTTCTCGAGGGTGTTGCGGTTCGCGGAGTTCCACTCCGCCATGGCCGCTTGCCAGCCACGCTCCACGGGCCAGTCTCGCCGCCCTGCCCCGCCTCTTCGGCGCGTTGCATCGGCCCGACGCTGGTACGATAGCGCGACTGCGTAGGGCTCGCGCAGCATGTGGATCACTCGGCAATCCGGAAACCACCTGTCCAGGACGTCGTAGTATTCGGTCAGCCTTGGCAGTTTGTCGCCGATCCAGATCGCGTCATCGAAGTACGCCCAGGCCTGACGGTAGTATGGCTGGGGACGGGCGTGGTGGGAGTCCTCGGAACTGAACTCGAGGCAAAATCGCTGCTTCTCGAATAGCGCTGGTGTAAACGCCCCCGGCTGCTTGAGGCGCCAGGCGTAACGTTCACGACCCATCACGATGCGGCGATCGCACCGAAGGAAGTCGGCCATGGTCGTGGTCCCTGAGCGGGAACTTCCTGTGATGAACAGATGGCCCTTGGTGACGAGGTGCATGCCCGGCTCCCTGGTCGTGCTGCTAGCCAGGGTGACACGAACGGCGGGGCGCGCCGAAGCTTGAAGAAGCGCCCAACGGGCCTTAGCCCGCATCCATCACCAAGGCACGTGATGATCGTGCAAGTGATCGGCTTCGCAGGGGTTTCGGTGAAGGAGGAATACTCGCAGTATCTTCGACTGAAGCGAAAGCCCTGCGGAGTCGAGCACGTGATTTGGTGATGTATGCGGGTTAGCCCGGATTATTCATGAACTCTGCGTCGGATCGCGCAGGGATTCGGCTTCAC
>JAPPOR010000820.1 GCA_028817905.1 Myxococcales bacterium
GCCCACGAGTTCGAGCGTGTGCCTCTCGATGGAGGTCCCCCGTGGCCCATCGGATCCGATCGGGCAACCCCGGCCCGCCCCGAGCGTGTGCCTCGAGACCTTGGTTCCTCCGGATGGCCCCGACGCCGTGGATGATGATGCTGGCGTAGACGACGAGGACGCCGGTGCCCCATAGCAGCCCGTTCAACACGTCTTTGCGGCGCCTCGACACCACTGATCCGCCCCAGCAGGCTCTGAGATCCCTCACAGACCTTGGATTGCCCCTTCGCCCGCCCCGCAGCGCGTTGTCAGGCGCCGGTTTGCTGCTTCGAACACCATGAACCGGGCCGAGCCACGCAAGCAAGCGAGGCGCAGCACCCGGGCGGCAGCCAGTCGACCACGGGTGCTGCTCGTATGGCCCGGCGGCCTCTTCTCGAACGCGGGCAGTGCCGGCGTTCCCCAGCTGCTCCACCTGGCGCAGGCAATCGCCTTGCGTGTCGACGCCCACGTCGATGTCATTGACCTGGACATGGAGCGGGCCCTCGGACCGGTTGACCTGGGCCCGCTGCTCGCGGGCGGCTACGACGTGGTAGGGCTCAGCTGCTACTCCAGCTACGACTTTCTCAAGGTCATGGCGCTCGCTGGGGCGGTGCGTCAGCAGCTGCCAGAGGCGACGATTGTCGCCGGCGGCTATCACGTCAGCGCGCGACCCGCCGATCTGCTCACGGCGGGAAGCCCAGTGGACTATGCCGTGGTGGGCGACGGCGAAGGTCCTTTCGCACGCCTGGTGGAGGCGGTCACCGCCGGCCGCCGACCCCTACAGCGCGTGCTGGGACCCGAGGCCTTTCGCGACCCCAACAGCCTGATGCCCTACGACTGGTCGCTGCTGTCGCGCTACCGCAGCGTCATCCGTACCCACACAGACCAGCTCGAGCTGTACTTGGCACGCGGTTGTCCCTATGACTGTTCGTTCTGCATGGAGCGAGCCAAGCGGGAAACCGCCTGGCGCCCGATCGATGCCGAAGGCGCGGTCGAAGAGCTGCACCGAGCGGACGCCTACTTCGACCTGCGAGGCAAGAGCTTGCGCATCCCCGACCCGCTATTCGGAATGCGCTCGGCCTGGCGCAAGACCTTCCTGGAGGGCCTCGCACGAAGACCCATCCGAGCCGAGAAGGTGTGGCTCGTCATGCGCGCGGACCTCATCGATCGCACGGACATGGAGCTGATGGCGCGTGCGAACGTGGCGGTCGGTTTTGGCCTCGAAAGCGGTGACCCAGGTCAACTGCGGCGCATTCGCAAAACGGGCAAGCTCGCTGGCTTCCTGGACAAGATGCTGCGCATCGGCGAGTGGGCCCGCGCCCTGAACGTGCCCTTCGGCGCCAACATCATCGTGGGGCACCCGGGCGAGACGGAAACCAGCATGCGGGTGAGTGCTCGGTACATGGAGAAGCTCTTCCTGGGCCCGCACGGTACACATGGTTTTCTGGCGGTCGATCCATTCCGGCTCTATCCGGGCTCACCGATCGACGAAGACCTCGACGGCTGGCGGGAACAAACGGGCATGCGCGCACACCACTACCCCTGGTGGTACGACGGCGACCAAGCCTTCCTCTCCGAGTGGATCGATCCCTCGGACAGCCTCAGCTACGAACGGGCGGAGCAGCTGCGCTACGAGCTGTTTGGGCCCATCGTCGCCGAAATCCCCAAACGCTTCGCCTACACGGGCCAGGGCCGCGAGTACATGATGCGGGCACCCCGTCGTGAGGCCGCGAGCATGGGCGCGGACCGCCGGGCCCGCATGCGGGCACTGCACGCCCTGTGGCGAGACGTGCACCAGCAACTCGGCCAGGCAGCGATCGCGACAACCCGCGCCCATCGCCCTAGCTAACTAGTCGCTGTCAGGGTCCCCCAGGACCAGCAAAGAGATGTCCCACGATCCTAGGGCAGGATATTCCACACCGTCCACGGTCAGTAGCCCGTTGAAGTGCCCAGCGAATACCAGCGTGTTGGCGCCAGTCCAGGCCCCGTCGAACCCCCAGTTGTACGACCTGTTCGTGAGCCTTGCCTGACTAGCGATCGGGCTGGTTCGTCGCACCCGGCCAGCCGCATCCAGGTGGTACAGCACGAAGTCGCCCCCGAACTTCGCCCCGAGCACGGCTTCATCGGTGTCGCTGACCGCCAATACGTCTAGACTGCCTTTTACAGGGATATGGGTGACGTACTTCGCGGCTCCAGTGTCGGCATCGAGCCTAGCCACAAACAGTTCGCGGGGGTCGGTTGCCTGGGGCTGGTCGCCCAGCTGGAGCGGGCCGCCGAAGGTTCCCGCGATCATGGGATCGCCGTCGTTGGCCAGCGCGAGCTCGGATACCCGTACGGATTCGCCTGCGGCGAGGACGTTGAAGGAATAGAGGTGCACGAGATCAGTGCTCCATTTGCTCACGAAGGAGGTCTTGTTGCCCCGGGGGGTAGTCAGCGCCCCGCCGCCAAAATCGATGCCCCCGCGATGCTCACACAGCATGACGATCGCGTCCTGGTCGTAGATCACGATCTTGACGGCATTGTCCGACATGGGGCCCGGATAGTGCGCGGCCCGATCAACGCTGCCGTCCGCATTGAGCCTCAGCAAGAAGATGTCGTAGCCCTCGGCGGTGTTCGTAAACGTGCCGGCTCCCAGGTCGATGGCTCCCTTGAAGTAGCCCGCGATAACAGCACGGCCCTGTCCATCGACTGCCATAGAGCGGACGCCGATGTAGTCGCTTTGACTGTCGAAGCTGGTGGACCATACGTGATCGCCCGCGGCATCGAACTTGACCACATAGATCGCCGTTGAGCCCTTGCCGTCGAAGGGGATGAGTGGGGCAACCTGCCCGCCGCCGAAGTCGGGGCTCCCGTCCAGGCCTCCGGCGGCGTACACGTTGTCTTGCGAGTCGATTGCCATGCGGACCCCGAATGCTCCGTCAAAGCTCTTGGCCCAGATCTCTTCGCCGTGGCGTGTCAACTTCGCCAATCCCAGGCCTTCTTCGCTGAGCGCCCCCTTGCCGAAGTCGAGTCCAGGGCTAAAGGTGCCGTGCAGGATCAGGTTGTCCGAGCTATCGACCACCAGGCTGACGAGTCTCTCGTAGCCGTCTGTTCCGTAGTGCTTGGTGATCGCCACCGGCCACCGGCGACATCGGCCGGCCGTGCAGATTCCCGTCTCGCAATCTTCGCCGCCGTGGCAGGGGTCGTCGGGAGCGCCCGCAGTGCAGACGCCGCTGCTATCTGGTGGGTTCGAGCAGCGTTCGGATTTGCACTGGGAGTCGCCTGCGCACGGCCTGCCGAGCTCCTTGGGTCCGAGCACCTGGTAGACGTCGGTGCACTCGATTACCTCAAAGGTGGACTCGGCCGCACAGATCGCCTCGCAGTCCCCCGAGACGACGCAACCATCCGCCGTACAAGCCGTGATGCTTCGCGAGCACGCCTGGCAAAACACATCCGAGCAACTGAGGCCCTCACAGCTGTCGCCCGTGACCGCCAGTGCGAAGGCAGCGCAGGCCGCGTCTCTGGGATCCGGCTCTCGGGTGCTCTCCGCCGGTTTCGATGCATCCTGAGCAGCATCCTCGACCGCGGCATCTCCTAGCGTCGCGCTCGGGTCCTCGGAGGGTGACTGTCGCCCTTCGTGATCTGTCTGTGATCCGCCGTCGGGACCGCTCTGCCCACCGTCCTGCATTCGCTCGAGATTTGCGGCCGCGCCGCCCCCTGCACCATCATCGCCGCACCCCGTTGCCAGGGCCACCAGGGCAAGCAGCCCTGTGGCGAGCACTCCTTCGAATCGCACAACGTCCCTCGTTTCCATGCACACGCTGCCCCCCCTATGGCGGCCGCTCGCTATGATGGTCGCAGGAACGTCGGCGCGATGCCAAGGCGAACACAGGCTGTCGCGGATCTGGCGGAGAGCGGGGGCCCGGGTGGCCCGGGCAAAGTTCTTTGGTGTCGCGCGCTCAGCATACCCCGCACTGCGAACCACCGATTCAGGGAAACTCCCGAGCCATCGGGATCACGTGCGTGCTGCCAAAAGGCAGGCGACACGTCGGTCCCTGCGTTCCCGCGGGAACGCACCCTAGCTGAGGGGATTGAGCCACCGAAGGCCCTGGAAGTGGGCGAAGTCGGAGCCGTTCGAATGTACCTCGCCGCCGCATTCTATGGCGCGCGCTGCGCCTGAGCGTCCTTCGCCAGGTTGCCCGCGGCGCCCGAGCGTAATAGAAGGCCGACGGCGATGTCGAGTGTGCCCGGCCCGCGATCAGGATGTGGCGTTGGGTTGGTCGAGCCAGCAGCGCCCCGCGCGATCGCGTCACCTATGGCAAGTGGCGCTCGGAACACCCACCCGCTGGTTGCTTGCCGTCCCCACGAGGGCAGACGACCCCACACCGTGCTACTCTTAGTAGGTGGACGTATTGGACGATGCCCTGCGCGTTATCGCCAGCCTCAATGATCACCAGGTCGACTACGCGGTCGTAGGCGGCGTCGCGCTGAACGTTCACGGGATTGTGCGGGCGACGGAAGACCTCGACCTGTTCGTGCGGCCGGATGCAGACAACATCGCTCGTCTGCGTGCCGCTTTGAAGCAGGTCTGGTCGGACCCGGACATCGATCAAATCACGGCAGACGACCTGTGCGGCGACTACCCGGCGGTTCGCTACGGTCCGCCGGAAGGAACTCTCTACTTGGATATCCTGACCCGTCTCGGCGAGCGGACTGCATACGCGGACCTGCAGGTGGAAGCAAAGTCGATCGGGGGCGTTGTCGTCCAGGTGGCGAGCCCGCTGTCGCTCTACCGGATGAAGAAGGATACGGTCCGGCCGATTGACCACAGCGACGCGGCCGCGCTTCGGGCTGCGTTCGCGCTGGAGGATGAGTGACGTGCCCGTGACAAAGTACAGGAGCGTCAGCGAGATGCCTCGTCCTGAACGGGTGTCTGATGATCAATTGCTGGAGCGTATTCGAGCCGTTTGGAATCGAGCTCTACTGTTGCACCCGCGAACGATTCGCCCTGGCGTGCGGCGCTATCGTTCGCTTGAGGAAGCGAATGCTGACCAGCAGCGCGATCTGGCGAGGCGGTAGGAATCGGCGGCGGCTACCGTCGTGTTCCCCAGCCGTCCCACTCGTCGGCCCTGCGGGGCGGGTAGTAGCTCAGCGAGCGGGCACCTTCGGCAGCAACGAGGCTACGCCTCCCCGTACTTGGTAACGATTTCGATGCCAAGCGTCCGAAGGAGGTCCGCGGGGGGGGTCCCGCCGATCTGGACGATGACGGCGTCGTTTTCGATCTGCTCGCAGGCATCGGTGTCCGCATGCCGCAGGGTGACGGCATCGCCCGAGATCGCCTCGACTTCGGTCGCCAGGTAGCCCCGGATCGCGTTCATGCGCAGCGCCCGTTCGATGCGCGCGCGATTGTCTCCCCGGCAGCGTGCGAAGGTCCGTTTGCGATAGCTCACGCTCACCGAACGGCAACATCCGGCATCCGAGAGCGCAAGCGCGGTCTCGACGGCGCTGTTGCCACCGCCGACCACCAACACATGCTGGCCCTGAAAGGCATCCGGCTCGAGCAACGTGTAGGCCACCTTGGAGAGCTCCTCCCCGGGCACACCCAGTTTTCGCGGGGCTCCGCGCACGCCCAACGCCAACAGTACGTTTGCGGCACGGAAACTGCCGCCCGTGGCGGTCACTCGCCACATACCGTCAGGGTCGAGCGAGAGCGCTTCAACCTGCTGGCCCACGTGCAAAGGGGGCTCGGTCTTGGCCCGGATGTCCTCCCACAACTCGACCAGCGCCTCCTTGAGCATGACCTTCTTGCGGACCTTCCCGTACAGCGGCATGTCTAGCGTGCCGGTCATCACAACCTTGCCCCGCGGATAGTGCAGGATGGTGCCGCCAAAGCCTTCCCGCTCGAGCAGCTGAACGTCGAGCCCCGCCTGCATCAAACGCAGGGTGGCAGCAATGCCAGCAGGTCCTGCGCCCACCACGATCGCGTCGTGGGCGCCGGCGCTGCCACGTCGCGCGGGCTGCTGGTGTTCCGGGGACCCGGTGATCACGTGGTCTGCAGCCTTCTTGCCCTGCCTGGCGGCGTTGCGAATCAGACCCATCCCACCCAGCTCGCCGATGATGTAGACGCCTTCGCGATTGGTCTCGAAGTTCGGGCCAATGCGCGGAAGCTCCACGCCGCGGGTTCGGGTCCCATAGACCAGCTTGATCGCGTCGACGGGGCAGCCAGCCTCGCACACACCATGACCGACGCATGCGAGCGGATTGACCAGCTTGGCGACGCCGCCGATCAGCCCGATCACATTCTTCTCTGGACAGGCCTGGATGCAGGCTCCCGATCCGATGCAACGGCTGGGATCGATGCGGGGACTGAGGCTGGCGGCCACCAGTTCGCCCATGCCCGAAAGATCCGCGACCACTTGCTCGGCCACATCTTCTTGCTTTCGATCGGATCGTTCCCATAGCCAATAGAGGCCGAGCGACAACACCAGGATGACGACGACCGCGAGCACGACCCTGAATCAATCGTCCTCGCGCCCGGCCGGGTGGCAGTCGAGGCAGAAGTTGGGGGGGGCATCGCCCCTCGGATAGAGCCAGACCTCGTCGTGTTCGCGGTCCATGCGCGCTCGCGAGTGGCTTCCCCGGTGGCAACCGACACAATCGGCGTTGCCACGGCCATTGGGCCCCAGGGCAGGATTGTGACACTCCATGCACGCGTAGTCGTGGCGCCCTGTGATCGGGAAGCGATTGTTGGGATGGGCGCCGCTCGCCGGCGTCCAGCCTGTGGTGCTGTGGCAGTCTGCGCATTCGGTCGAGAACGCATCGTGGCCGGGGAAGGGGCTCTTGTCGTAGTCCTCCCGGTGACAGGCTACGCACTCCTTGCGAGTACCAGCATAGACCGCGGGGCTGTCTCCGTGGCAGTCGGCGCAGCTCGCCTTCACATGTGCGCCGGTGAGCGGCCACGCGTGTTCGAACTCAGCTGGCTTGAACGCCTCCTCGGTGTGACAGTTCGTGCAGGCATCGGAAAACCCGTCGTGGGAGAGCGCGGCGGCATCGCGGTGGCCGGCGTGGCAATCGACACAGGCCATGGGCGTCCCCTCGTATACGGGCGGGTCCCCCTGGTGACACCCGCTGCAGGCGGCTTTGCTATGGGCCCCGCGCAAGGGCCACGGGTGAACGAAGCTGGGGTCGCTGGGGGTTGCGCCACGCCAGCTCACGGGCGTGTGGCAAGCGGAACAGTCCGTAGAAAACCCGTCATGCGGCGGGCTCTCGGCCCCCTCATAGTCGGCCCTATGGCAATCGACGCACGTACTGGATGTCCCGGCATACGTCGGTGGATCGCCGTGGCAGTCGCGGCACCCCGCAACGCGATGGGCACCGACCAGCGGCCACGGATGCACAAAGCTGGGATCATTGGGATCTGCGCCATGCCAGCCCGCCGGCGTATGGCATGCGGAACAGTCCGTGGAAAACCCGTCGTGCGGTGGGCTGTCAGCCGCCTCAAAGTCGGCCCGATGGCAATCGATGCATCCATTCGGCGTCCCAGCATACCTTGGCGGATTCCCCACATGGCAGCTACCGCACTGGACGGTCAGGTGCTCGCCCTCGAGCGGCCACGGATGGTCAAAGGTGGCGGGCGAAAAGGCCCGCTCATCGTGACAGTCACCACACGTGACCGGAAGCCCCGCGTGGGGTGGCCGCGCCGCCCGCTCGTAATCCCGTTGATGGCAATCGACGCACAGCGGCGGTGTCGCCCCCGCGTGAAACCCGTCCGCGTGACACGCACCACAACCAACCTCGGCGTGGGCATGCTTCAATGGAAAGAATGTGTCGTGGTCGGACCCCAAGGCGGGACGCCACCTGTCGTTTTCATGGCAATCCTCACACGTGAGCGGCAGCTGCTGCACGTGAAGCGGCTGCACTGCGGCTTCGAAGTCATCGCGATGGCAAGTGGCACAGTCCGTGCCGCTGACTTCCGCGGCGCTGTGCCCGCGGCGCATGTTGCACCCCAGACCGCCAGCTGCTGCGCTGCCAAGACACCCCAACAGCAGCAGTGCGGGAAGGACCGCCCGGCTGGAACGCTCAGCTATATGGGAAGCTCGGTCACCCACGGCCACAGACCTCCTGCAGTGCTCTATGGGCACACGCACCTGCGTCCTTCATAGGCATGTCGCCTCTCACCCCTGTACCCACCCCACGCAGTTGCTACAGATCAAGTGCATCGGTTTTTTTGCTCAGCCGCGAAGGCAAGCAGGCGCCACGGCCATAGAGGGATGTAGCGAAGCGCGGCGTGAACGCGCGTACGTGCAGCGCCCGCTGAGCTAGTTGGCAAGCGATGTGGTCTCCAATTGCGAGAAGCGCAGCTGGTCCTCCGACTGCAGGCCCGAAATCCCTCCTCGGCACCAAGGAGGTGCTCGTGGTTCTTGGCCTGCTGCTATTGACGCTGGCACTCACCTATCGGGGCGCGGACTTCTACCTGAAGGACCTGCAGGCACGCGTGGACCATCCGGACTTTCGCGCTCTCAGCCCTGCCGGGCCCATCGGGCAACTCTATGGAATCGTCGGCACGGCGTTGATTCTGACCAACCTGCTCTACATGGTGCGGCGGCGTTACGCCCGCGTCCACTTGGGCTCGATGCGCACTTGGCTCGACATCCATGTGATTACAGGTCTCTTCGGCACCCTCCTGGTGATGTTTCACTCGGCGTTTCAGTTGCGCTCGGGCATCGCTACCCTGACCGCGGCAAGCCTGGCCGTGGTCGTGGTGACAGGAATCATCGGACGCTACTTCTATGCCATCAGCCCGCGGAAAGACGACCGGCGCATGCAAGCGGCCCTTCAAGAAGTTCAGGACCTGTGGCCCGGCCTGGCCGAAGCTCTGCGGGAGCTGGAGAGCAGGCAACAACCCCCGGCACGGCCGCACAGCCCCGGCCTGCTGGCGACTCTGATGACCCTTCCAGCCTGGTTCAGGCAGGCGCGGTCGCGACGGTCTGAGATCCGTATCCTGGGGCAACACGCGATCGCGTCGGTCCCGCTTGTGGCTGACGATGCCGCGCGCTGGTCTGCCAAGCTGGAACATATCGCACGACTCAAGGCAGCCGAAGTCAAAGCCGCCGCCGGCACGCACCTGCTCAAGACGTGGCGCGGCCTGCACCGCTTGACGGCCCTGCTCATGGTGGTGGCCGTGATCCTCCATGTCGCCATCGCCCTGTACTTCGGATTCGGCTGGAGCCCGAGTGGCTAGCCCGGATGCTGTACCCACTCGCGAGCGGATCGCGCAGGAACTCGGCTTCACAGGGCCTTCGGCAACCGACCGAACGCTTGCTGAGTTCGCATGGGCAGCGCAGGCACGGCTGCGTCGAAGGCCAAGCCGGGCGCCACGTGGTGGGTGAACCATGCGGGCCGGCCCACGCGTGGGTCCGCATCGCCGCGACGACCGCGGCAATGCTGCTGCCGAGCGCGGCCCACGCGCAGTTGTTGTCACCGGGGGAGCTTGCCCGGGCCCACGCGGACCTGGGATCGGACGCTGACTGCACCAAGTGTCACGCAAGTGGGCGCAGGGTGGCCGAAAACCTCTGCAACGACTGCCACGACGACATCGGCCAACAGCGACGCACGGGCGGGGGGCTGCACGGGACCCGGTTCAAGCAGGATGGATGCGGCCACTGCCACGTGGAGCATCGCGGCCGAAGCCATGAGCTGATCCGCTGGCCGGGCGGCTCACGAGATGGCTTCACGCATGAAATGACGGGTTTCGAGCTACACGGTGGGCACGCGGGCGTCGCATGCGGCGAATGCCATACGCGCAAGAATCGTCGCGGTGTCGCCAGTTTTCTCGAGCCCCCGGCCACCTGTCAGGGCTGCCACAAGGACGAAGACGTCCACGAGGGGCGGTTCGGCAGGGATTGCGCCAAGTGCCACAACGACGAGCGCTGGAAGGGTATCGATCCGGAGCACGTAGACCACGACCTGACCCGCTTCGC
>JAPPOR010000938.1 GCA_028817905.1 Myxococcales bacterium
GGAGCTTGCCCAGCTGCTACTGGCGCAACGCCGGGTGCCAGCCGCAGCCATCCATCTAGAGCAAGCGCTACTGCTCGCACCGGGCGACAGGGACCTGCTGGACGAGTACCTTCACGTGCTGAAGTGGCTACGTCAGCGAGGCGCCCTTGACCGCTTCGAAGTGGCCACCGGACGTGCGGACTCGGGCGCGCGATACGCCTTGCTAACGCGGGCGCATTCCCCAGAAGCTAGCGCCTATCGAGCAGTCGCACGGCATCTGGGGACACGCGGGTTCGAACGCCAGGGCGCGCGCTTCTACTGGTTCGCCGAGCAGGTGAACAAGCCACTATCCCAGCGCCTCTACGACCATGCGCTTGCACTAAGGCGCATGCGAGCCAGGGCCTTGGCCGCGACCCAGCTTCGCCGTGCCCTATCCTTGGACCCAGGCCATCGCCCCGCGGCCCTAGCGCTCGCCTCCCTGCTCGCGTCGCAACCTGAGCGCACGCTGGCCGACGCTCGCGAGGCACTGACCTGGGCGCGCCGTGGCCAAGCGCTCGGCGACCGTCCGGATAGCCAGGCGCTGGGCGTTCTGGCGAGTGCCTATCACGCCGTGGGCGATTCGGCTGCATCGCTGCGTGTGGTGGAAGAGGCCTATCGAGCGGCGCTCGCACAGGGAAGCGACGCCTACGCCGCGCGTCTGGCGGCCCGGCGCGCCCGCTACGCCCAGGTCGCAGCCACCGAGCAGCCCGCGACGACCGCGCCCCCTCGTACCAAACCGTAGCAAGCGCGACACCACGCAACCCAGCGCCCCCGCGAAGATGATAGGGTGCCGCGCTCGGAGGCGAACCAATGGAATATACCTATCTCGGAACTACGGGAGTCAGAATCTCTCGCCTGTGCCTGGGCTGCATGAGCTACGGATCACCCGAATGGCGACCGTGGGTGCTTGACGAGGAGGCGGCCGGCCCCTTCTTTCAGCGTGCGATCGAGGCGGGCATCAACTTCTTCGACACCGCCGACGTCTACTCACAGGGGCGCAGCGAAGAAGTCACCGGGCGCTTCTTGCGGGAATACGGTCGGCTCGATGAGCTGGTGATCGCCACCAAGGTGTTCTTCCCGATGGGCAACGGGCCCAACATGCGAGGATTGTCGCGCAAGCACATTCAGCAAGCTTGCGAAGCCAGCCTGCGCCGCCTGGGCGTGGAGACCATCGACCTGTACCAGATCCATCGTCTGGACCCGCGCACGCCTGTCGAGGAAACCCTCGCGGCGCTGGACCAGCTCGTGCGCCAGGGGAAGGTACGATACATCGGCGCCAGCTCGATGTACGCCTGGGAGCTGATGAAAGCGCTTGGTGTATCGGACCAGCGTGGCCTCGCTCGCTTCGTCACCATGCAAAACCACTACAACCTCGTCTACCGCGAGGAGGAGAGAGAGATGCAGCCCCTGTGCGTGTCAGAGGGATTGTCCATGATCCCCTGGTCGCCACTGGCACGCGGCATGCTGGCGGGCACACGCGCAAAACTCGGGGACGCCTCGACGTCGCGTTCGGAAAGCGATGGGCTCGACCAGGTCTTGTACGACCAGCCATCCGACTGGGAGGTCGTACAAGCCGTCAAGCGCGTGGCCGAAGCCCGCGGCGTGCCACCGGCCCGGGTGGCGCTCGCATGGCTGCTGCAGAATCCGGCGGTCGCGGCCCCGATCGTGGGCGCCACCAAGCTCACCCATCTCGAGGACTCCATCGCGGCGGTGGACCTGCAGCTGGAAGCTTCCGAAATCGCAGCCATCGAAGCTCCCTACAAGCCCCACCCGGTGCGCGGGCTGGCGCCCCCCACGCCAGCTCAGATGGGCCGTCGTTAGACAACTAGATTTGCCCCAAAAGGCTTGGCCCCCGAACTCCAGCGAGTTCGGGGGCCAACAAGCAGTCAAAGGGCACATGACCCAGGTGCCAACGGATACCGCTGTCACCCGCAGCTCCTCCCCGGAGCGCGCCAGCGCAACCTAGCGACCTTCTCCAGACGCATCCAGTCAAGGCAACGCAATCGAACTCGACCCAAACGTCCTCGACACGCTGACTCAAGGTCGCTAGGCCATCGCCGCTCCGGCCTCGTATTCGGAGCGGGCCTTTTCTTCGGTTTCAGCCGAGAAGCGAATGTTGAGCCCGACCAGACCGATCGCCGCAACAACGAAGCCGAAGTAGTAGAAGCAATCCTGCAGGGGCAGCTCGCTTCGCAACAGGAACTGGGCGTACATCACCGCGCCCACGTTGCCGCCGGCCCCCACGATTCCCGATACCGCACCGAGACTCTTGGGGTTGATGAATGGGACCACCGAATAGGTTGCGCCTTCGGCCATCTGCACGCACAGGCTAAAGACCACCATCGTGACAATCGCGACCGGTAAGGCACCCATGCGCGAGAACACCAGCAACATGGCGCCCTCCGCGATCATGACCATCACGAGCCAGCGCACGCGCCCGGTCAGCCCGCCGGTCTTGGCGAAGCGATCGCCCAGGAAGCCGCCCATGCTACGTGCGAACAGATTCATCAGCCCAAACAGCGAGGCGATCAAACCCGCCGACCCCTCGGCCAAGCCGAAACGATCCTGATAGTACGCTGCTGCGCGGCCGTTGACGAAGAGCTCCATCCCGAAACATCCCGCGTACACCAGGAACAGGATCCACACGCGGTAGTCGCGCACCGCGTCCATGAAGAGCCCCGACGTGCCCCCGGAGGCAGCCTGCGGGCGCGAGTCGGGAAGGTCGTCGTAGTTCCCATCTGGACAATCGGTCGTGTGCCTCCAATACAGAAACGCGAGCACCACCATCGCCAGCGCCGGTACGAACATCGCAGGCCGCCACTTCGACAGCTCGGAGTCCGCGAAACCCAGCGACAGCATCGCGGCCGCGACCATGGGCATGGCCGCCTGCGTGACACCTCCGCCGAGGTTGCCCCAGCCCGCCGTGGTGGCGTTGGCGATGCCCACCACGTTCGGCGCGAACATCACCGACGTATGGTACTGGGTGATCACGAAGGATGCTCCGATCACGCCGATGCATAGGCGCGACAGCAAGTACGTTTCCCACGTGTTCGCCAACGACGACCCGGCCACGGCCACGGCCCCAAACAGCAGCAGTCCCACGTAGCTCTTGCGCGGTCCGATGCGGTCGCACAGGTAGCCGAGGAACAGGCGCGCGATAATCGTCACGCCGACGGAGGCAATGAAGGCTGTGATCTTCTGGGCTCTCGTCAAATCCAGGTCTGGACCGATGGTCGCTGGAATCAAGGGGGCATGGGAGAACCAGCCGAAGAAGCAGATGAAGAAAGAAAGCCACGTCAGATGGAACGTCTTCATCTGAATGGTTTTGAGTGAAAAAAGATCGATACGCGTTGCTTTGCCACTGGTGCTCACGCTGAAGCCTCCCGTCCGTGTCGAGCCAACCCGGAACCTTCAGCAACGGCGCGACCCCTCACACAGCCGTTCGAGTCCGGAGCAAGTTCGCTCCGGTCAAACATCGGGCGAGCACCGAGGTGCCTGTGGGGTCGTTCGTTTGTACGCATTGCATGCCTCGCTAGAGGTCCGGGCCAGGCACAATGAACCCTGCAGATCCCATGCTTCGCGCGCGTTTCTTCGCCATTCAAAGGCTGCAACAAGCGCCCCAAATCGCCTGGGAAACGACAGAGGCGAAGGCCATCAAGCGGTTGGTTTCAGGCCCGATCTCGGCCCTAAACGTCCACGAAACACTCGAGACACGCCACCGCAGTCTCGCCTTCCGGGGTCACCCACCAGAACGCGTGATGCTCGTGCAGATCACCGGCTTCGCCTGTGAAGGAGGGAGTGCTCGCTGCATGTTCCACTGAAACGTAGGCGCTGAAGAGTCGAACGGTGGTGCAAGAGCGCACGGGTTGGTGAAGGACGCGGGCTATTTCGCTTCGACCGGAATCCGGTAGCGAGGCGGCCGCTTTCGATCCCCAAGGACGCTTCCGGGCAGGACTTCGACGAAAATCGGCTCCCGCAGCGCGAATGCGTACCCGGTGCGGTCGACCTCAATGACTGTCTCGAAGTCCTGCCGAGAGACGGGCATGCGAAAGCGGGCCGATCGGTGGCCCATTCGCCTGTGGGGTCGGTGGGCAAGAATGAAGTTGAACAGCCGAATCGCCAAATGGTTGTGGAGCCGATGACAGCCCAGGGACGCGCGCTGCCAGATGCTCGTGTAGTCGCTAGAACCGTGGCTGCGAATGCCCTCGTCGTGCGTCGGGACGCGGCGGCCCTTCCTTTCGACGAATTTCTGATGGTAGGCGGCCACCAGACCGTAGGCGGACGCATATCCGGGGCCGACGAGGTTTTCGTTGAGCTCCCAGACCGGCTCGCCCTCCTCGCTCGTCCGAGCCTGATAGATCAGCGTCTCCGGCGGTGTTTTGGCAGGCGGCAGCCATACGGGGGCCGAGACGATGCGGGACCAGACCCGTGATCCCACAGGCGACTCCTTGTAGGTCCACAGGTCCTCGTCTCGGAAGCGCTGCACCCGCCAGCCCCCGATCGTGGTGCCGTAGTTGGCCAGGGGGACGATCCGCGCTCGCCCCCCGCGCCGCTTGGAGCGCACCCGCGCAAACAGCGTAAGGGTCGGCAGATTCTGCCTGGGCTGGGTCCGACGGGTGCCCTCGTCGTCGTAGGGGAAGTCGTAGTAGATGTCGCCCCGATCGATCTCGACGAATAGCTCCATGTCATCGCTGTGGTAGTCGGGCAAGGACACGGGTAGCAGCGCAATGTAGTAGTGCTCGCGCGAAAGCACTTCGCCCAGCGAGCGGTAGAAAACCCGCGTCGTGACGACGTCCCCTAACCCGAGGCCCCGCACGATCGCGCGTTCGATGCGGGCGACCACGTTGGGCGCCTTGCCACGCCTCTCGCGCGCGTCTGCCATGGAACCCCTCGGAAAAAGGCCGCGGGCGGAGCGGTCCTCGATGACTCCCAGATCCAGCACCAGTCGCTCGGTTAGCGTCCGGACCAACGCTTGCCGTTCCAACTCGAGTGGTTCGGTCTGCAGCGCCTTGAGCGTTTCTCCCTGCAAGCTCCCGCGCGCGTAGATACGGTTGCGCCGCTCGAACTCTTCGAGCGCATAGCGCGTGCGCAGGTCCAGACCACCAGTCGGTCGTCCACGATAGTGCGACTCGCAGACGAGGCGCGACTGCAGTGCCTTGACCACTTCCGGATCGACCTCCGGCTCGTCCTGTTGACGCTCTCCCCAGGGCACCCCCTCGAAGCCACCGAGCGCGGGAGCCGGAACCATGCGGGTGCACGGCGCGAGGTCCAGCTTGGCAAAGCGCCGCGCGAGCACAGCCGGGCTCGGCGGAATCCCGTACAGCTCCAGGTACCGGTCGCGCTGCGCGCGCCGTCCCTGCGCATCGTCGTGGAAGCGACCATTGGCCAGATCGGCGAAGTCGGTCTGGTACGCGTGTGGGTACCCCTCCACCGACCGAAACAGGTCCGGCACCCACTCTGTCCCCAGGTCGAGCACCATCAGCCCAGCATCGCGGGCTTCGGCATGCTCCATCAACCGCACCTGTTGACCACCGCGCCACAGGGCGACCTGGCTTGGGCCCGCTGGCTGTGGACGCGGAACCGACGGATCTTGCACGCGCATCGCCAGCAGTTCCGCATCCGAGGGGGACTCGCTGGGACCCCACGGCTCGAGCAGATCGCCCTTGGCAGGCTCCGAGCTCGGCAACTCGTCAAGTCGTGCCGCCGCAGCCGACGCATCGGTGGCCTGTTGCTGGATGGTGGCCGGCCGCTGCGGGTGGCCTGCAGCGCGCGGGGGGACTTGTAGCGGGCGGCAGGCGACAGTCAGGGCGACCCCGATGAGCAACCAACGCATTGGAGCGGACACGTCAGCAGGGTAGCAAGGATTGAAGGACGTTTGGGCCGACCAGCGCCCCCACAAGCGCCGAAGACGACTGCCCTGCAAGCGCCTGATGGGTGCCCGCACCCTGGATCATGTGTGAGCCTCGCGGGGCGTCGCGCGCGGGCCCGCGGGGGCACCTGGCAGACCCACTGAATACCACCTGTACTTGCGAGCAAGGAGGGGTCGTGATTTGGTGATGGATGCGGGCTAGCCTTCCAACCTTCGGTGCAACCCGGAAGAGCGAATCGCGTGGATCACCATCCGATCAAGCGGGCACTGCCACAGACAGAGCTCGACGCCTTGCGCGCGGGTCTCACGACGGTCGCGGTAACGGGCACCAATGGCAAGACCACAACCACGAGCATGGTGGCCGCCATCGCCGCGGCCGCGGGCGAGTTGCCGGTACGCGTCACGACCCTCGGCATGTGGGTGGGAGACGAGCAAACCGCAGACGACGGAAGCATGGCGTCGTTCGTGCGCACGGTGAAACGCGCCCGCGTTCTGGGAGCACGCACGCTCGCGTTGGAGGTCACCTCGCGGGCCCTTGCGGCCGGGTTTGCAGAACGCTGGCCGGCCGACATCGCGGTATTTACCAACCTCAGCCATGACCATCTCGATCGGCACGGCTCGCCGGAGGCCTACCTGGCAGCCAAGGCCCAGCTATTCGCCGGACCACGACCGCCGCGGCAAGCCATCCTGAACACGGGTGACGCCGCCAGTGCACTGATCGCGGAGGTCATGCCCGCACACGTCCAAGGGCGCGGCTTCTCCCCCGTGGGTGCACCCGAGCAAGCAAGCCTTCCCGTGACCCTCGCTAGCCGGGCGGCGACGCCCGCAGGGTTCGGCACGCGGGTGAGCCTGGCGCCGTCGCCCCTGGCGGACGCTCTACAGGGCGAGCTCACACTCGCGATCGCTGGCGACTTCAACGCCGACAATGCCCTGGCCGCCGCCGTGGCCGCCCACGCCGCGGGCCTTGATCCGCGCGCAATCGCCGCGGGCCTCCGCACGTTCGAAGGGGTGCCGGGACGCTTCGAGGTCCTATGCCGCTCCCCAATGTGCGTCGTGGATTTCGCCCACAGTCCCGATGCGCTCGCACGCTCACTTGCGGCAGCCCGCAACCTGGTCGCTGCGCGCGATGGTCGCGTCGCTTGCGTGTTCGGCTGCGGCGGTGAACGAGATGTGCACAAACGCCCGCACATGGGCCGGGTCGCGGACCGGCTCGCGGACGCCGTGTGGATCACAACGGACAACCCGCGCTCGGAAGCCCCGGCTGCCATCGCTGCCATGGTGCTCGCAGGCATCGGCGGACAACCGCTTGGGCAGGCCAGCTGGAGCGATGTCCCGGATCGCGCGCAGGCGATCAGGGACGCGGTGGCCTGGGCGCGCCCCCAGGACGCAGTGGTGGTTGCCGGCCGCGGGCATGAAGCGTTTCAACAGCTTGAAAGTGGCCCCCGGCCCTTGTCGGACCGCCAGCTCGTGCTCACAGCCGTGCGCCGATAGAGACAAACCGAGCTCGCCTCCGGTTCGAAGCGCTGCGGTTCGCCTCCTGCTCTCGCCTACATCGAAGCCTGAAAAGCCGGTTGCCAGCGCTCCGGTGGCCGCCTTCCATCACCCGATCGCACACCCTCGCACAGCTGCTGACTCCGCGGCGCTTGCGGTTCGGTCGAAGATGCGGCGAGCATCACTCCTTCACCGAAACCCCTGCGAAGCCGATCACTTGCGCGATCGTCGCGATCGGATGTGGGCTTGAGAGTTGACGCACCGCTTGCCAAGCGTCGCGCGCCCACGCGTCGGGCCACGTCAATCTTGATGCGAGGCCGGCCGGTGGTACTGTTGCGTGCCAGGCGGCCGAGGGTGTCGCCGGATGAGTAAGGTCTGGAGCAAAACATGAAAATCGATCGTGAGAAGTTCCTGTCCGCAGTGATCGCGGTTGGAATGACCGGGGCCGTCGCATGCGGCGGTGAGCCACCCGCCGCCGCCGAGCCCGAGGCCTCGACCGGCGACGAGGTCGTCCCCGAGCCCATGCCCGAACCGGAACCTGAGCCGCCACCGGCCGCGCCGCCTCCCCAGCCGGAGCCCGAGCCAGTCGTCGAGGAAGCCGGACCGACCCCTGAGTGACGTCCAAGCGGGCATTTGCCTGCGCCGGGCCTCGGCCCGGCGCGGGCAAATGCCCTACGCACCGCCGGGGAGTTGAACCTAGAGACGAAGCCAATAGACGAACCGACACCTGGGGGGATGAAACAGGTGCTTGCGCCCAATCCAGCCAATTCAAAGGGGTGCTCGGGCACGCTTTGACCTGGACTACGGCGCAAAAGATGCGATTGTCCCGTAGCGTGGTGAGGTGTACGCGCTCACGGGAAGCTGGAGCCTTTTCTCCCCCACGCGCGATGCGTCACACTGATCTACTACGAGGTTGGTTTCATTGGTTCGCGAGAAAGGTTTAGCTAGAGTCGGAAAGGCGGTGCGTTTCGGCCAGATGGCTGCGCTGGCGTGCCTGGCTTCGTCGCTCTCGATGGGGGGAGCCGCCGCGTCGGAGCGCGCCCATTTTCGAAGCCTTCGCACCACCAGCACCTCAATCTCGATGGGGCTGCCCTGGGAAGGGCGCCTGGCACGGGGTGTGCCCCTGCACAATTCCGCGACGATCCGACGGCTGCCGCGGGTCGCTTCCCGCGACAACTTCTATGGCACCGGGGAACTCATCGGGCTCCTGGAACGTAGTGCCCGGACGGTCGCCAAGCATTGGCAGGGGAGTCGCCTGACGGTGGGTGAACTGTCCGCAAGGAAGGGTGGATGGCTGGATGGCCACCACTCCCATCGCAACGGCCGCGACGTGGATGTGGCCTTCTACATGCGTGACCGCCGCGGGAAGATGGCCCAGTTTTGGCGCTTCGTTCCATTCAGCCACAGCAAGGGCGCGCGACGAGGCCCCCGGCACCTGCAGTTCGACGACGAGCGCAACTGGAAGCTGGTCACAGCGATGCTGGCCGATCCAGAGGCGCGCGTGCAGTACATGTTCGTGTGCACGTCGATCCGCAAGCGCCTGCTGAAACAAGGCCGGCGCAGTGGAGCCTCCACGGAGTTGTTGCGTGCGGCCGCGGCCGTTCTGCGGGAACCGAAGGTCGGCAACCCACACGTGGACCACTTCCACGTCCGGATCTTCTGCTCGCGCGACGACCGTCCGAAGTGCCAGGACGAGGTTCCCTTCTGGCCCTGGTACGACGGCGTGCCGCCCGATGGCGACTTCACCGAGCCACCGACGATCAGGTGGCGCACGGCCCGCGCCAGCCGATAGGCCAAGGCGCCCAGCCGAACGGCGGGGAGCAGAGGCGAGAGGCGCTTGGGCGGTCGCCGCATCTTTGATGGGGGCCCTCTCCACGTAAGTCCCTCGACCGCGTTGCCGTTTGCACGGCGGGCCCTATGTACCTGGGTGGAGGCAGCATGTCCAAGCCGACGCATGTCCTGGTGGGGACCGACTTCTCCGGAGGCGCCGAGGTCGCTCTGGAAGTGGCTTTTGAGCAGGCGAGGGCCTTCGGAGCTCGTGTCACGATCGTGCACGCCTACCCGGCGGCCCTGGACCTGATGGACCCGAAGGGGATCGCCAAGGAACGCATGGAAATCGGTACCGAGGTCCACCGCCTGCTCGCAGGGCTAAAGGATCGCTACAACGGGCAGGTCAAGGCACTGCACACGGAGGTCATCCCGAGCGAAAGCCCCGTCGACGCCCTGTGCCAATACGCGACCGGCCACGACGTCGATTTGATCGTGGTGGGCGCTCAGGGCCACACGGGGCTCGCCCCGTTCCTCGTGGGCTCGACCGCGGAGCGGGTCGCGCGGCATGCCCCATGCTCGGTCCTGCTAGCTCGCTGAGAGACGAACCAGCCCCCAGGCTTCACGGAAGCGTTCACGAAAGCGTTCACAGAAGCGTCTATGGAGGGGCAGGCGGGCCGTGTCCTGCGAACTCCGCGATCCGACGCCGATGTCGTGAGTGACCCGAGTTGGCCCGCATATCGCACCAACTCGCGCACCCTCGCACAAGCGCTAGCTAGGCACACAAAAATCTTTCTTCACAAGAAAATTTCTTTCGAGCTGTAA
>JAPPOR010000020.1 GCA_028817905.1 Myxococcales bacterium
TACTATGTCAAGAACGGCCAAGAAGCTCGCCAACGCCGCTGGCGTTCAGGCTGGACGCTCTTGCGCTACTAGCTAGCTAGTTGCTAGCTAGGAAGGAGTCGGCCGCGGGTCCGGGTTCCAGTCGTCAGGGGCCGGTTGAGCACGAGGTTCTTGCCGGCGGCGCGGCCGTGGCCGGCGACCTCGCTGCGCTCGCTGGTGCGCGTGCGGGTCGTTCGAACACGTGGATGCCTGCGTCGGAAGTGGCGGTCCGCACGGGGATCACCGATCCAGACGAGACCCTCACCCTTCTGATGCTGGCGCTCGTTGCGCAGCCTGTCGGCAAAGCCGCGAATGACGCCTGCGCGATAGGCCTGGCGACCGGCATCGCGGCGCAGCGCGTGCGTCCGCTTGTGTTCTTTCCACAGCGCATCTGCGGCATGCAGAAGAAAGTGGTAGACGTACTCGGCCATGGCGAGATTCTCGCGGCGGCCCGTGACCTCCAGCGCATTGACGCGCTTGCCATCTTCCACGCGATAGACGGACACCCAGATGGGCTGCACGAAGAAGAACTCGCCGAGCAGACCGGCCAGCGCACGCTCCGCCTCGGTCGAGCGACCGGTGGGTCGTCCGAGATGTAGATAGCCGTAGGCGTCGGACTCGACGCGCCCGTCGCTCCCTTCCTCTTGGAGGTGCGCCAGGTTGTACTTGAGCATCAAACGGTGAGCCGTACGCATGGCGGTCTCGGCCTCATGAGGGTTGGGACTATCTGCCAACGCCAAGAGCTTGCGCACGCGACGCAGCACGCCCCCTTCCTTGTCAGGAGGACTCGCGTCGGGGCTACCGCTTGCGCGCAGGTCGATCCCCCGGTCCATGCACACACGCCGAAACGCGGGACCATGGGCGGTCTCGTCGTGGACGCCGAGCACCTCGTCCACGAACTGGTGGGCCATTTCGTGCTTGAGCACCTCCAGGACGGTGCCCCACGGCCGCTCCAATACCAGCGCGCGGCACAGTGCGATCCCGCGCGGATCCGGCCGCCAAACCCCGAGCATGGAAGCGCCGTCCATCAGGGAAAGGGGCGCCGGCCGCAGGCACTCGCCGAACAGCGCCCAGTTCAACTGACCGTAGTCGTGCGCCAGCGCCCGCAGGGCGCCGGCGCTTACATCGAGAGGCGAGGGCGGCATGCAGGCGTGTATACCCGACCATGCAGCCCGTTTTCCAACCCTCAGTGCCCATCGCCTAGACGTAGGGTTGGATTCGGGCCAGGACGCGTTCGATGCTCGCATGCTCCTCGCCCACGGGCGAGACGCGACGCAACGCCCGCTCGGCCTCATCGCGCCCCTTCAAGCGCCAGATCACCCAGGCTGCCAGCGTTTCGGCGGTAAGGCACCCTCCTGCGCTCGCCACGTTTCCCCTGGCGAAGAAAGCCTGGTCGAGCACTTCTACCCCGGCCGCCTCGACCGACGGGCGGGTACGCGCATCGGTACACACCGGCATGTCTGCCAACAGGCCCAACCCGGCGAGAATCAGCGCCCCGGAGCACTGGGAGCCGATCAGCTGCCGGTCGGGGTCGAGGCCCAGGGTGGCCAGCAGTTTGCTGTCGTTGGCAATCTCATGGCTGCGCAGCCCGCTGCCCACCAGCACGACGTCCGCCTCCCTCGCGAACGACAGGGGCTGTTGCGCGTCCACCACCACTCCGTACAGCGAAGTCACCCGCGCAACGTCACTGGTAATCTCGGCGCGCCAATCGCGATCGGGAACTCGGTTCAGGATGTGAGATGCGACGAACGAATCGATCTCGTTGAAACCGTCAAACGTCAGAACCGCGATCCGCATGGTGCATCATAGCTCGATCGCGCCCGCGCGCACCTGCCCCCTCCCGCGGGCATGCGTGGTGCGCATCCGCCCCAACGGCAGGCCATATGTATCAATCTGGCAACGACCGAGCTTCCACCCCGTGCCCGAGCCCTCTATGAGGCGGGTCAAGGGCATTTGCGATGTTTGAGTCTTGTTCGGCTGTGGCC
>JAPPOR010000800.1 GCA_028817905.1 Myxococcales bacterium
GCTGCACGGACTCGCTTCGGGCAACCCGCGCAGCCTGATGCAGCTTTCGCAACACCTGCTCGAACAGGGCGTCGTGCGTCGCACGGGAGGGGCCTGGGCGTTGCCCGCCGATGTCGACGAGCTCAGCCTGCCCGCCAACATGGCCGAAGCACTGCAGGCGATCGTGGGCACGCTCCAGCCGGAGTCGCGGCAACTGGCCCAGGCCATGGCCCTGGCGGCAGAGGAGCACTACGACTTCGATGAATGCTTGCAGCTATGCCGCGGCCAGCGGAAACAGGCACGTCCGTCACAGGAACCGCCGGCGGCCTCAGAGCCGAGTGCCGCGCAGGACGCGGCGCTTTATGGGAACCTTGCTGAACTCATAGGGGCCTCCGTCGTCACATCGATTGGAGACAGGTACCGGCTGGCAGGCGGGGAATGGACCGCGCCCCTGCTCGGAACCCTCCCAGCCCCCACGGAGGCCACCCTGCACGGGCGACTTGCGCAGGTGTTCGTCGACCGGAACGACACGGTGCGCGCCGTACGGCACATGGTTCGGTGCGGGCAGGAGACCGAGGCCGTGGAGGCCCTGTCCAAGCACTCCATCGAGTCCGAGGAGCTGACCGGAGAGGACGCGGGCGCCTTCACGGAGTCTCTCGATAGCCTGCCCCAGGACTGGCGGGCGATCTACGACGCGGTGCTGTCCTGCGCCGAACAGCTCGGTACTCCCAGAAAGACCGTCTACGCGATCCAAAGCGAACTGCTCGGAATCGTCAGCCAGTACATCCTGCCCTCTGGGGCCTACACCCTGCCGGTCGCCCGTACCCTCGCCGACGAAGCTGGGCTCGGTCTGTACGCAGGCCTCGAACACGTCGAGGACCCCAAACAGCGGCTTGAGCAGGCTCTCCAGCAAGCGGCTGCCCAACATGAAGCACGGGCTGAGCACGATAGGCTCATGGCACCCAGTTCGGCCATTCGACACCTCGCGCACACCGCCATCGCGGCCATGGGCCCAATGTCCAACACGCTAGACGTCGACGAGTGGGAACAGATGCCGTCCCTTGCCCCCCTAGAGCGGGTGTCCCCGACCATGTCCATTGTGTTCGCCCTGGAGCGCGGGTTCGACGCGCGATTGCGCGGCCGGCATATGCGCGCCCACCGCATCTATGAAGGCATCCTCGAGCAGCTCGCTTCGCCGAAGGATGTCGGTCTTGAGGGCGTCTATTTGGAGGGGATGCGGGCCGGCATCACGGTGGGGATAGGAATACTGGAAGCGGTCCTGGGCCTGCCCACATGGCAAAAGCGCGTCGAGGCGATCTCGGACAGCCCGATCCACCGCGACAACGCTCTGCTGATCAAAGGGCTGGCGGCGAACTGGCAG
The DNA here is from genome assembly GCA_028817905.1 of Myxococcales bacterium. Classification (GTDB taxonomy): domain Bacteria; phylum Myxococcota_A; class Polyangia; order Polyangiales; family JAFGIB01; genus JAPPOR01. The sequence goes on from JAPPOR010000800.1 coordinate 1,361, forward strand.
GGCGACGTCCGGGTGGCGGACGCGCTCGAACGGGAGCGCGAGCTGCAACGACTCGAGCTGCGCAGGCCCCGATCCTACGAGCAGCTCGCGCTGCTGTGGCGCTTTCACGCGCACGCTGCGAGTCACGACTTGACGCGGGCGCACAGGGGACTGCACGAAATCGAGCGGACCCGCCGCAAGCTGCCGAGCTGGGAGCCCATCTACAGCTGGGCGAGGGGCGAATACGAACGCATCCGGGGAGACCACGCGGCAGCGCTTGGCCATCTCGACGAGGCCTTGAAGACCCTCGCCCCCGGGCGCCACCATCTCTGGGCCTACGCGGCCGGTTCGCGCTTGCTGGTGCTGTGCAACTTGCGGCGCGAAGCCCAGGCGCGGCAGGAGGGGGCAGAGCAACTGGCGCAGGCGCAGGCACACGACCTGGATCACCTGGCGGCCGCTCTGCATCTTCCCTTGGCGATCGCCGCAGCACGCCAGGGAGACGCCGAGGCGGCCTGGTCGCGCGTGCAGGCGGCCCTGCAGGTACTGCACGGTCACGGCATCGGTGGCCTGTCCCTTGGCCTGGCATATGAAGTGGCGGCCAGCGTAGCGGTGTACCTGGAGGACACCGATGCTTTTGCGCGCTATGCGCCGCGCTGCGGAGACCTGTTTCTGGCCCATGACAACCGAACATTGGCCTCGCGCTACGAGCGCCTGGTCCGGGCAGCCAAGCGCCATGAGCTGTGTGATGGGGAACTCGTCGTCCCGCGGCCAGCCGACCCGCAGTCGAGCGAACCACTGTCCCAACTCCGCTCGCTACTGCAGACCTGCGCTGACCCTGGCAGTTGTCTGCAAGCGTGTTTGCAGCTGATCGCCGAGAGCGCCGGCGCCCAGGCGTCGTATCTCTTTGCGCTTGTCAATGGGGAACCTCGGCTACACAGCCAGTCCACACCGGGTGCGTTGCCAGAGCCGATCCGCCAGGCGGCCCACGCGTTCCTGCAGATAGAGCTCGACGACAACATGGATACCACTGCGGAGAGCACGGTTGGTGGCCCTTGGGTCACTGATGAGGGAGCCTTCTACCTGCCGATTCTGCTCGGTCACAGCGACCCGTCCGGGTTTCTGATCTCGGGCCTGGCACTGGTCAAGTCCGACCGTGGGTCCCTTCCCTTCGAAACCGCGCAGCTCGCCGAGCACATCAGCCGTTTCATGGCCAACGCACGCGACTTCGAAACCCTGGTCAGCGGCTAGCCCGGATTGTTCATAAACTCTGCATCGGCTCGCAGGTAGAGACCGCGTGCCTGAGCGTGTGACCAAGGGAATTCAGTCCGTGCACACCGGGGCTCGAGGGAACGACTCGAAGCGGGTGAGAGACCCGAGCTGGGGGGGTGAGGAAAACCGCACCTGGCGCAGGCGCGAAAGTCCACCTACACAGGATGCGGGAGGGCGGCGATGGGCGTACACACGTTGGGCCGCGCGCGGCCCCGGATGCGGTCCGCCTGGGTTTGCGCGATGCTGTGCGCGGGCTGCTTCTGCTGGGGCTGCTTCCTGGGCGACGGGCCAGGCGAGAACGGCGGCGAGGGGGTCGATGTGCCGGGCCACACCGGCGAACGCCCGGTGCACCACGCGGACGCCGGTGGCACGGATACTCCCCCCGACGGTGGCGCCGAATCACGGGACGCGGGCGGCGGGCCCTGGTGGGAGGGCCTTCCCGATGCCGGAACAGGGACGTATGGACCCGCTGTCGCCGAGTTTCGCGCCCCGACCGGTGACGTGACGGTCTATGTAGGCGACCCCGTCGAGCTCGAGGGGCTCTGCACGGCCGAGGACGGCACGCCTGTGGGGGGCGAGACCCTGGCGCTGGACGGCGATCTGCTGGACCCAGGGGTCAGCCCGCATCAGGTCACCTTCGATACCCCCGGGCGTTTCACCGTGCAGCTGGCCTGCGGCGACAGCCAGGCGGAAACCGCGCGCGCCACACGTGCCATCACCGTACTGCCACAGGCACGTATCGTTTTCCTTTCAGACCAGGCAGGCCCGAACGAACTGTATCTGACGACCCTCGACGCTCCGGGCGAGCATCGCAAGCTGAGCCCCGAGGTTACCGCCACAAGCGCACGGGCCGAGGAGATCTTCTATGGCCCAGGCGATCACGTGTTGGTTGTCCGTGGCCCCCGTAGGATGGCCGACGCAAACAAAAGGCGTGGGGTCTGGGCATTGTACAGCGCTGGGACCCCGCGCCTGGAGCAGCTTGCGGGTCCTGACTACGGACCGCTCGTACCGACCCCAACCGGAGTCGTCCTTGTCCGCGACGCAAGCGCAGGCCAGACGGGCACGGACTCCATCCTGGCCTACAATCTCGAAGGAGCCGACCCAACCCTCGTCGCCGACGTGCAGGCGTACCCCTCGCCGCTCGAGACCGGCTTCGCCTGGCCTCTGCCAACGCCTGAATACCTCCTGCATGCGCCTCCAGAAAACGAGGACGTGCCCGTGCTGCTCGATCTGACCACCGGGAACGCAACGCGCATCGAACTGCCGGGCGGCGGGCCCTGGTTCGCGCAGTTCTTCCGTGGCGGAAATCACTTCGCGATCAGGCGGGACGACGGCGAGCCCGAGGACGCGTCTCCCTGGTATCTGGGGCGGGTGGCTGCTCCCAACCCATTGACCCGCTTCGACTCGCGGGTACCGCCCGACCCCTTCTCCGCGGTCATTGACGAACGCGTACTGATCGCGGACGGACGTGCTGGTCAGCTCTACAGCGCGGACCTGGGCGGGGGCGATCGGACCGCCCTGTTGTCGCTTGAACCCGGCGACGACATCGACCTATGCGGAAACCGTATCGTGCGGCTCAGCTGGTCTTTTGAAGTAGGCGTCGCGAGCGCCGAAGACTACCTGCTGGGCGAAACCCTGCAGGGCCCGACCCCCTGGCCAGACGGCACCAAGCGTTCCTACGTCGCCTGGAGTCAGGATTGCGCCCAGGCGGCCTACCCCACCGACCGCGGGGGGGCGAGCATCGTACAGCTCGAGGGCCCGGCCGAGGGGGGGGTGCGACCGCATGCGGAGATCCCCACTATCCCGCCGGGCCCCCAGCTCACGTTTTCCCCGGCCGGAGGATATCTGTCCGTGTGCGGCACAGACCACGGTCGCGTATACGCCTCCGACGGCAGCGATACGGGCGCTGAAGGGAACTGCCCGATCGCCTTCGCCGCCGACGACAGCTATTTCGTGCGGGTGGCGGCCGTACGGGGCGGTGCACGACCGGAGCTCGTGCCGCTTGAAAGCGGCCGTGCTGCGCCACCCGTCCCCCTGTCGGAGGGTGCGATCTGGCCTGCCAGTGCGACCCGCAACCCCTCGTCCTTCAGGCTCCTTGCGGTTAGCCCAAGCGGCGAGCGGGTCGCGTTTTCCGCCATCGCGCGTCCCAACAACGAGGCCGCGACCCACGACCACGGCATCTACGAGTACAGGGTTGAGAACGGAGCGTTGCGCAAGCTCGTGGACGCAAGCGTGACCGTGGATGGATCGGTGGAACGCTACGCGTCCGTTCCGGGCCAGGACCTGGTGTTGTTCTCCGGAGACCTGTTGTACGGGGGCGAAGTCAATCTGTTCGTCGCCGATCTCGCAGCAGACGGACCGGGCACGCCTCTACTTGCCGGCGATGGCCCAGTGTCGGATGTGTCGAGCTGGCAGCTGCCCGCCGGCGGTCACGGCTGGATGCCGCTACAAGTCCGGCCCGATGCAAGCGGAAGCGCAGCGTTCACAGACGGACCGCCGACGATGCTTCTGCCGCTGCGCCGCGCAGGCGCCTTCGAACCCTGGTCACCAACGCGGCGCCTGCTAGGGTGGGACGGGGAACACGCGGTGCTCTATGCCGAGGAGCGGGCGATTCACCGCCGAACGCTGGGGTCGAACGACCCTCCCACCCTGCTGTGGTCCTACGGAAAGCGCTCCCCCGCATTCGATACCGTCACCCAGCAGCGCGAGCAGCGTCGAATGTTCTTCCTATGGTCGGATCCGGAAGATCCGTTGTACCAAGGCGTCGACCGCACCGATCAGCTGTACATGCTGGACTATGACGGCGCCCTGACACGGGTAAGCGACCCCCAGCAGGGAGCGGTGCGTCCGGGCTTCGCGGTGGAACAAGGAGGCGACCGGGTCGCCTTCACCCAGTGCGACGGTCGGTGCCTGCTGCGTGTCCATCGACCTGGTCACCCGCTCGACGGCCCTGACCATCGCTTCCGCGAGCAAGTCGGTCCCGAGACGATCTCTGAGCTCGTGTTCGCCCCGCAACGCGAGCACTTCGCATTCCTGCAAGGGGGGCGCCTGCAGTTGGAGCACAGCTCGCGCCCACTGCCAAGCGTGACCCTTGAGGAGTCCGAACGCCCCAACAGGCTCAGCGTCAGTGGCGATGGCCGCTTCTTGACGATGTGCCGCCAGCTGTCGCACTGCGATGGCGCCCTGTATCCGCTAGACGACCCGGGGGCAACCCTTGAACTGTCCGCGGTCACGCAACAGGTGGAACTGGCGGGCGGGACTCCTGAAGCTTTTTCGCCCGCACACGACTATCTCCTGCTCCACGGTACGGATGCTTCAGGGCGAGTGTTCGTCCTGATGCCGCTGGACGGCAGCGAGCCGCGAAGAATTGCGCTCGGCCCCAACGCGGGCCACATACGCAGCGTTGCCTTCGACCCCAGCGGCCGCTCCCTGTTGGTCCTGAGCAGTGCGCTTCCGACTGCCGAGATCCCGGCCCGCGCCCACGTGCTCACGGTCGCCGATGACCCGCTGGTTCCGCGCCCGTTCGGGCCAGCCAGTGCTCCGTGGCCGGTGAGCTCCGCCGAATGGATCCGGTAGGGTGCACGGGTGCCCTCAACCCGCTGCAAACCGAACCGAACCCGAGCCGCCATGTTCGCTTGCGACTTCCGTTTCTTGTCTCGCGTATGCGTCATGCCGGCGCGCGCTATGGTCACAGCCGAGGCACTCGCACGATCCGGTTCGGCGAACCTACCTCTGCTGCTATCTTCCCGGGCTTGATCGAACCGCGCTGCTTGAGCGTGGCAGCCCTGCCTACGGACCCCAGTAGGGCTCTTGCTCCGGTTCGGCCGGAATGACCGACACGACCCGCGTGTTCGCTTGGCGGACCGCCTCGCCCGGATGTGTGCACCTGTGGACCTGGTCGCGCAGCCGCTGCAAGCTGCGCGTATGGTTCTGCCGGCGTTCGCCCCCCCGGTCTCGCAGCATGTCTCGCCGCAACGAGTTGAGCTCGGACAGCGTCCTATCGAGGCACGCGACGCGCCCCTGGGCGCCCGCGCGCCGGGCCAGGTCAAGGCGCTCCAGCAGGAAGGTGCCCAGGCGCAAAGCCCTCGTCGCAAGCGGAACATGCTGCCCCAACGCGTTCGAACTCGCGCCTGCGACCAAGCCTACAACCAGCAGGACCCACACGGCCCTCCATCGCAACTCGTTCATGCCCATCCGTTGCGACATGGCTCCGGTGGATTCATGAAGGCGGCAAAAAAAGAGGCGCAGAAAGTAACCCCCCTCGCAAGAAAGAGCCGCGTGGACCAACCTGGGCGGGCGATCAACCTGTCCAGGCAGCGCCAGACTTGCGGCGCAAACATGCCGGCCGCTACGCTTCACCATGCATCGAATCGCCTTGGTGATACTCCTTACCTGCGCCTGCAATGACGGTCCCGGAAGTAGATCTGTCATGACCGGCAGAGAAACTCCGGACAGCAAGCCTGGCGGGTTCATCGCGGGCGACACAAGGGACGCGGGAGCCTCTGGAGACACGGGCCAGGATCCTCTCGAGGAGGAGCGGGAGTGGGAAGTCGACGCGGGCTCTCAAGGCGAAAGCCAATGGGAGACCGGTGCCTCCGAGAGTGACGGGAACCCGACTGAGGGCAGCTCCCCAATCGACGCCGGAAAGCCGGATAGCGCCGAACCGATCGGCGATGCGGGCCAAAACGACAGCTGCCATGACACCGAGCCCGAAGACACCGAGCCCGAAGACACCGAGCCTCAGTCCGTGACAGCCTTCTACTTCGGCCACAGTCTGCTCGCATACGCGCGGGCAGATCCGAACTTTCACATTCCCTACAATACGGGTGTGTTCGCCAGTGCGGCCGGCCACGAATACGAGACCCACGGCCAGCTCGGATGGGGCACGTCGATCGAGGCACACTGGGCTTGGGATTCGGACGACCTCGGAGAGGGCCCTGCAGGCTTTGACCAGGGAGAGAACCATCCGCCCTTCTACGCCGGGCGGAACGGCAAGGCCGAACTTGCCAGTGGCGAGTACAACTTCGTCGTCTTCACAGACTCCAATGGCCATGCGTACGAGCAGGGTGCCGCCAAGGGTCCCGTCGTCAGCGCATTGGTCAACTTCATCCGGCTAGCCCGGGAGCACAACCCCGAGACCGAGGCGATGCTCTTCTCCTGTTGGAACGAGATCTTCCCAGATGAACAAGCCGATCCATCGGCGGTCGCGTACTGGCGAGATAGCACGCTCGCCGAGCTCGCCTGGTGGGAAGCTGTGACAGACCAGGTGAACGCGCAGCTCGAGGGCCCCGACATGCTGCTGGTGCCGGTCAGCGTCGTGATTGCCGAACTCGCGGTCGACGCGGCTTACGGCGAGCTGGGGTCGCTCGACGCGACAGACTTGTTCGAAGACGAGGCCCACGGCACGGAGACCACCTACTACGCCGCGGGGGCCGCCGTGTTTGCTGCGATGTTCCAGCAGTCGCCCGTGGGTCTGACCGACGAGTTCATCTACTGGACGCCAGATGGAACAGCCGTGGACTACGCTCTGCCCAGCGCAAGCGTCGCCGCCCACGTCCAAGAGTTGGCGCTGAGCATCGTCCAGGACTACCCCCGCGCAGGCTTCCATCGTTGACACCCTCCGCCGCTGTCCTCCCCGGGACGCGGGACTTCCCAACGCATGTTCCGTCTCGCAGGCGCGGCGCGGCCCGCGCCAGGCGTCATGGCGCTTTACTGCACAGCTGCTGCCCCGTATCGTTACCTTATGGCGGAGCATGCGATCGACTACATCGAGGCCATCGCGGCCGAGTTTCCCGACCGCCAGGCGCTGACGTTCCGTGGTTCGGATGGATTCTCCCTTCGTTTGAGCTACGGCCAGCTCGACCAGCGCCTGAACCGCGCCGCCAACGTGCTGGCCTCACTGGGGGTGGCTCCCGGCGACCACGTGGGTTGCCATCTCTACGACACGCCGGTGCACGTGGACGTGATGTTGGGCGCGTGGAAGATGGGAGCTGTTCCCATCAACATCAACTTCCGCTACCTGGATGAGGAGCTGCGGTATCTGTTCGAGGACGCGGACCTGAAGCTGGTCGTGAGCGAGCCCGCCCTGGCCGATCGGGCGCAGAGGGTGGCGCAGGGCTGCCAGACAATCCAGCAGGTGGTCGTGGCCGACGGCTCGTGGGACCAACGGCTTTCGGCCGCCAGCCCGGAGCGCCCGCCGATCGAGCGCACCGGCGATGAGCACTACATCCTCTACACAGGCGGCACCACCGGCATGCCCAAGGGCGTGGTCTGGCGTCACACGGACATCCTGCACGCCGCGTTCAGCACGCGCGGGTTTGCGCGCATGAAGATCCCCGCAGTGCCCAACCCCCAGGCAGCCGTCGACGCGCTCCGGAACGGTCCCCCTCGCTACTCGGCCCGCCCCTGCACCTGCCCGCTCTTTCCGCTGATGCACGGAGGCGGACAGTGGGCGATGATGGTAGGGCTGGTCCGTGGAATGCGCCGGGTGCTGATCACCGATGTGCACTTCGACCCCGAGTTCTTTCTGCAAGTGCTGGCCGAGGAGAGGGTCAACGGCGTGTCCGCGGCTGGCGACGCCCATGCCCGCCCCGTCGTCGACGCGGTCAACGCGTCCCATGGGGGCGTGTTGGACCTGCCAGAACTGCGCTCGTGGAACTCGAGCGCGGTCATGATGTCGCCAGCTGTCAAGGAGGATCTCGCCAAGGCACTGCCGGACACGCGCATCGTCGACGGCCTGGGAGCAAGCGAGTCCGGAGGACAGGGAGCATTCGTCGGCTACGGCGAGGAGGGGTCGCCGCGTTTCAGGTTAAACGAGGGTCACGTGATCCTGGACGATGAAATGCAGCCGATCGACCCGAGCGAACGCCGCATCGGCAGGCTCGCCAAGACAGGCCGCATTCCCGTCGGCTACTACAAGGACGCCGAGAAGACCGCCGAGACCTTCCCGGTCATCGACGGGGTGCGCTACACGATGCCGGGCGATCTGGCGCGCTGGGAAGAGGACGGCACCGTCACACTCTTCGGACGTGGCTCGCTGTCGATCAACACCGGCGGTGAAAAGGTGTTCCCGGAGGAGGTGGAAAAGGCGCTCAAAAGCCATGAAGCGGTCTTGGATGCCGTGGTCGTGGGCACGCCCGACGACCGCTTCGGACAACGGGTCACCGCGGTCGTTCAGCTGCGACCGGGATACGACGATCCGGGACTCCAAGCGCTGGCCGCCCACAGCAAACGCCTACTGTCCGGCTACAAGGCTCCGCGGGCGCTCGTTCTAGTCGACGAAATCGTGCGTTCCCCGTCTGGGAAGCCCGACTACCGCTGGGCGAAGGCGACCGCGCTCGAACGGATGTAGCACACGG
>JAPPOR010001054.1 GCA_028817905.1 Myxococcales bacterium
GAGGAGCGCTTTGCTCTCGCGGTACAAGCTACGCAAACGAAGAAGGAATAGGCACGAGTCCCCTTGACCGAGGTGATCGCAAACATTTGAGTCAGGTTCGGTCGAAGTGGTTCTCGCTGGGATGCGCCGCGGGTCAAGGGGACTAGGTCGCGCCTGCGGCGCTCCCGGGCAGTGATGGGCGGCTAGATTTGCCTCATGCAGACTCGTGGCGAGCGCGTCTCAGCAATCCACGGGGTTCGGGTTCTATCGTTGGGCGGTCGCGCCCACCGGGCTCCGGAGTCGCTGGTGCAAGACGATCGCGGCCGTCCAACGGGACAGTCGTGGCCTAGGGGTACGTTGATGAATCGCTTAGGGCTCAGCTGGCAGCGTACTGAGTCCCCCATTTTGGCCATCCGCTTGGATGGCCCGACAGTATGCTGACGGGATGCTGGCCGATTGGATCCCGGGGCTCGCTACCCTATCGCCCGAGGTGGTCTGGGGCATCTTCACGCGAAGCATCGGCCTCATCTTCCTCATCTCCTTCCTTTCGCTCGCACCGCAGGTCTTACCCCTGGCGAGCGCCGATGGCGCTGTCCCCATCGCCAGACGCATGGACCGAATGCGCAAGGACTTCAGGGCGCCCAAGCGGTTCTTCTACTTCCCGACGCTACTTTGGATCAGCTCGAGCGATCTCATGCTGCGGCTGCTCACAATAGTGGGCCTGCTCGCGGCGTGCTGCGTCATCTACGGCGGTGCCGTTGGCCCGTACGCGATGGCCCTGTGCTACGTCTGCTATCTGTCGCTGGACTTGCCCGTAGGCTTGATCTTTCCGTGGGACTGCATGCTGTTCGAGGCTGTCATCCTGGGCATGTTCCTGCCAGAGACCCACGCCCTTCCCGAACTCGCGGCGACCGCAACACCGGCCCCCGCGCTCGCGTGGTCATATCGGCTACTGTTGTTCCGCGTCATGTTCGGGTTCGGCAAGAACAAGTTCCTGGGCGCTACCAAGGATGATGCTGGCTACCTAAAGGGATTCCTGTCGGCACAACCCCTGCCGAACATGCTGGGTTGGTACGCGCAGAAAGCGCCGATGTGGATGATGCGCTGGCTGCTCATCGTAATGTTCGTCGTCGAGATCCCGGTGCCTTTCCTGGTGTTCGTGCCCGGCGACCTCAGCATCGTCGCCGCCTTCGCCACGAGTCTCCTGATGGTTGGCATCATCGCATTCGGAAGCTTTGGATATTTTAGCCTCCTGACCATCGCGTGCTGCCTGCCGCTGTTTGATCACAGCACTCCAGAACAACTCGTGCTGGGCGAGCTGTTCGGCGCCGGCGCTCCGAACGTGACCAACGCATTTGTGCTGATGCATACCTTAGGTGCCGTCGTGGTCTTCCCTCTAAATAGCTGGGTGGGACAGAGCTGGTCCCATTGGACCCTATTCCAGCGCTTGAAGCCGCGGGTATTGGCGTGGCCCTTCGCGCTCTTGCGTGCGATGCACCCGTTCCGTTGGCTCCACCCATACGGTGTATTCCCGCCAAGGACCTTTCCCAGCGCCAAGGGCGCTGTGATCGTAGAAGTAAGCTGGGATGGCGAGGCCTGGTCGGAATGCAACTTTCGTTTCTTCGCGTCGAACGAAAGGTCGAAGCCGCGCTTTGTGGCACCGCACCATCCACGGGGAGACCAGGCCGTCGTCTACGAGACCTTCGGGCTGAATCCCACCACCATGGTGGCGAGCTTGGCGGGGCCATTCGAGCCCTACGGTTTTGGCAAGCAGCCAGCTGCGGCCCAGCTATGTCAGCACATCGTCGAAGGTCGCGGAGGGCGCTACTTGGAATCGGAGGCGCTGCGGTCACACGCGGAGCCGCCCAAGTACGCTCGCGTGCGCACCGTGCTGCTGGAGCCTGCGACAATAGAGCAGCTGCGCAAGCAGGGAAAATACTGGAACCGCACGGTCATCGGACCGCACACGCCTCCCCACAGTCATGATCCCGAGTTCTGGCGGTACATGCTGCCCGAGCCTGAGATGTGGCACCCGGACGCCTGGATCTGGCGGCGGCGTTCGCGCCTGGGCGAACTGATGAGACGCGCCGAACGGGGCGAGGACATCCACACGCTCTCGCTCGAGCGCTCTGAGGTACTTTGCGCCGAAGACCGCGAACGATTCTGGAACGAACTCGTTCCCCTTTTCAGCACCGAGGAACGAGCAAGCTGGCGCACGCTCCCCAACACGGTTGCGCGTTACCGCGCGCACTTTGATCGCTCCGCGCAATACCGGATGGAGCTGCTCATGGGTCGCTACAGCGCCATGCTGGAAGCGCGCCTGCAACCATTGTATCTGCATAGCGGTCTGCGACCGAGCCGGATGCCCGCCAAGACATATCTGCACCTGTGGATGCTCACGCACCACGTGATTGGGCAGGGTCGCGATGTGTACGATCGAGTCTGTGCCACCCCAGCCTTGGCCGCACGCTATCTCGACTCAATGACCGTCGAAAACGGGCTGTATTTTTTGTGTGTCTTCCGGTTTGAGACGATGATCTTCGATGCCCAGAAACTGCGGCTAGTACGCGCCGTCATGGGCCCATACGAAGGGGGGGGAAGCGAACTACTGCCTTGGCAGCAGCGGATCCTCGACGTCATGCATCGGCTGTGGGGATACTTCGACGTGGCTCAGGTCGTCATGCAGCATTTCGAGGGGCGGGCATACGACCGGGGATACCCGGAGCGCTATCCGCGCTTCGAGTTGATCGACGGGGAGGTGCAATTGGTGGGTTGGCGGGACAACGATAGCCCGCCGTCAGGGGCTAGTAGCGGGGAGCGCGCGGATGAAATCACGGACCATCAGTAGAAACACCTACATTAAGTAAACTCTGGAAAATGTAGACGCTTTCCCGGTTTGCTGAACATATGTCATGTCCATAATTTTGGTATCGACAGAATTGTGTAGCCAAAATAGAATTCTTCAGCTATGTAGTTTCCACTGGCTTGGAATTGTCAAACTGAAACGGAGTGGACGATGACGCGAAGTGAAATCGAAGGATGGCTGCTGGACTGGCTCTCGGACGAACTGGGCATCGGAGTCGATGACTTCGAAAAGGACCGCTCTATCGGCAGCTACGGCATCAATGCCCGTCAGCTCGAGCAGTTGGCCGGAGACATCGAGGAGTTCTTCGAGGAGCCCCTCGAGTCGGGAATCGTCGTGAAGCGCGCCACGATCGACCGCCTGACTCGCGAGCTCTGCATCCTGATGGACACGGATGAGGAGGAATTCGCCGGCGAAGAGCCCGTTCGCGACCAGGAGCTGTTGCAGGACCTACGCCTTTCCGGCATCGCCTAGCGCATCATTCAAGCTCAGGCAGCGGGCCGGCTAGCCCGCAGACCTCACCAACCCTTGTGATGATCGTGCAAGCGATCGAGTTCACAGGGGTTTCGGTGAGGGAAGGGGAATACTCGCTGTACTTTCGACCGAGGCGAAGGCGCTGTAGGCTCGGGCGGTTGTGCGAGGGCGCGCGAGTTGGTGAGATACGCGGGCGGCCTAGCCCGGCACATGCACGACTTGGACGCCGCCTCGCTTGCCCTTCGACTCCACAGGACTTTCGCCGCCTAGACTATGCAGGCAGTACTCCCGGCGGTCGTCGGAAGCCCCGTGAAGCCGAACCTCTGCGCGATCCGACGTCGGTGTCGTGAATGCTGCGGGTTCGGCGAGACCATGGACCGTCACGCCCCATCGGTGCCCTGACTATCCGACTATCCAGCGCGAACGCGTTTGCATCGGGTCAGCGACGCACGCGCCGCGAAGAAGGGTTGGCGTAGACGCTGATGATCGGGACCCCGTCGTAGCGCAGCACCTTGCTGGGCTGCACGGTGCCGTACAGGGCCCATATTTGGAAGTCGACCTCCGCAAAGTGGTGCTCGTGATGAACGAGTGCGAGGTCCGCTCGCGAGATGTCATGCGTCGGTTGGATATCGGGTCTCACCAAACCGTCTTCCGCGAGCATCCGAAAGGCGCCGGTCGTCGTGTCGCAGACGTAAACGCGACCTCCACCGGGCAGCCGCGCATTCAGATAGTCGACTAGGCTGCCCGTCGTATAGCCCCAGAACTGTCGGTTCATGCCAAGATCGGCCGCTCCAGGAACACCACCGACAGCCACCCCGTAGTGCGACAAGCCAAACGGATGACTGTGGCTCGTCTCGAGCACAGCGGGAAGGAGCAGCCCCGCCAGAATCACGGCCGTCACCGCAGACCCAGCGCGCCCTCCTTCAAGCACCGCAAAACGCCCGCGCAGAAACGCTAGGAAACGCGCAAACCCCACGCCCGAGAAGAGACACATGAAGGGATATGCCGTCATCCAGTGCTTGGTGCCCCCGAAGATCGGTTGATCTGGCAGCGAGATCAGCACCAGCGGCGCAAACAAGGCCCCGAGGTAGAGCACGAATGGGTAGGTCGGATCGGGACAAATGGCCGGACGCCACAGCCGCGACCACAGCAGCCGCAGGTCACCCAACATGCCGGCAAGCGCCAACACCGTCGTGGTGATGGGTACGGTGAACAGCGTCATCACCCAGGGATACGAGATCGGAAACGGCGGTCGGAAGTGATTCACCCCAAAATACGCCATGTTGTAGTACTCATGCTGCCAATGAAAGCGTGCGTACCAGCCGAAGCGCTCCAAGCTGTCGTGCCAGAGCCAGGGCCAGGTAGCGACAAGCACCGGCAACCCCAGTAGCAACATCGACAGAAGCCACCAGGGCGTCGCAGACACCTGTGCGACAGCAGGATCAACTCGCCGGGCACGCCGCCGTTGGACGATCACAAACCCGAAGTGGATGGCAAAGATGCCGGGTAGGATCCAGCTGTTGTGCTTGGTCGCCAGCGCAAGCCCGAATAGCAGGCCGCAATAGATAGCCCAGCGACGCGAACCGAGCGCCCGCAGATATGCCTGGACGACCAACGTCACGGCCAGCGTAATCGGCACATCGAAGCAGTTGAGATGGGCGTGGTAGAACGGGCGCGGGAGCAGGGCATAGGCCAAGGCAGCGAAGAGCCCTACGTGGCGGCCCCCGTAGCGCACACCCATGATGTAGAGCAACCAGAGCAGCCCGCCCGAGCAAACCATCCCCACCAGGCGGTACCCTGTCGAAGGCGATGGAAAAAGCACGAACGTCTCGTCGAGCTTGTGAGCAAGCCCGAACAACGTCTTGATGAGCGCAGGATGTTCCCGGTTCACACGGAAGTGGCGAGCGATGACCCCAGGAGACAGCGCCTCGCTCGGCTCTTGCACCAGCCTCTCGTACCACCCCAGATACGAGTCCGCAGCGTGTACGTAGATGCTTTCGTCGCGCGCCAAGCCCAGACTGTCGACCGTGACGAGCAAGACCGCCGTGTACGCGGACAGCAGCGCCAACCCGACCAGATGGTCCCACCATGTAGGCGAGAGGCCTCGGAGGTGCGCGTTCATGGGGAGTGACTCCGAACGCTACCCGCCCAGCAAAAGCCACGCTTCTTCGGGTGGGACGAATCAACCTCGAGGGTGAGCTCGGCACGCCTTGGCCCCGCGGTCGAGACCGCAAACCGCACCCACCCGTCACCATCGCGATGGGTCAGGGACCCCCGCTCCTGGCCGTCGAGCAGAACACGCATGTTCACCGGGGCACCCTTGCGATGCCGCTCATCCTCGTAGTAGAGGCCCGCGTAGAACACCAATTCGTCCGCAAGCGGCACCGAGGGAAACGTCACGCGCGTCGGACCGCGGCGCGCTGGCGGTTGGAAGACGCAATATCGCGGCGACAGGGCCAGGTCTTCCAGCACGACGGGTGCGACGAAGCCGCGCCTGCTGCGGTCATTGCAGACGAAACGCTTTCCAGGTGCGACCACACCCTTGCCCAGACCGCCCCCGCGACCGGGACTACCGGTTCGCAGCGGGCATGGTCGCGCACGCTTGCCGTGCTCGACCTGAGCGTCGAAGACATGCTGCACCAGGTCGTACCGAACCGTGGGATCCGGAAGGTCGTGGCGCACAACGGTCACCCGGCCAAAGGCGCGCTGCAGGGAAGGCGCAGAACCGCGCGTCTCGGGCGCGCGATGTCCCCGGATGCTCAGCGTCCAGAGCCGCCGATAGCGTGCCAGATCGCTGCGACCCGCCATCGCCAGTGGGATCCGATCCCCCAGGTGGCGCCGAAGAATCGGATCAGCCCATGCGGGCGCAGCCGTCACGGCGTCCTCGGGCGCAAGCTCAGCGCGTACAAAGGCGGCTGCGCGCGCCCAGTCCGCGTCAGAAGGGACGCGGGCACGGATCCAGCTGTGGGCCGCCACCTCCCACGTGGCAATGGCAGGCACGAGCAGCCACATCCAACTCCACCTAGGGCGCGTGACTGGCTGATGGATGCGGGCTAGGAGGGCACGGAACACGGCGGTGGCCGATGTTTGCCATACCCGCAGGCAAACGCACAACGTTTCGGGCTAGCCCGGATCATTCATGACTACGGCGTCGGATCGCTCAGGGATTCGGCTTCACAGGGCTTTCGACGACCGACGGGAATCCTGCCTGTATTGTCTAGAGCGGCGAAAGTCCTGTGGAGTCGCAGGACAGGCGAGGCGGCGTCGTGGTCATGAATGATCCGGGCTAGCCGTCCCCGTCCGCGACCAAAGACGTCAAGTCGACGAGCGTCGCACCCCAGCCCCCCCGCTCCGGCGGGGCCAACCGGTATGCCGCTACGATCGGCGAGCGCTCCAGCAGGGCGTGCACACTGCGCCGCAAATGCCCCTTACCCTTTCCGTGAACTACGCGAACCTCGAGGATCCCGCGGGCGCGGCACTCGGCGAGATAGTCCGGCACCAGGGTGCGTAGGTCGGAGGGGCGAAAATGGTGGAGATCCAGGGTGCCATCGATGGGAAGCTCCACGGGGGCCGCCGGATCCCAGTCCGCGGATTCGGCCGGGAGATCATCGGCGCACGTCGACTCCGCCGAGGTCCGCTCAGCATGGGGCGAGGGTCGCCTCGACCACAGCCACGAGAACGGCCAGATCATGCAGAGTTGGGGGGCCGGAAGGGCGATCAGCGCCGCGGCGGGTTGCGGCGGAGGATCTCGCGCAAGCGCGCGATGTCAGCTATCGCCTCGGGGTCCGGCGGATTGACCCACAGGACCTGCATATTGCGCTTGTCCGCCTGGGCCTCGACCGCCCGAATATAGGCGCGCACGCGGGCGCGCTGATCATCGGAGAGCAGAGCCAACTCTTCTTCGGTCAGGTCGCCGAAGAATGCCTTCGTCGCTTGGGCGTCATCCGCGGACGCGGGCGGTGCCGCGCGCGTCGCACACCCCGATACCAGCGTGGCCGCGACGATGGCCAGCACTGGTGTGACTGTTTTCAATAGAGCGCGCATGGATCAAAAGTAGCACGCGTCGGAGGAAAGCGCCGGCCTCGGGCTGTCAAAATCGACACCCTCCCGGGGCCCTTTCATCCGCTAGCCCTATTGTAGGACGTATAGTCGTGCTCAGTAGAAGAGCGGCACCTCCGGGGCGAATGCGCCCTGTTCCACCGGGCCAAAGGCGAATAGTGCCGTCAGCATCTCGCAACGGTAGGGCGACACTAGGGGATCGCAACGTTCATGGACAGCACGTACATCCGACAGCGGCATTTCGGTATCTAGGGGAGGCCGAAACGCCAGGGATTCGTAGCCACCCGCGACTTCCGGATGGGGCCATTCTTCCCTGTGGCACAGCCCACAGTTGGTCCTGTTTGCGTCATACAACACGCGCGTGTAGGGGTCGCTATCGCTCACCGCCTCCTCCACGGGAAACTTCACCTCCCCCTTGAGACTGCGATCGGGGGTCACCACCTCACCAAACTCCAGCAGCATGCGCCCCATGCCACCCGGTACGATCGACATGACCAACCCCTCGCTCATGATGAACAGCCGCGGAGCATCGGGCCCGTCCGCAGGCTGGGCGCTTGTAACGTTCACGGTAGCGACAATCGAAAAGGGGCGCGGCAGACTGGCCACGAAACACGGGATCGACACGGGCCGTGGCAGGGCATTGATCCGATCGACAGCCGCCTGGATGGTCATGGGAAAGGGATGGCTCGGGTCATCGGCCAGGTCTGCACAGGGCTGCAGCGCCGCCGCCTCAGGAGAATCATGGGGCGACACCCGGGCAGCTCCACCCGCATCGACCATGGGCTCATCCATGCGCTTGTCGGCACCAGCATGGAGGGACGGCTCCGAGCCGCAGCCAAGCAGGGCCAACCACGCTAGTGGCCCAAGGTACGCCCCTCTCGATCGCGTCGCTACCACAAGACTCCTAACAAAGAATAGGCACCGATCTAGCGACCGACCACTCCGCACCGCCCGCACTGGGTGGATGGAAGAATCGCATCCGCCACCGTATCCGCCACCCGGATCGTGCAGCAAGTCGTGAAGGGATTGCGGGTTGGCAAGTGATCCGAGCTAGGATTCGGCCATGCGGAGAGCATACTTGGCCGCTGTTGTACTCCTCTTGAGTACCCCCCACCCAGCTTCCGCGCAGCCCATGGGCGAAGAGGCAGGTCACGTCTCAGTCATCCATCCCTGGCAAGAACTGTCAGGGAGTCTTGCGGAAAGCGTGCAGCCACACAGTCTTGTGCTCTACGGCGCGGCTCTCGCCGCAACCCCCCCCCTCGTATTGTGGGCGGATCGACCGGTGCAGGACTACTTTCAGCGCCACGATCCACTCACCGATGCCTTCGGCATCGCCGGCCTCTGGGTCGGGGGGACGATGCCCTTGGTCCTGCCCGCTGGGTTGTATGCAGGCGGCCTGCTGGCCGACCAAGCCGAGTTGGCCACTGCGGGTGCTGCGGCCCTACAAGCCGGGGCCCTTCAGCTGATCGTGGTGCACGCGCTCAAGTGGCTCACAGACCGGGCCGGCCCCTTTCCCGATGGTGACCCGAGCAAGCGTCGCTGGAACAGCGAGTTCGTGCGCGACTCCGACGACCCGGCCGCGTTCAACTTCAACCCGTTCGATCTCACCTGGGGCCTGCGCTACCCCTCGGGTCATACAGCCTCAAATGTCGCAATGGTCGCAGCGCTCAGTGCGTTCTACCCGGATGAGCCCTGGATCCCTGCCCTGGGCTACCCTTTCGCCGCAGCGATCGGCATAGGCATGATCGAAGGTGACTACCACTGGCTGTCCGACATCGTTGCCGGTGCCCTCATTGGCCATGCACTGGGCTGGGCCGTCGGAAGCCACTTCCGGAGCGCGTTCGACGAGCAATCACGCCCAGCCGGTGCCACCCACGAAAGCAGCCCCCACCTCTCTATGACGCCTAGCATCGGCCCCGACACGTTCGTACTTTCCGCATCGGGCAGCTTTTAGCTGGTCCTCATGCTAGGAAAGGGCACACGCCCTTTCCTAGCCGGTTGGGCCGAGAGGCGCGCCGGGCTACATCAGCGGCGGGATCGGGTCGGGGGGTGGTGCTTCGGGGCAGGCGTACTCGAACGTGATCGAGGTGAAGCGGCCCCCCATGGCCTCATCGCATAGGGCGCCGGTCATCGTGACTTGATCGCCTGCGGAGTTGAGCTCCCAGCCAAACGATCGTGGAACCTGCTTTCGATCCGTTACACCGGGTTCTTCGACGATCATCAGCAGCTCGTCCGGCACCACGGCAGCAGGGTTCAACGTGATATTGCAGTTGTCGAACCCCATGCTGACGGTCTCCGAGATGATCGACTGCAACTGGGCCTGGAGCGCTGCAGGATCCGCCGGGGTGATGAACTCCCCCGTCCCGCCAGCAGCGGCCAGTTCGTTGAGCACCTGAGTACCATCGAGCATCGCGCCGGCTTGCCCGAAGAGGCCTGCGAGACCGGGTGGGCCTCCAATGCCAGGCAAGCCGATCACATGCGTCGAGATTCCCAAGTTCATGAGCCAGTCGCTCACGATCTGGTTGGCCATGGCCGGGTCCCACAAGCAG
>JAPPOR010000140.1 GCA_028817905.1 Myxococcales bacterium
GCGTCGGGCTGGGCGGGCGGGCACGCCGGCCCGGAGAAGGGGCCGCGCGCGCCCGCACCGCCGCCACCCGCTCGATCCGCTACGCCATCGAGCGCATCGCCGAGCATCACCGGGCCCTGGGCGATCACCTGCAGCGCAGCATCCGCACGGGCACCTACTGCGCCTATGAGCCTGAGCCCACGTCCCGTGCGGAATGGCAGGTGGAGTAGCGTGCAGTAGCTACTCCGCCTACTCCGCCACGGCGCGCAGGACGGGCGAGGTTTCCACGCTGTAGCGCACAGCCAGCTTCAACCCGTCCTGTCGCCGAACGCCGCTCATCTCGAAGTGCTCCGTACCGTGGGTGTGACCCAGGCTGCGCAGTTCCTTGAGAACCAGGCCGCCCGACGGCGTACCGACCATGATCTGGACGTCCTGCGACGACTTCAGCGCCAGCTCGAACGCCAGCGAGCCCTCGGGCAGTTCGGCCCAGGTCGCCGCCGGAAACTGCCCAGCGTAGACCGTGCTGCCTCCGGCGAAGGAAGCGCCGTCCCGGACCGCGAACACCTGGGCCACGAATTCGAAGCCCACGTTGCCATCGGTCGCCACAAGGGGCTCCGATCCAGTCAACTTGCTGATAGTGGACTTGCCGGGCTCCACCCGGATGGCATCGATCGTCACCCGGGCGTCGAGGAAGGTATCGGTCGGAAGCTGCGACTCGACGGCGGCGACCACCCGGCCCGCAATCGCACGGTGGCCAGGAGCAATCGGATGGAGCCCACCCTTGACATCGAACTGGGTGAACACGGAATCGCTCACGTCCCGGTACCAGGAACGCGAGGTGCAGTAGCCATGGCGACGGAAATCCTTGGCGACGCCGTCCGCGAAGCCGAAGTCGTGCCCATCGGCCAGCCGGCGCAGCGTACCGTTCAGGCGCTCGCCCTGTAGCTTGAGCCACTTGGCCCCTTCCACGTCGATCGACTTGAAGACACCGCAGCCCTCGTCCGGCTCTCCCTTGCGATCGCCGAAGGGGTTGTCCGGATATCCGGTGAGGAAGCGATGGGCAGAAGGCAGTGAGCCATCGAGGGCGCGCGCAAGGTGCGCGATGCTGTGGTCCCCCTCCCCTTCGAGGCGCTCGAGCCCCCCGTCCACCAAAGCCTGGGCCTCGCCGGTAACGTCGTGGCACGTGCTGGTCACACACTCCACGATCACCTTGGAAAACCGGATGTCATTGATGCCGATGGCCACGAACAGGTGGTCGACCATCCGCTGGTCCACGGGCCGGCACTGCTCCGGGTCCACCCGGCAGGTAGCCCTACGGGCCTGCTCGACCTGCGGGGGCAAGGGATGCACGAAGCGCCGCGGGTTGTTGGAGGTCGAGTCGGTACGGGCCGTTTCCGTGCCGAAGTAGGTTCCGAGCAGCCCCTTCGGAATGCTCGCCCCCGAGCAGGCAAAGGACAGGAAGGTGACCGAGGTGTGCGGGTCGGCCTCCTCGATGGCGCGCGCGGCAAAGGCGTGGCCCGACGTCTTCGACCGGTGGCAGCGGTTGAAGAGGTACACGGGGAGGCCGAGCGAATCGACCTCATCCAAATTGCCCTCGCCCGAGGCCGACGAGTCCCCCAGGGACACGATCAAGATGTCGCGAACGTTCACCTCTCGCAGCATCGACGCCGTGTCACCAGCTTCGTTCTCCACGGTCAAGCGAACGGCGTAGACGCCCTCACTTGGGAAATCCAGGCGCCGCCGGTCCGGGTCGGAGGACAGGTTGGCAAGCAGACACTCGGTCGTTTCGGCGCTGTCGACAAAGGCGCCATCGCGGGTCACCTCCCAGTGGTAGCGCTCGATGGAACCCAAGCCTTCGGTCGACGCGCATGCGTCAAAGCGTGGGTGCCAGACCTCCGGATGCACGAAGGCAGGGTCGTAGCCGAACAGAACCTCGTCCTCCAGGGGATCTTCCACCTCCAACACCAACAGCTCGTGGCCCCAGGCATCCCACGATGCGTCGTAGCGCTCGGGCATCTCCCAGTCAAAGGATGCTGCCAGCACCTCGCCCGGCGGTGCAGCCACCGTCGCCTCGGCCACCTCAACGCGCGGGTCCACGAGAATGATCGGAGTCTCTTCGCCCTCGATCTCGACCGCGGTGTCCAAGGTGGGTGCCGTGGTCGTCCGGCCCAGGAACGTGAAGGCCCCGCGCGTGCCCCCATCACTGTCCACGACCCAGCCGACCTGCAGCGCACCATCGCTGTACCCGGTCTCGCGCAGGTACAGTCCGGCGGGCTCGATCACGGGCACCGCGACAAACCCATGGACGCGGCCCGCAGCGGTGGTCAACGCCCCCTCGAAACCGGTCCCGGTCCACTGCATCGACAGCTCGGCCCCTCCCTTGGACGAAGCCGCAAGGTCGTCTGCCTCCAAGTCCTCGGAACCGATCGAAAACCACTCGGCGAGCTCGGCGTCGCCGTCACACGCGTAGGCCACTAGCTTGGCCTCGTACACCACGACGGCGATCAACGCGTCGGTGTCGTCGACCTTGCCGACGTAGCTCCCGACCGCCGGCTCGGTCGCCTCCGGGTCCGCCCCACCCCCGGCGCAGCCTGCGACGGCGAGCGAAAGCCAAGCCGCGACAAGCACGAAAACCGTCCGCAAACGAAGTTTATTTCCCGTAATCATTTACAATTTCTCCCATGGGCAAGCGACCGACGCGGTCACCCAAGGGAGGCGTGACAATCCTTGTTACGGCGTGAGAACCCCTGGAAGCCAGCTCGCAGGTAGCCGTCCGCGCGCGTGCTCCGAGGCGAGGCAACGCCACCCGCCGTTCCGGCAAGAACCGCGATCTGCTGCACGCATCGAACCGGATATCCGGTGAGGTAGCGATAGGATGAGTTCATCTCCGTTGCGGCGACGTATTTGCGCGTTGCTGCTTTCGATGCGGGCCGCGAAGCCCTTGTGCACTCCTCTGTGCACCCGTCGCAGCCAATCCGCTGTACTGGTTCCGGCGCAAACGCCACACAAGTACGTCGCTGACGCAGCCCAGGTCACGCCCACAGCGCGCTGGTTCATTTTTCTGTGACGGGAACCGCAGCAGGCGGCCAACGAAGGGGGTGCGTCGGCGGATATCCGCGGCACGTCGAGCGTGGAGGCATTCAAGGGGTGACGGTGAAGGTCTTTGTATGGTTGGCCGTGGCGGCCGGTATTTCAGCCTGTGCCCCCGGCCAAATCAGTCCCGGCACGGATCTGCCCCCAGCGCGCGAGGTGCCCGGCGTAAGCGGACCTTCCGAAGCCAACAGCGGCGACGGCCCCCAGGTCGAGCGAAGCGACGGGGACGCGGAACCAATGCCTGGAGACGAGGAGGAACTGCCTGCGATGGACTCGCAGGCGCCTGACGAGGGTCTGGCTGACAGGTGTGACGCCCCCAACCCCGGGGAGCAGGACCTGCGACGGCTCTCCGCGCAGCAGTTCGCCTACACCGTCGCCGAACTCCTACCGGGTGTAACCCAGGCGGCCCCGTTTCCCGAAGCCACGGTGGGCATCTTCGACACCGCGTCAGGCAACAACACAGTGACTGCGACCGCCGCCTTCGACCTGGCCACCGCCAGCGCGGACATGGCGGTCCGCGCCACCTCTGACATGCCTTCTCTGCTCGGCTGTGCGCCTGTGGTCGACGAGCCAGCCGATGGATGTGTGGCGACGTTTGTCCGCAGCTTTGGTGCGCGCGCTTTCCGACGGCCGCTGAGCGAGGGGGCGGATGGGGAGTTCGAGGCGCTCTTCGGGCTCTACCGTACGCTGCGGACCCAGGAGGACGACCGGCAGGCCGTCGCGGGCGTGATCGAGGCCGTGTTGCAGTCGCCCCAGTTGCTCTACATCGCCAACGGGACTGCTGAGGTTGACCCGGACTCGCAAGTTGTTGTGTTCGACGATCACACGCTCGCTTCACGCCTTTCCTATTTCCTCTGGAACAGCCCGCCTGACGATGCGCTGCTGGCGGCGGCCGCAGCCGGCGAGTTGCGTGACCTTGACCTGTTGGCCGACCAGGCGCGCCGCATGCTTGACGACCCGAGGGCACGACAGGTGGTGCGGTCCTTCCATCGCCAATGGCTGAACCTGCGGCCCGCCGAGGCATTGCAGCGCGACCCTGGCATGTTTCCCGCGTTTGGTCCTTCCCTGCTGCAACACCTCTACTCGGAAACCGATCGCTTGGTCGACCACGTCGTGTGGGATGCGAACGGCACCTTCTCGGACCTGATGACCGACCGCACCGTGTTTGCCAACGACGCGGTGCAGACGCTCTACGGGCTGCCGGTCCGTGCCAGTGGCCCTGACGATTGGCAGCAAGAGAGCGTGCCAGAGCGGGCAGGCCTGCTGTCGCGTGGCGCATTCCTCGCCAATCACGCCCACGTGGCGACCTCGTCACCGATCCAACGGGGCGTGTTCGTGATTCGCCGCTTGCTCTGCCAGCCCATCAATGTGCCGGACAACGTGGACACGAGCGCGTTTGAGCCAGGCCCATCCCAGGGATCCGAAACCGTGCGCGACAAGCTGGCACACCATCGCGAGGACCCGAGCTGTGCGGGCTGCCACGACATCATCGACCCCATCGGCCTCGCCTTCGAGCACTTCGACGCCGTAGGCGGTTACCGAAGCGACTACGACAACGGCATGGCAGTCGACGCCACGGGAACGCTTCAGGCTCCGGCAGGCGATTTCGACAATGCGGCTGAGCTGGTGGACCTGTTGGCTGCCGACCCGCAAGTACAGACCTGCTACGCGCAGCAGTGGTTGAGCTATGCCATCGGGCGCAATGTGGGTGCCGACGATGCATGCAGCGTGGAGGCGCTTCGCGCTCGCATGGCGGATGGCGACCTGACGGTGCAGGAACTGCTTATCGAGGTGACCCAGACGGCAGCGTTCCGATATCGGCGTCGGCCCGAGCTGGTGGAGGAGGTCGGGCAATGAGACGGGTGAAGCGACGCAACTTCCTGCGGGGTAGCGCGGGCGTGCTGGTGACACTGCCAGCCTTGGACATGTTTCGCACGCGCACCGCCCGTGCGTGGACGCCCCTACCGGGCGGGCCGAAGCGCCTGATCGTGCACCATCACGGCCAGGGCACCATCATGCACCACTGGCGGCCGACCCTGGACAACGGCAGCCTGACCCTGCCCGCCATCACCGAGCCTCTGGATGGCATCAAGCACAAGTGCCTGTTCATCGGTGGCGTGGACAACAAGGTCTTTGGCGGACACAGCTCCAGTGACATCAGCCTGTACACCTGCGACGCCTGGGGCGCCCAGCCCCATGAGCTCTCCCAGTACGACCCGGGCCATGCCAACCGCGCGTCGGTGGACGAGGTGATCGCTCGCGAGCTCGACGACGGCACGACGTCGCTGCGCCGACTCGACCTCAACATCGGCACCCACGGCGGACCCACGCGCCACTTCTACAACGGGCGCAACGACCCGATCGTCGGAACCGCGGACCCGCGCGAGGCCTTCAACACGCTGTTCTCCGACGTCGAGACCGACCCTGCGGCCCTCGATCGCCTGCGTTTCCATCGCCAAAGCGTGTTGGACACGGTCCAGGACAACTTCCGGCGCCTGCGCGCCCGCGCGGGTGCCCGTGACCGAGAGCGTCTCGATGCCCATGCGGAACACATTCGCGCCCTCGAGCGGCGCTTCGAGGCGCCCAGCGTAGCCTGTGCCGCCCCCACCCTCAATCTCGACGCCGAGTTCAACTATCGGACCGACCAGGGCCAAGCGGCCATTGCCCAGATCGACAACCTGGTGATGGCCATGACCTGCGGCATGGTCCGCGTAGGCACCCTGGACTACGGCGATACCCACGGCCCTTCATTCAACTGGCTCACCGGTTCGCCGCCTGCGAGCTTCCCGGGCCGCTTCGACGGTTGGCATGACCTGGTACACCACGGCAACAGCGCAACCCTGGGCGATATCGACGAGCCCGATCTCATCGCAGGCTACCGCTGGTACATGGAAAACCTCGCCTACCTGCTCGAGTCCCTCGACCGCGTGCCTGACGAAGACGGCGGCTCCATGCTCGATCATACGCTGGTCCTGTCCATGACCGAGTTCGGCAACGGCGGAGGCCACTCCTCGGGGAACCTGCCGGTGATCGTCGCCGGCAACAACGGCGGCGGTGCCATGGGCCGCTTTGTGGACTACTCCGGCGGTGTGTCGGGTGCCGCCATGGGCCAGTACGACGGTAGCTGGATGCACGACGACCGCCCGGGCACCCACAACCTGCACGTCAGCGTGCTCAACACCTTCGGCATCCAGACGAACACCTTCGGCGTTCACAACGGCTCTATCGTCGAGACCGAAGAGGGGGGCGGCCGCACCATCACCTGGAACGTTCCCGAAGGCCCAATGCCGGGCTGGCACGCCTAGCTAGCTAGCCATCCTCCCACGATGGGCGGCGTTCCGGGTCGCGAGGGATGGTTGTATCTAGCAATAGATATGATACGTACAACCGTCGCGACCGAGGCTAGGTAGCACGTCGGCCGGCTCTCCAGCCCTTGGAGCACAGGCTCTCCGGACCACCGGAGTCTCGGCATGAAACCGGAAGGAGTACGTCGATGACCCGCATCCCTCACGTCCGAACGATCCTGCTCAGCTGCCCGATCCTGGCACTTGCGCCTCCGTCCCTCGCAAGCGCGGGGAATACCAAGGTCGAGCTATGCCACAACGACGACGCAGGGAACACGTTTGCCATCCACGTGTCCGAGAGGGCGGTGGCGAAGCACATCGCAAACCATGGGGACTTTCTCCTCTCCGACAGCGTCTTCTACGCGGACGCTGATGGCGATGGTGCCGGGGATCCGGATGCTCCTATCCACGCCTGTAACCAGCCGGCCGGCTTCGTCGACAACATGGACGACGAGTGTCCCCTCGATGGACTCACGACCGAAAAGCAAACCTATTACTGGGACGCCGACGGGGACGGGTTTGGAGACCCGGCGACGTCGACTGAAGCCTGCGCCCTGCCGGATGGCTACGTCGGCAACATGGATGACTGCAACGATGACGATCCCCTGGCATGGTCCGGCGCGACGGAGGTCCCGGGTGATGGGGTCGACAACGACTGTGATCCCGGCACGCCGGACGTGGTCGATTGCCCCTGCGAAGCGCTCTTCGAAAGCGCAAGAACCGTATGGGAAACCCAGAGGGGCCGAGGGTGGAATCCCACGCTCTTGACGGGCTCCAATTCGATCTGCCGCGAAGGCGTCTTCACCAATCCGAACTTTCGGGCGACGGACCTCATTCTTTCGGTGCGCACCTTCGGTGCTGCCGGTGAGGGCTGCTACGCGCAAGTGCGAGAGGACCGAAGAGAAAGCGGCGGCGGAGTGGATACGCTGGTCAACACGCTGATCCCATACAGCACCGCGGAAGCCACGAAGGCAGCAGAACGCCAGGCCTGCCATGATTTCCTCGCCACGTATTGCGTGCCGTGACGAAACAGCGGTGACTCCGCAAGAGCCCCACCGGCGTTTCCGCGGGAACGCCGGCGGGCTCCAGGAGGGCTCCAGGAGGGCCGCCAGGGTGCGGATTCCAAGAACCCAGCGCGCGTCCCACGAAACCGGTCGCACCGGTAGGGAAGGCGCGCGCCGCAGTCTCGGAAAGCGTTCCGTCCTTTGGCACGTCACAGTTATGGTGCGCAACCTGCCGGCGGCAAGCTACCCGTTGATCGAGCCCCGAACCGGAAGGGGAACGACCCTTGAGCACAGGAGGGATCCCGGCACAGGCCGGGTGAAGCGGCCCCGCACAGGGCGGGCGCGTTTCAGGTCAGCGGGAACAGCCCCATCACCAGCAAGTCCCAGGTCAGGTGGGTGCACAGGGGCACGACCAGCGAGCCGAAGAGCGCACGCTGCGCGGTCCACACCGCGCCGCAGCCGAGCGCGGCGACCAGCAGCACCCAGGATGGGCCCGCGAGCTGCGGCACGGCATAGAGCGCCGTGGCGCACCCGATGGCCCCCACCGGGGCCAGTCGCGTGCGCAACCAACCGTACGTGAGGCCGCGCCACACCAGCTCCTCGGCGGTCACAACCACCAGCACGATCGGCAGCACCGCTCCGCGACCGGGCGCCACGTCGAAGATCGCGTATAGCGCCGCGACCTGCGCGGCCACGCCGGGCACCCGGGCCGCGAGGGGCACATAGAGCAGGTGCGTCGCGGCCGCCATCAGCGCGCCCAGCGCCAGACCGATCACGACCTGTTGGACGCCCGGCCGAAGCAGGGGGGCTAGCTCACGACGGGCCGTGAACCAAGCACCGGAAAGCCCCACGCCGCCCGCGAGCGCCGTACCAGGCCAGATGCCCAGCGGTCCGTCCGGCGTCAGGGCGAGCGCGAGGCACGCGGTCGTCGCCAGCACGACGGCGAGCCGGGCGTAAGTGAGCGCGATCGGGGGCTCGACGCTCATGGGTCGTCGCCCTGTCCGAAGGCGCGCCCTATCGCGACCATCCGCGCACCGGTCGACTCTGCGGGCAGCCCTGGCTCGCGCTCGTCCGCCAGCGCGTGGGGCGCCGAGGCCTCGAGCGACAGCGGCCCCGCGCCGCCGATTTGCTCCCAGACCGAGGGGCCCTCGGCGACCAAGTCATACATATCACTCCCGATAGGATTCGACCCTATGACCTTCGGCTTCGGAAGCCCACACGATTCCGACCGATCTCATGCGGTTAACCCCTCTGTGGAGAAACTTCGGGGACACTTGGACAGCGCCGCGGCGCTGGCGCGACGGCTGGTGCCCGATGTACAGGCCGGAAAGCCGATCGCGCGGCGCGACACGGGTGGCCTTGGCGCGGGCGGTGTTGGAGAGCGGCCTCGGCCCACCGCCGGAGGGTCCCCCATTCGCTTCCGCGCCCAATTCGCTTCCGCGCGAGCCTTCGTCCCATTCGTCTGCACCGGACCGATACCGGCTAGGCGCCTAGCCGCGTTGCGAAGACACGAAGCTCATCGGATGCGGCTTGCTCAAGAGGCATCACATGGGGTCGCGCTGCCTCTGCGAAGCCGCGATCGCCGGACCACTTCTCGCGCAATGCACTCCCGCAGTTCAGCTCGCACCACAACGCCGCGATGACGCCAAGTCGCACGTCGAGAGAGCCAAGCTGCCAAAGGCGCAGCCATGCGTCGCTGGCGAAGTCAGTAGGGCACCGCGGGACTGCGATCGCCGCTTGCGTTTCGAGGGCGGCGACATCATCGGGATCACGCTCAAGCAAGCCGGCCGCGTGCTCGACAAGTTTGGGAACGGTCGGTCGATTGTTGGTGCCGACCCAGAACGGATCAGAGCGAGGGAGGGCATCCAAGCGTTTGAGCGCGTTCCACAGGGCGCCGCGTGCCCACTCGTGCAGCTCGCTTGCGCCGAGCGACCACGCCTCACCGATGGCCAAGTGCCCCTCGATGGCCGGCTCGGGCTGCCCGATCCACGGGCAGCACTCGTCGAGGTAGGCTCGCAGTTGGTCGTCGCTCGGGTGCTCGGATTCTAGCCAGGGCACGGGCCAACCCTAGCACCCGCTCCCGGGCCGGGCCGCTACGGCCGCCCGCGCAGCTGGTCGATCACCGCCCTCGCCAAAGCGCGATTGTCATCGGTGGCGGCCCCTTCCAGTAGCCGCTCGCAAACGCCCGCGAGGCGCTCGAGCAGCTCGCCCATAGTTCTGTCCCCCGGGGGGACGGAATCGCTGGCTGTGGTCCCCCCGAGATCCACCCAAAAACAGCAAGGATGTCTTGGCACTCCCGATAGGATTCGAGCCTATGACCTTCGGCGTAGGCAGCCCACACGAATCCGAGCGATCTCATACGGCTAACTCCTCTGTGGGGACACTTCGGGGACACGTGGACGGGGTTGCGGCCTTGGCGCGGCGGTTGGTGCTCGATGTGCAGGCGGGGAAGCCGATCGCGCGGCGGATACGCTGGCGCGGGCGGTGCTGGAGGGCGAGGTTG
>JAPPOR010000157.1 GCA_028817905.1 Myxococcales bacterium
CACACGCGCGCCTCGCTTGTCCCCGGTTTCCACAGCATCCGCGGCCTCCTCGAAAGCGATCCACCCTTCGGCCCCTGTGAAAACCGGGTCCTCCGCGATCCATCACGACGGATGTGACCAAGTCGTACTAAGCTTGGGGTGGCAGACCAGCTCGGGTACCCACGCCCGTCCGGGGAGCACGACCATGTCGAAGGAGCCGTCACAGCTGAGTATCGGCGCCCTTTCGCGGGCAACGGGTGTTCCCACGGAGACCCTGCGTACCTGGGAGCGGCGCTACGGCTTCCCAGCGTCGAAGCGTACCCACTCGGGGCATCGCAGGTATCCCATGGCGACCATCGACCGGTTGCGATTGGTTCTGCGGGCCATGGAGCTCGGTCATCGGCCCGCCGATGCGCTGGCCGCCGACGAGCGGTCGTTGCGGCAGTTGCTGGTGCTTGCGGATGGTGCATCGGGTGCCGAGCCCGTCGGGGGTGGGCCGGCCCCGGCCCGCGACGGGGATTCCAAAGTCGCCGCAGAACGCCTCGAGCGCTGGTTCGAGCACGTCGAGCGCTACGAGGGCCGAGCATTGGACCGGGAGCTGCGCGCCACCTGGAATGAGCTGGGGGCGCGGGACTTTGCGCAGCATTGCGTCAGCCCATTTCTGATCGAGCTCGGCGACCGCTGGGCCAGCGGACGGCTAGGCGTGCGACACGAACACTTCGCAAGCGAGCGTCTCAGGGAGTTTCTCGCCGGTCAATGGCGCCCGATCAGCGATGCGGCCACCGGTCCCATCTATGTGCTCGCGACACTTCCGGGTGAACGGCATGTGCTGGGACTCCACCTTGTGGCATTGTGCGTGGTGCTGGCAGGTGGCCGCGTGGTCTTCCTGGGCGTCGACTTGCCCCCCGGAGAGATCGCCGCTGCGGCAGACCATCACCATGCCGAGGCCGTGCTCGTGAGCACCGCTGCAGGAAGCGAACGCGCCCCAGTGGAGGGCGCGCTCAGGGAACTGCGACAGAACCTGCCCGCATCGACCGCGCTTGTGATCGGAGGGCAGGGCGCAGCCGGCGTCCGCACCCGACTTCCAGTGTTCTTAGACTTGTCCCATTTTGAGGTATGGCTTGCCCAGCGGGGCGACAGGCAGCCACGCTGACACCGATGTCCGCGCGTTTGGCTGAGCTAGCTGGCCCGGATGATTCATGAACTCTGCATCGCCTCGCTTGTTCTTCGACTTCACACGCCTTTCGTCGCCCTCGCAAATACAGGCAGTATGTGGGTCGGTCGCCGAAAAGCCGTGTGAAGCCGAATCCCTGCGCGATCCGACGCAGAGTTCATGAATCATCCGGGCTAGGTGTTCAACAAGAAGCCGCCGCTAGGTTCCCCGCGGAGAAAGCCGGTCGATTGACCCCATGGGTGCTTGGCCAGGAGCTTGCGAGCACGTCTTTCGAGCCGGGCATCCAGACCATCGCCTCCGATAGCCTCTAGCCCCACGAAGAAGTCGTGCGCCGATGCAAAACGGTCTTCGGGGGCTTTGGCCATGCCGATCGCCAGCACAATGTCGATCTCCGCAGGCAGATCATGGACTACTGTGGTCGGGCGCTGCGGCATGCGGTACACGACGTCGAACATGATGCTTGGCGTGTCCTTGCCCGGAAATGCGGGCCTACCGGTCGCAGCGCGGTAGATCACCGAGGCCATGGCGAAGAGATCACTGCGGTGGTCGATCGCCCGCGCTTGCGCTTGTTCTGGCGACATATAGCTGGGTGTTCCCACGACGCTATCCTGGGTGAGCGTAGCCTGTGCGGAGACCAGCTTTGAGATGCCGAAATCCAGAATCTTCCAGACGCGCTGGCCGTCTTGTCCGACGACTTGGAAGATGTTGTGGGGTTTGAGGTCGCGATGGATGACGCCCGCTTCGTGGGCATGGTCCAACGCGCCGGCCAGGCTGCGGGCCAGGTCGATCAGCTCCGGCCACGGCAGGCGATCGCGCCGCCGCAGGATGGCGGCCAGATCTTGGCCCTGGAGCAGCTCCATTGCCATGAAGGGCGCGCCGTCACCCATGCGGCCCACTTCGCGAATGCCAACGACGTTGGGGTGCGCCAGGCGCTGGTATATGCTCGCTTCCCGTAGGAACCGGTCCACCAGGGTCTCATCCTGGAGCGCCTCGGGCCGCAGGAGCTTGACCGCGCTGGCAGCGCTGTCGATGCAGCTTTCCGCGGAGTAGACCTCGCCCATGGCGCCAAACCCGATGATGACATCCAGGACGTGCTGGCCCGCTACCTGACCGGTGTAGCGGCCAGGCTGTCCGACCGCTAGGCGGATGGCGCGATCAAGCTGGTTTTGCGCTTCCGCAAGTTGGGCCTCGCGATTGTCCACCTGGACGAGCGCCTCATGCGCCGTTCTGATCGCATGGTGCAGTGCCCGGCGCGACAGCCGTGCGGCCCATGAGGCGGTTGCGAGCGTCATCGTGACCGCCACCACGGCGAAGGCGATGCGTTCGGGGGGCAGGTCGCTCTGGCGGAACAGCCCGCGATCCTCCAGGACCCCGGTTGCCATGAGTGTCGCCCCCACCGACCAGCCTAGGATGAGGTGTCCTGCGAAGAGCGTGGCGAACAGCGTGTCGCGCGACATGCTGACGTAGTAGACGCCCAGGCTCATCACTACCGTGACCGGCGACAGGAAGCCCATGTAGAACTCGACCGCGAGCACGGCGTGGACCGCAACCGCGCCAAAGATGCGCATGGTGACCGTAAGACGCGGGCGCGGCTGGTTCAGTCGCCAGTGGGTCCAGATACTGGTGGCGATGATCGCAACGAGGGCGACGCCGCAGATCGCTCGGGCCGTGGGGTCGCCCCCGAGGAAACTCAGGCAGCCCAGCGCCAGGCTGGAGACGACGATGCACAGCATCGCAAATGCCTTTGCGCGCGTCGCTTCCTCGGTGATGATGATCTGGGAGAGGGCGTCATCGAGCTCTCCCCCGCTCCTGGGCGTATCACCAGTGGAGCCAGGCTGGGTTGAGGGGATCACGGAGGGTGGGCCCTCGGAGGCAACCTCCGGACCGGAGGTCGCAACGGCCTGCGACTCCGAGGGGGGCCGCGAGTCGCGCTGGCCTGCGGAACGCTCCTGGGGGGGCCCCGGACGTTGACTTCCACGAGCGGCTCCGCGGGCGATCGGGCGCTGCGAGATGGTCTCTTCGCTGGAGGCGTCTTTGTCGCTGCTGTCGTCGTTCACATCTGCCGTTGCGGACTACGAAACGGCCACCGCGCAGTCCCCCGGGGCGAGCGCGACGGAAGAATCGTTCCCAGGACGCCTCCTCTGACAAGCATCCCCCGAGATAGGGGCGGGTTCAACGGGATTGGGGCCGCACGCAGATGTCGGTCTTAGTAGGAAGTTGCCTACATTTGGATTGCGGAGGAACGCTGCGCCTTGCGCCGTCTCGGCGGCACAAGGGTGGTCCCCTCCCTCCAGCATTGTGGCGAGGGGTGCCGGTCGGTCGTCGAGAGGTCCTGTGAAGCCGAGTCCGTGCGCGATCCGCTCCCGTGGGCGAAGGGGGCCGGGCTGCTGCGAAGACGACCTGCGGGCTGCCGAACGCCCGCGGCCTGGTAGTATCGCGCGCGTGTCAGAGCACCGATCCAGACAAAAGCGGCCCGCGGCGCGTGCGCGCGGCAAGGGCGTGACTGGCGACTCGCCGTCCGCCTCCGAGCAGGCTTCACATTCCGAGGCCACGACCGCGCGCGCCAAACCGGCCCGGGCCAAGCGGCGGGCGGCGCGTCGACAACGGGCGTTATTGCCTTCGCACACCACGACGCGGCCCGCCCGCGAGGACCGCAGTCCGGACGACGGCGCGATCGTGATCACCGGTATCTGCGGTCGCATGGGTCGCCTGCTGACGCGACGTCTTCATCGCGAGGGGCCCGTGATCGGCATCGACCGGCGCGCGTTCGATGGAAAGCCGCGCGACGTCGTGCACGTTCAGACCGATTTGAGGCGTCGTAAATCGCGCGACATCTTTCGCAGCGGCGATATCCGGGCCGTGGTTCACCTCGGTACGATGCACAACCTCAGGGAGAGCGACCGGACCCACCACTCCTGGAACGTCGTTGGCTTCCAGAAGTTGCTCGAATCAGTCTCGCAGTACCAGGTTCCGAAGCTGATCGTCCTGTCAACCGCGTCGCTCTATGGGCCCAGCCCCGACAACCCGCATTTCCTAACGGAGGATGCTCCGCTTCTCGGTGCTCAAGAATTCTCCCAGATCCGCGACCTGGTCGAGGTCGACATCCTGGCACAGAGCTTCTTTTGGAAGGAGCCGGACATCGATACCGTGATTCTTCGCCCATGCCATATCCTGGGCAAGACACGCAACGCGCCCAGCAACTACGTCCGGATGGACAAGCCGATCACCGTGATGGGTTTCGACCCAATGATGCAGGTCATCCATGAGCGGGACGTGATCGAGGCGATCCATCTGTCGCTGCGGCCCGGCGCCCGTGGCGTATACAACCTACGAGGCCCTGGGGAGATGCCGCTTTCCCGCATGCTGCGCTTGGCAGGCAAGCACCCAACCGCCATTCCCGGGCCCCTGATCAACACGCTCATGAAGCGTCTTTGGAACTACCGCGCGGTTAGCTTTCCCACACCGGAGCTGGACCATCTTCGGTACATCTGTATGGTCGACGATCGACGCGCGCGCGACGAACTGGGCTTCTCTCCGCGTTTCACGATCGAGCAAACCGTGCGCGCCCCCTATTCCGAACGCTAGCCCGCATCCATCACCAGGGCACGTGATGCTCGTGCACGTGATCGGCTTCGCAGGGCTTTCGGTGAAGGAGGGAATACTCGCGACTGAGGCGAAAGCGCTGTGGGCTCGAGTTGTTGTGCGAGGGCGCGCGAGTTGGTGATGGATGAGCCTTGCGACAAGCGACCCCGCGACGAGCGGCCGGTCGACGCCGTGGTTGAAAGGCTTCGTCAGCGCCGCCGCAACAGTCGTACCAAGGGCGCCCGACCAGGACTGCTGATGTGGTGCTGTGCATGCTTCTGCTCAACACGGGTTCGCAGTTCGAGCTACCAGTGTTTGCTGGTCCAGTGAGGCGACCCTCATCGTTGTCACACTGCTTGCGCACTCCGCCTGTCTGACAGATGTGGGCGGGCTACGGAGGACGAGTGATCCGGGCTAGTCAACATCGTTGTTGATTATAGCAGCCCGCCCCAGTAGCATCGCGCAAGGGTCGCTCAATGCAGCAGCAGTGGATGACGGCACACGGTAGCGCGCTTGGAAGTTCGCGTCGGCGCGCCTGGGAGGATCGCCGCCGCGTTTACTCGGGTGACGGCGCTTGCAGCGCGCGAAGCTCCGACCCGATCCACATGCGCTCCCACAGGTTCTTGCCACCTGTCTGCTCGAGCAGCCGTTCCAGTGCCTCGCGCTTGACGTCCCGTGCGAGGGCGCAGTCGGGCTGCGCTGCGAGGGCGATGTCTAGCACGTGCAAGGCTTCCAGTGGCCTACTGTCCGCCACGAACCCGCGGGCACGTTCTGCGAGGCGTTCGGAACCACCCGCGAGCTCGGCCACAGCGAACGCAACGCTGGATGGCGGAACGCCATACAGCTCGGTCGTACCGCGATCCGGGTCGAACCAGCCGCTGTACTCGTGCCAGATCGCGCGCACATTCCACGCTACCTTGCCGTACTCTTCTGTGAGCGTGAGTTCCGGCGGCGTTTCGATCTCGCGCATGAGCGTCCGCAGGTCAGTGCCCGCGTTCATGCCTTCGAGGGTGCGGTCGTGAACCCACTGCACCGAGTCGATGATGCGCGTGATTGCGCTGGCAATGTGGTCGGCGCCTCGGATGTCTTCATGACCGGTCAGCACCAGCGCGGGTTGGAGACTGCGCAGCATCTTGAGCGACTCGATGAACTGGAGCGCCGAGCGAGGCTTGTCGCCACGAATCGTATTGAGGTTCGGATGGTTGCCGAAGATCGGCCCGAACAAGTTGCCCACCACTGCGATGGCTTCGTCCGGGAGCCACACGATGACAGCGCAGCGTGTTTCTCCGCCGGGGGTCCAAAGAACCTCGAAGCGGCGGCCGCCGAGCGTGAAAGCGTGGCTTTCGTCGATGAACAGGTCGGGTGTCACCTCGCGCGTCGGCACGATGTCCTCGACGGATCCCGCGATCCGCTTGAACATTCTTCTGGAGCCACGTCGGTAGTGCGTGCTCAGTGCTTCAGCATACCGCCGGTCGTCGACGTAGTTGCGGTGAGCGATGACCGTGTTGTCGGCTGTCTTGTAGACCTCCAGCCCCCCGTATTGGTTGGCGTGGCTCTGGGTCAGGACGATGTAGCGAATCGGTTTCGTGGAGACCTTGCTAAACAGTTCACGGCCACGTCGCGCGTCCTGGAGAGCCCCTGCGTTCACGAGCACGTCACCCGCGGAGGTCGTCAGCAAGTAGCTGTTTCCGATGCCTCGGTTCTCGTACACGCCCGGAGCGCGCTCAATCGCCGCCTGTTGCCCGTCACCGGATCGGATCAACTCGGCGACGCGCAATCCGTTGTGCGAAATGTTCGGCTTATCGGTCATGGCTTTCATCCAAACGCAAGAGGTGCTTCGGATTGATCCGGCATGCTTGTCAACCTGTCAAGGAGGAGCCCATGAGAGTGGCAGTGCTACACGGACCAGACGATCTACGGCTCGACGATGCAACGCGGCCCGACGTCGGACCGGATGATGTGATGATCAGAGTCGCGGCGGCTGGCATTTGCGGCACGGACCTGCACTTCCGTAGCATGGGCAGTCGCTATGGTCGGCCGATGCCCCTCGGGCACGAGTTCGCGGGCGAGGTACTTGAGGTGGGAGCGAATGTTGCGAGCGTCGCGCGCGGCGACCGCGTCGCGTACAACTCCTACAACAGCCCCGCGGATGTGGGGCGGGGTGGCGAGTGCGGCGGCTTTGGCGACTACGTCGTGCTTCGTGGAGTGGACAGTCATAGCCAGTCGTTGTGCCGGGTCCCGACGGGGCTGAGCTTCGAATACGCTGCACTCGTGGAGCCGATCTCGGTTGGTGCCCACGCGGTCAACCGGGCTGACCCGAAGCCTAGCGAAAGCGTAGCGATCTTCGGAGTCGGCCCAATAGGGCTCGGCGTCATCATGGCGCTGCGCTGGCGCGGCATCGAGGACATCGTGGCTTTCGATCTGTCACCACTACGGCGCCGGCGTGCGCAGGAGTTGGGTGCGCGAGCCACGTTCGACCCGCGCGAGAATGCGCCCGACGCGGTTCTGCGCGAGCTGCGAGGAGAGGGCAGCCTGTTCGGCAGCAGCTATCCGCTTACGGACGTGTACATCGAGGCGAGCGGTGCGCCCGGCTTGCTCGCCGAGATTGCCGCGTTCTGCAACAAGGGTAGCCGCATCATCAGCCTGGCCCTACAGCGCAAGCCGGTGGTCCTGGACGGCACGAAACTCATGAGCAAGGAGATCAGTGTGATCGGGTCCTCCGGCTATCCAACCGAATTCCCGGAGGTCATGCAGCGTCTGGCGACGGGAGAGATCGATCCGGAGGTGATGATCAGCCACCGCTTCGCATTCTCCGAGTTCCTAGAGGCGTTCGAGACCGCCAACGACCCGAGCGTTGCGGCCAAGGTCCTGTTGAACTTCGAATGAAAGCAATCGGTATGCAGCTCGACGAGATATTGAATGATGCGCGCGCCGGGACCGGGCTGCCGGACCCGGCTGCAGATACGTGGCGTGAAGGCCTCGAGATTCTGCTGCGGGACCACAACAAAGCCGACTCGCTCACCGAGCGCGGCGCAGCCATGATGAAGTCGCGCTATACCGACGCGCTCGCGACCCGCATGCGCGTCGACGATTTCATCCGCAACCATCCGCATATCACGAACGTTCCGGTCAAGCGGCCCGTGTTCATTCTCGGGATTCCGCGCTCCGGAACAACGATGGTGAGCTATCTGCTCGATGCGGACCCGGCCAACCGCTCGCTGCTGAAGTGGGAGGCGTACAACGTGGTGCCGCCCGCTGCGCCCGGCGCGCTCCGCACCGACCCGCGCTGTTTGGCAGAGAAAGTCAAGGACGAGCGGATCATCAAGGGTAATCCCACCGGTGCTGCCCAGCACTTCGAAGCTGGAGATGGCCCCACCGAGTGCGTGCATCTGCTGGCCCAAGATTTTAAGTCCATGATGTACGCGGTCCTTTCGACTACGCCGACCTATCACGACTGGATCCTATTTTGCGACATGGCGTCCGCGTTCGTGCATCGGAGGCGTGTATTGCAGACCCTGCAGTCGACCAATCCTGGGCGCTGGGTGCTCAAGATGCCCTCGGATTCGGTCTTCATCCGCACGCTGTTCGCGGTCTTCCCCGATGCGAAGGTGATCTGGACTCACCGCGATCCGTATGCGGCGTTTGCCTCGTCCATGAGCATGCGGGGGCACTCGCGGAAGATCTTTAACAAGGACGCTGACATCGACTACATGCGCGAGCGTTTTCCGCTGCAGCTCGCGCTGCATCTCTCGCGTCCCCTCGAGCTCAGTCGAGAGCGACCCGGCGATATCTACCACCTGTACTACAACGACCTTGTCGGTGATCCCGTGGCGGAGATGCGAAAGGTCTACGCCTGGCTTGGCGACCCGTGGACCGAGCCCGCCGAAGCTGGCATGGGGGCCTGGCTGGCGCAGAATCCCAAGGGGCGCTTTGGGCAGCACCGCTACTCGCTCTCACAGTGGGGACTTCAAAGGCGCGAACTAGAGCCGTACTTTTCGGACTATCTGCGGGTCCATCCCGTCGCGGACAAGGCCGCAGAGCAACGGTAGTCGGACCGACGGAGCAGGAGCCTCGCTACAGCGCCTTGACGAGGCGGCCGCCGTCAACGACAAGGATGTCACCCGTGTGGAAGCGCGACGCGTCCGAGGCCAGATACACCGCCGGGCCTTCGATGTCCGAGATCTCTCCTGGTCGCCCAAGCGGTGTGATCGCGGCAAAGCGCTGGGAGACCTGCTCGGCCCGTGGGTCTCCGTCCGCCATGCCGGTCATGATAAAGCCCGGCGCGAGCATGTTGGCGCGTACTCCGTAGGGCCCCATCTCGACGGCCAGACCCTTGATCATCGCCGACAACGCTCCCTTGGCAGCGGCATAGTGCTCCATGCCCTGCAGGCCGTGGAACATGGACAAACTGCCGCACGCGATCAGCGAGCCACCAGGGTCTCCGGCGCGTGCCCGTTTACGCATGTGCCGGGTGGCCTCGCGCAGGGTGTAGAACGCCCCGTGCAGATTGACATCGAGCAGCTGGTGGTATTGCGCGCTGCTCAGGTCCGAAAACGACTCGGCGCGGTGGTGGAACCCGGCATTCGCGAACACGCAGTCGACCCTGCCCATGACGTCAAGCGTGCTGGCGAATGCTGCGGCAACCGCGCCTTCGTCAGCAACATCCACGGCTTCTGCGTGAGCACGCGGCGCGCCCAGGGCCTGAAGCGCGTCCACTGCTGCCGCATTGTGCTCCACCCGCCGACTCCAGACGACCACGTCTGCGCCGTGCCTGGCGCAGCCCTGTAGAAAACCAAGCCCGATGCCACTGTTCGCGCCGGTTGCCAGCACTACCTTGCCGCTCAGATCGAAGAGCCCACGCATCCTCGCGTCCTCCTTCAGGGCCTCGCGGTGGCGGTCGGAACGCTCACCCGCTACACCAAGAGCCCCGACTCGTCCAGCTGGAGGAAGTTCTCCTGTCCGGGGCGTCGAGTCGAGGCGGCAGGCCCGCTTGGCCGCGCACGGAGACACCTTGGCTCCCATGCGTTAGATCCGGGCACCGCTCGCGGCACAGAACCACCGGTGGTGAGGCAAGCGGGCCGTCACCCGCGGAACGCTGGGTCCTAGGAGGCCATCGGGGAACTTGGCAGGTTCGCATCGAGCTTTCGAGGCTCGACGCGCGCCGGGAGAGCGAGATG
>JAPPOR010000483.1 GCA_028817905.1 Myxococcales bacterium
TAGTGCGCGCGATGCAGCCCGTCCTGCACGAGGGCGTTTTCGTATTCGCGCTGCTGCCCCCCGGTATGGATCCCGGCCGCGTCGACGCGGTGGCGACGGTCCAGGAGACCGAGGGTTTGACGGTTGTTGTGAAGGAGGCCGACGCCCACGGCGCGGGTCTGGAGGCGCTGTTTCGCGCCGCTTGGATCACCCTGGAGGTTCGCTCGGACCTACTTGCCGTCGGCCTGACCGCGGCGGTCGCCACTGCGCTGGCGGGCGAGGGCATCGCATGCAACGTGATCGCGGGGGCCCACCACGATCACCTCTTTGTTCCGGCGGAGAAGGGCGAGCAGGCGGTTGTGTGTCTTCGAAGGTTGGCAGGGGAGGGGCTCGTGTCAGGTCGGTAGGGCGCCCCTGCCAATCATGGAGTCAAAGGATTCGAACATCGCGACCCCCTGTTTGGCGTCCGGATGGCTCACCTGACCCCACGGGGCCTGTTCCGCGGTCTTGTCGAGGACAGCGAGGTGACGAGGATGGTTGCGCAGCAGGTATCGTCGAAATGCGACAGGATCCTGGCCCGCTGCCAGGGCCATCTCATCGACGAAGCTCTCCACGCACGCGTCATTCGGCACGGAGAAGCGGGTCGAACCGCCGCCGAAACTCCTCCTCGTAGTCCCCAAAGATGTACCTGTCCCCGCGCGCGTAGGACAGGGCCGGTCTGATGCGGGCGAGCCATGAACACCCGCAGCCGCCGATATATTCATCGGCCCGAGCATACAGCGGGTCCGCCAGCGCCTCCTTCAAGGGGATGAACTGCCAGCCCGCTTGCTGCAGCGCCTCCAGCGCCGGGAGCAAGTGATGGGCAACCAGGGGGCTTGGGTGCAGTAGCGTGATCTGGGCCGCTTCGCGGCCTGTCTTTTCACGCGTCACGCTGCGGGCGTCCATCAGCGTTTGGACCATGTGCTGCACGAAGGCACGGGCGATCTGATCGGCCAGGCCCTGGTTTCCCGCGGCGATGGCTCGGTCGTAGTACTCGGCCAAGAGCCACTCAGACGTCGCCGCGGTCACATGGGCTACCCGGTAGCCGAGTCCCTTCAAGCGACGGGCCGCTTCGTCTCGGCGCTTCGCGGTGCGCCCGTAGCGCAGATAGGGGAAGCGAAAGTAGCGAACCCGACGCCCCAGTGCCTTCTCGAGCCGTCGATCGCACTGCACGACCTCTTCCCACCATCGCTCCCCCAGACCTTTGTCACCACTGGGGTCCTTGTCGATATCCAGGTGATTGTGGGTGTGGTTGCCGAAGGTGACTTCGGCGTTTCGCCAGAGCGCGAGCGCCTGGGACTCTAGCTGCGCACAGTTGGCAAAGACCGCCACGGGGGCCTGTACGGCAAGCAGGCTCCTGACGATGGCCTGCGTTGTGGCGGAGTCGTTGTTGGCGCTGTCGAGGCCAATATCGTCGATGGTGATCGCCACCCGACCGGTCACCGACGCCTGGCGGGTCGAGGGTGACAGCGCTGTTCCATCTCGGGTGGGTGCAGGCGAAGGAGGGCGCCCGGCGGGCCCACAGGCAAGCGAGCACAGGGCAGCCGTCCATACAATCGCCGCAAAGGCTGGGCGCATACCGAGTACTACTGCCGGCCGTGGTAGGCGGCAAGGCGTTTGCGACGCCCGGCGGCGCCTGGCCTCGGCGTATCACAGCTTGGGACACCAAGCCGCGCGGCTAACAACGTCGCTTCCCGTGCGCTGCGCGTGTCCCGGCTCAGAAGGGCGGGGCAATCACCGCCTTGAGTTCACCGCTCTCCACGAGAACACTGCGCAGCACGTACTCGGCGGTGAGTTCCTTGAGGTTGCGGCCTTGGAACTCGTAGACCGGGTGCGTTCGTAGATAGTTTCCCGCCACCACTTCAATCGGCTTGCGCGCCTTTTCGAGTTTGTCCTCGGGAAGACCGTCGATGGTGATCTGCTCCACGCTGGGCTCTAGCAGGTAGAACGCCTTGTCCTCGAACTTGTAGGAGATCTTGCCGCTCGCCCTGAGCGACCCGGTGAACTTGCCAAGGACCGGCACTGCGACCTCGACGTCCAAGTCCATGCCGATCGTATCCGACCCGTCTTCAAGGACGACGCGGGGATTCTTGAGCGTCACGTCGGATAGAAACTTGCTCTTGGTGACCGGGAACTTGGCGTCCAGGCGCTGTTGGATGTCGCTCTTCTTGACCGTGATGGTGACCGTCGGTCGGTCCTTGGAGCATGCGAACAGGAGGACTGCAGCAGCAAGCGCCAGGGACCGCATCGGCGCGGGCGTTGGAGCGCGGAAGTGGAGCATCTGACCTTTGTACCCCGTGGCGATTGCCCGGTGAAATGGCCCGCTTCAGCGTCGTCTTGGAAGGCCGGGGCACAAGCCGGTGCGGCGGATTGAACCACTTGGAATTGCGCGGCAAATAGTGTGACCGCGGCGTCGTCTAGGTGCACGTGAAACGAGCAAGGGCCGACCCAACCCCGGTCCTTCGACAACAAGCGTGAAAGCCTCCCCGGGAGCGAGCGTCGCTTCAGCGGGTCCTCATTCCCAGGGCCTCGAGCTCTGCGCGTCGGAGCGGAAGATCCTCGGCCAGGAAAAACTCATCCAGCTGTGGCGGAGCGACGGCGGTCCCCGCGAGCATGGCGTGGACTTGACCCCGGTGGTGGACTTGATGCTGCAAGAGATGGCGCAGGACATCTCCCACCCGTTCGGTCTGAACGTGATCCTGGCGCTCCAGGGTTCGGACGTCGTCCAAGGCGGACTCGCCCGTCAGCTGCCGCACGAAGGCGACCAGCCGCCGATCCACCGCCCGTTGCGCCCGCATCAGGTCATCGAAGCTGTCGAACGGATCGTCGTCGGCAACGATCGCCCGCCCGCGTCCGCCCCCCTCCAGGGCATCCATGTAAAACTCGTCCACCAACTCGATGTGCGTCAACGTCGCGTGAATCGTTGGGAAGAAGGAGGTGCGCCTGGCGCGCCTTTCCGAATCGGTGAGCGACGCGCACGCCGCGTACAGGCGCAGATTCGCCCAGGCATTGTTCTCGGCGAAGCCCAGGATCAGATCGAGTGAGTTCACAGTCAACGAGCATAGCTCAAGAATTAGCTCTTGTCGGCGCATGCGGCGGACAGTCGCCTGACCTCCTCAGCTACGCGACGAAGGAATAGTCGCAAACGCTTCTCATCCGGGTTCGCGAAGTTGTGGATCTCTGAGATCTCGAGCGGCAAGCCTGTGGCTGCTCATGGCAGCAGCTTCACTCGCACGTGCTCGACGATGACCTGCAGCGCTAGCATGGCGGGAAGAAGCTGCCACGACCACCCATTGGAAGCACCGCGCACCAGGAACCACCCGGGAAGGGCAACCGCTCCTAGGCCCATGCCGATACCATAGAGGGGACCGATTTCCGCCATGCCCGTGTTGTGTTCGACAATCTCATAGCAGCTCCAGAGGCCCCACCCGGTACCCACGGTCAGCTGGACGGACCCGAGGGCGAGTTCGAGCCACCGGCGCGGCGAGTTGCGTTGGTCAGAGCCTTCTTCGGGGCCCGTGGCCCTGGCCTTCATCCCTTCACCCATCCCGGTAGCGTTGGCAGTTCCGAACGCTGACGCTCATCGTGATCGCTCACGTGGCGCTCCAGGCCGGGCTTGTGTGACCGAACGGCTGAGCCAGGCTCCCGTCGATGAGCCAAAGTGAGCGTGGCTATCGTGCATGCCTCAGCCTAGCTACAGCGAGACCCCCCGTGCGGGCGTACGCTGCAGGACTTCGAGAAGGACCCTTGCTTCACGCCTTCGGTATTCGGGCAGGCGGCCGTCGGTCAGTGGGCTCAGGGCAGCGATCGCCTCCCTGTGACGTCGCAGGCGCACCAGGCACAGGGCGCGGTTGTAGCGATCCTGGCCTCCCTCCTGGCGGTGTCAACCCGAATTGCGAGAGGGTCGATGTCACCCATTGGAGACCGGTGCACTCTCGT
Source organism: Myxococcales bacterium (assembly GCA_028817905.1). GTDB lineage: Bacteria > Myxococcota_A > Polyangia > Polyangiales > JAFGIB01 > JAPPOR01. The sequence goes on from JAPPOR010000483.1 coordinate 3,958, forward strand.
CTTTCGAGAACGGGCCTTTCGTGCGAAGACCGGTCCCCATGGCGTTGGTGTTTGTCCCCGAGCGGCAGACGTTCTTCATGTGGGGAGACGATTGTCCTCCAGCGGGTCTCTTGGCGGTTGTCCGGGGTGGCACGCCGGACGAGGTGGAGCTGGTGACTCCGAAGAAACGGGCTCGGGTCGCCGGCACCCAGCTGCCGCTGGTCGATACGGCTGCTGCCCTGGCCGCCGTCCCTGTTGAACAGGTGCCGCGGCTCTCGGGATCCGTGGCCGCGTGGACCCTGGCGAGTAAGGTGGCGCTGGATCTCGTGGGCCGCGAGCGCGTCGTGCCGACCATCGCGCGACACGGCGGACGTGTGGTCGCGCGATGGGGTGCCGCGCTGTCGTCGTCTGAAGACGCCGCCCAGGTCGGCGCGCTTGCCAGGAGCATGCCGCCGGCGGCCCACGCGGTCCCCGCGCTCGCGGGCAAAGGGCGCGACGTCTGGGCTCCGGAGGCGCTGCTGCGAGCGTTTCTTGATGCGCTGGTCGACGCCTTGGTACGGGCTGCCCACGGTGCGCCCGAGCTGCCAGGGGGCCGCTCGCGCAGAAAGCAAGGGCGCAGCAAGCGTGGGGACGACGACTTCACGCCATGGGAGGAGCGTTGGCGGGCGGCGCTGTCGGCGGGCGACGGGACCTTCGAGGTTGAGGGCTTTGCCGAACGCTCCGTTGCTGGCGATCTGGGCTCTTGGAGTGAGCCCGTCCTCGGCGCGCCCGATCGACTGAGGGCCTGCTTCCGCCTGGAACTACCAGAGGGGGACGGTCACCCGTTCGTGCTTCGCTTTCTTCTGCAGTCTCCGAACGATCCGAGCTTGCTGATCTCGGCTGCCGAGGCTTGGAGCACAAGAGGGCGGAGGCTCGCGAAGCTGGGGCGCGCGTTTCGCGATCCGCAGGAATCGCTGCTTGCGGCCCTTGGCCGGGCGGCGCGGGTGTTCGCACCACTGCGCGCGTCGCTGGCTGAACCCAAACCGGAACACCTGGAGTTGGCCCCCGCCGCCGCATGGGAGTTCCTGAGCGAAGGCGCTCGGGCGCTCGCGGACGCCGGCTTTGGCGTCATAGTCCCCGCGGAGCTGACGGCTGCGGGCCAGCGGCGCCTGCGGCTGCGGATGCGGGTGAGTGGCAGCGCGAAGGTCGCCGGTGCCGTGTCGGGCGTGGCGGGGCTCGGACTCGACGAGCTTGTCCACTTCGAGTGGGAGGCCGCGCTCGGTGACCAGCCTCTCACGGCGGGTGAGCTGAAACAGCTTGCCAAGCACAAGGCGCCGCTTGTCCGCCATCGCGGGCAGTGGGTCGCCATAGATCCCCACGAACTCGCCGAGATCGGTCGACGCCTGGCTCAGGGTCCGGGAGCCCTCGTCGCGCGGGAGGCCGTGGTGGCGGCGCTCGCGGGCGAGGCCCGCAGTGGCGGCACGATGGTCGCAGTCTCGGTGGACGGCGCCTTTGGGGAGCTGATCGCTAGGCTTCGTGCCGGTGCGGGCAAGGAGGCTCGCGCCCCCGATGGCTTCGTTGGGACCCTTCGTCCGTACCAGGCGCGTGGTCTGTCGTGGCTGACTTCGATGGGCAAGTTGGGTCTGGGAGCGTGCCTCGCCGACGACATGGGCCTGGGCAAGACCGTGCAGCTCCTGGCGTTCCTGCTCTGTCGGGAGGGCGAGGCTGAACCCGAGCGCCCGGGGCCTGCATTGCTGGTGGCGCCAACCTCTGTGCTTGGGAACTGGGAGCGGGAGGCCGGGCGTTTCGCGCCCGGGCTCTCGGTGGTTCGCCACTACGGCGCCGAACGGGTGCGCGGGGCCAACGAGATGCCTCGCAAGGCCGGCACGCTTGTGGTCACGAGCTATGGCCTGTTGCGCCGCGATGCGGATCTCCTGGCCCAAGTGCCGTGGTCGACTGTGGTCTTGGACGAGGCGCAGAACATCAAGAACGCCGCTTCGGCGACTGCCAAGGCCGCGCGCGGCCTGCACGCCCAACACCGGTTTGCCCTTACGGGGACGCCGGTCGAGAACCGTCTGGCCGAGCTGTGGTCGATCCTCGAATTCGCGAACCCCGGGTTGCTCGGACCACTCGAACTGTTTCGGCGCGAGTTCGCCGTTCCCATCGAGCGCTATGGCAATGCGGAGGTGGCGTCGCGGTTGCGCAAGGTTGTCAGCCCTTTCTTGCTGCGACGTCTCAAGAGTGACCCGGCCATCATCCGAGACTTGCCGTCCAAGAACGAGATGAAGGTCGTCTGCACGTTGAGCCGGGAGCAGGCGACGTTGTACCAGGCCGTGGCCGACGAGGAGATGCGTCGCATCGAGTCGGCCGACGGCATCGAGCGTCGTGGGCGAGTGCTCGCGCTGCTGGCGTTCCTCAAGCAGATCTGCAACCATCCGGCGCAGTACCTCGGCGAGCCAGGCCCGCTGGCTCACCGATCCGGGAAGCTCGATCGCACCCTAGAGATGCTTGAGGAGGTCATCGCGGCAGGAGACAAGGCGCTCGTCTTCACCCAGTTCCGCGAGATGGGCGATCGCCTCGTCCACTATCTCGGGCAGCACCTCGGGGTCGAGGTCGTGTTTCTGCACGGGGGCACGCGGCGCAAGGCGCGCGACGAGATGGTTCGCCGCTTTCAGGACGAACCCCATGGCCCGGCGGTATTCGTGCTCTCGGTCAAGGCCGGCGGCACGGGTCTGAACCTCACGGCGGCCAACCACGTCTTCCACTTCGACCGCTGGTGGAATCCTGCTGTCGAGGATCAGGCCACTGACCGCGCCTACCGGATTGGCCAGAAGCGAGCGGTGCAGGTCCACAAGCTCCTCTGTGCTGGGACCGTCGAGGAGAAGGTCGACGCGATGCTTGAGCGCAAGCGTGGGCTGGCAGCCAAGGTCGTGGGCACGGGAGAGAAATGGATCACGGAGCTCGCCAATGACGAGCTTCGCGACCTGTTCGCGCTGTCGACTGACGTCGCCTTGGGCGCAGAGGATGAGGCGTTTGGGCGCGCGACTTCGTCTCCAAGCCGTCGGCCAGGTCACCGAAGGCGGCGCGCCGCGGCGGTGCAGCCGTGAGCTCGCGGGACCGCTGGGGCTGGTACACACCAGCGCGCAAGAAGCCACCGCCAAAACGGGGCATCAAAATGAAGCAGAGCGGCTCCACCTGGTGGGGCCAGCGCTGGGTTCAGGCGCTCGAGAACATCTCCAATGGCTACTCGAGCCGCCTCGCGCGCGGTCGAACCTATGCGCGCGCGGGACGAACCCACGATCTCGTCATCCAAGACAGCAAGGTGACTGCCAAGGTGACGGGTTCGCGCTCGACACCATACAAAGTGACCCTCACCTTGGTCGGGCTGGCGGAAGGGGTGTGGACCGAGGCCATTGCGGCCATGGCCGAGAAGGCCCAGTTCTCCGCGGAGCTTCTCGCGGGCCAGATGCCGCGAGATATCGACGCCGCCTTCGAGGCGGCTGGGGCGAGCCTCTTTCCGGCGAAAGAGGCCGATCTCCGTACAGCCTGCAGCTGTCCCGACTGGGCCAATCCGTGCAAGCACGTCGCCGCCACGCACTACGTGTTGGGGGAGGCGCTGGATCGAGATCCGTTCCTGCTATTCGAGTTGCGTGGCCGCGGCAAGGAGGCGGTGCTACAAGCGCTGCGAGCGGCCCGCGCGCAGGATGACGAGCCTTCCGTGGAAACGGGTGAAGATGTCAATGCGGCCGACAGGCCTGCCGTGCCGACCGTAGCCCTCGGCCACGTCAGTGCGGCGGATTGGGACCGGCCACCCGAGACACTGCCCGTGCTCAAGCTATCCTTTGAGCCCCCCGCAAGCTCAGGAGGCCTGCTGCGACAGCTCGGCTCCCCGCTAGGCTGGTCGACCGAGACCTCACCGGATGAGGTGCTGGGACCCGTGATCCGTGCTGCCGCCGAAAGGGCTCGCACCATGGCGATGGCCGAAGCCGAGACGGATCACATCTCGGCCTCCGCGGCCGTTGTCAACGGCAAGCAGGCCAAGGCCGCCGGCAACGGTGCCCCCACCTATCGCAAGACACGGACCGGCGGCAGGCAGGCCAGCGAGAAGAAGGCTGCCGGCAAGAAGAAGGCTGCCGGCAAGAAGAAGGCTGCCGGCAAGAAGAAGGCTGCCGGCAAGAAGAAGGCTGCCGGCAAGAAGAAGGCTGCCGGCAAGAAGAAGGCCGTAGCGAAGAAGGCTGCTGCCGGCAAGAAGAAGGCTGTGGCGAAGAAGGCTGCCGGCAAGAAGAAGGCCGTAGCGAAGAAGGCTGCTGCCGGCAAGAAGAAGGCTGTGGCGAAGAAGGCTGCTGCCTCCAAGAAGAAGGTTGCCAAGAAGAAGATCGCCAAGAAGAAGACTGCCAAGCGTGCCCCGAGCAAGACCACCGCCAGGCTCCCGGGGGCGCCGGTGCAAGGACACGGCTAGCGAAACAGAGACCGCAGCGCGCTCAGTAGTCTGTCTACATGCCCCCGTGCGGGCCGTTGCTTTCGCCTGGGCGCACTGTGACAGGTGGCGTCGTGGGGACCACACGCGAACCGGACGTGCAGGTGGTCGTGGTGGTTGGGCGCGTGGCGGATGATGCCGGGCGCCGTGTGGCCTCTGGGGTACTGGATCCACTTGCGAAGGTCCTGCTCCGACTCTCCAGCCGCGACCGCGGCGTCGTAGAGCGGCGCTTGCAGGGCGTGGTCCACAAAGATGTACTTGACCTGGTCGCGAGCGAGCCAGGTGCGCAGCAGCATCCACTGGTCGGCTGCCTTGATTTCCACGGGCGCGAGGGCCCGCTGCGGGCACGGACCAGAGCAACTGTGTTGCAGATATGATAGGTCCACGTCGCGGCCGCTCTGGTGGCTGCGGTGGTGGGCGATGGGGCCCCCGTGCTGGAAGCTCGCGTCGAGCACCGTCGCCCGGGGTGCGCCCGGCCGTGCACGATGGAGTGTCTCGAAGCCCTCATGGAGCCACAGTGCGGCCTCGCCAGTGACCCAGGCGCGCTCGGGATCGCGCACGTGAAAGTACGCCCCCGAAGACACCTGTTGGCCGCCCTTGAGCTTGCCTGCGACGGGCGATCCCTTTGAGTGGCTGGGGCCCGCCCGCCGGTCCGGTTGCCAGCGCGCCGGCCGGGAAGCTGCCGCTCGGCGCGCACCCACGTGGTCAGATGCGTGGGCGCCGGTGGAGTCATGAGCCCCACGCGTGGCGGGGCTCGCATCCGTTTCCGGCTCAGTCCGTGGCTGCGGCTCCGGATCAACCTTGGACCAAACCATCCCAACGAAGATGATCGGCCATAGCAACTGGCGAGACATTGCTAGCATTCCGGCTGCTTCCTAGCGGGCCCGCGGAGCCAGATCCGTCACGCCCGTGGGCGCACGGTCAGCTGCCCCGAGCGCGGCAGCCGATGGAAATGTCCACCTCATCGCTAGCGTTGAGCCTAACCGATTATGTCCGCGACGGGGAGGTCACATAGTGGCAATGGGGCCGACGCAGGTCAGGCACGCGCGCCCGCTGCGGCTCGGCCTCACCTACTGCTCACTAGATAGTGTCCCTCCAGGAAAGGGCACACGCCCTTCCTCCGTCCTCCAACGACGGTTACTCGAGCCGCCTCGCGCGCGGCCGAACCCATGCGCGGCGGGTCGAACCCACGATCTGACTATCCAAGATAGCAAGGTGACTGCCAGCGGGGGGCATTTCGTCGAGAACCGATGACGTTGGACGGCCACCGGCAACCGCAGTCGCTTGCAGTTCATCCCTGAAGCGCGCCGGCGCGACCTAGCGACCTTGTCCAGACGCATCCATTCGAGGCAACGCGATCAAACTTGACGCAAACGCCCACGAAACGCTGACTCAAGGTCGCCAACGGGGCTCCGCCCCCGCCCAACGAGGCATGTGACCCAGGCGCCACCGGAAACCGCTGTCCCTTGCAGCTCACCCCCGGAGCGCGCCAGCGC
>JAPPOR010000747.1 GCA_028817905.1 Myxococcales bacterium
CCCGCCACGAGGGCAGGCGTTTCCGCGGAAACGCGGTGGGTCATGAAGGACTCGAACCTTCGGCCAATGGATTAAGAATCCACTGCTCTACCAACTGAGCTAATGACCCATGGGGCGGGATTTTGTAGTCGAAGTGACGGCGTTGTGCCAGACTTTTTTGGGCTCGATGGGGTGTTTTTTGTCGAAATGGGGGCAGGGGCGTGCGGCGAGATTGTCTGCGCAAGTACAGGGGGTTGAGGGATTTTTGGCGGCAGGCTAGCCCGTAGGGCGATGCCGGCGAGGCCGCTTTCGTATCTGGCGCTGGGGCTCGTGGTGGTAACCATCGCGCTTGCGGGGGTCTACCAAACGGCGAGGCTGCGGGAGGAGCTCTCGCAGCCTTTGTCGATTGACACGAGCAGCTACGTGGGATCGGCCGTGTGTCGCAAGTGTCATCACGACAACGACGACAGCTGGCACCGGACGTATCACCGCACCATGACGCAGCAGGCCACCGAGGCCTCGGTGCTGGGGGACTTCTCCGGTGCTGAGCTAACCTACATGGGCGTGACGGCTCGGATGGAGCGTGGGCCCGACGGGGAGTTCTTGATGACTTTCCACGCCAGCGGGGGCGGCGTCGATGCGCGCTGGCGGGCCACGGTCGAGCGGACCGTTGGTTCCCATCGGTACCAGCAGTACCTGGCCCGGGATGGCGACGTCTACTACCGCCTGCCGATCGCCTGGGACGTGGAGGAACGGCGGTTCATCCACATGAACGGAGCCTTTCTGACCCCCGACCCCGACCGGCTCGTACCCGAGCAACCGATCGCCAACAAGGACTACAACCGCCACGTCACACGCTGGAACGACAACTGCATCTACTGTCACAATGTGGCGCCCAACCCGGGCTTGCAGCAGGGCAAAGAGCCGCACTTCGAGTCGGAGGTCGCGGAGCTGGGCGTGGCCTGCGAGGCCTGCCACGGCCCGGGTAGCGCTCACGTGGCCGACAACCGGAACCCCCTACGGCGCTACCTCTTGCACCTGGGCGATGGGCGCGACCCGACCATCGCCAATCCGCTGCGGCTGTCGCCCGCGCGCGCCGCCGACGTGTGCGGCCGTTGTCACGGACAGCGGGTCACGCGCGACATCAGCAAGGTGCATGCGACCGGCGACCGATTTGTGCCAGGACAGGATCTCTCCGACCACAGCCGGCCCCTGTTCCACAACACCACCCTGAATGGAAAGCCGGGTGTCTTCAGCGCGCGCTTTTGGCCCGACGGCACCGCTCGCCTGACCGCCTACGAGTTTCAGGGACTGCTGCAATCGCGCTGCGCGACCGAGGGACCGATGACGTGCAACGACTGCCACGCCATGCACGGAAGCGACCCGGCGGGCCAACTGCAACCGGACCTCAAGGGCAACCGCATGTGCACCCAATGCCACGACGGGCTTGCTCGTCCCGATGCGCTATACAGCCATACTCATCATCACACCGAAGGCCCCGGCAGCAAGTGCGTCAACTGCCACATGCCCCGCGTGGTGTATGGCCTGGTCCGGATGCACCGCAGCCACCGCATCGCCGTCCCCAAACCCGGCGCTCCACCGGCCCAGGCACAGCCGGATGCTTGTCTGCTCTGCCACACGGATCAGAATGGCGCCTGGGCCGCCCAAGAGAGCAACCGCCTGTGGCCCGAGCCACCGTCCGCAAAGCGATTCCAGGGCCTGCGCCTCAACCTCAAGCCCGCCACGCCGGATCCGGCAGGACGGACACGCGCCCGAAGCGCGATCGAACTGTTGCTCGCCGGCGATCCGATCGAACGGGCGACCGCAGCCGACGCGCTGGGTCGCGAGGCAGCAGACGCGACCGGTGCGCAGGTGGGACCGCGCGTTGCCCTGTTGCTCGACACGCTGGCCCAGGACGCCTACCCGGCGGTCCGACAGATCGCGTGGCGTTCCGTGCGGGCGCTGCTAGCACGCCACGCACCCGCCACCGCTCCCGAACTTGCCCACTTCGTTGCCACCGACGAGCCCGCGGCTCGGAAAGCTGTCATCTCCAACATCGCCGCCCGCTTGCCGCAGGGTTTCGCGACCCTCGCGGACCCGGACCGCGTGACCGCCCTGCGCAGCCAGGCCGACGCGATCCAGATAGAGATCGGCGAATGATGACGCGCGACCGCGATGGCTCATGGAGTACCCAGCGGGAAACCCGCGCCGCCCAACGGTTCGGCTGGCCAGCGCTGATCGTTTGGGCGCTCCTGGGCCTGGGCCTCGAGCTCGCGCACGGCTTCAAGCTGGCTGCGTATCTCGACGACGAACTGACGCGGCTGCTCCTGCGGCTGGCCCATGCCCACGGTATCGGGCTGTCGCTGCTCGTGCTGGTGTATGCGATCAGCGGCGCGCCCCTGCTCGCACAGGATCCCCATGCCGGGCGAACTACAGGACGGCTGCTGCGCGCTTCGGCCGTGCTGCTGCCACTCGGTTTCGCGTTTGGCGCAATCGGTCATCCAGAAGGCGATCCAAGCCCTGCGATCGTACTCAGCCCCGTGGGCGCCGTGTGCTTGCTCACCGCCCTGGTTCAGATCGCCCGCGCCGCCTTGCGTGAGCGCTGACCCGGCCAACGCGAACCCACATGTAGCGCACTGTCGGTCACGCCAAGACAAGCCTCTCACAAAGCGGTGAGTCGGTTGGGTCAACTGGTTGGTCCGATTCGAGTCGTCACTCGCGAACCCTCGGGTCACCGAGAAAAAGAAAGCACATCTCGCCCTCGACAACGAAGATCCGCTCGCGGCCCTTTGAACGCTCATCAAGGCCAAGCGGGCTAAGGTGCATGACCGAGAACGTGGACCACCAAGAAGGTGGGCCAGCTAGGGGACCGGACCGATGCGGCAATCTATGCGCCTGCACTTGTCCGCCTGGGAACCTCTGCGTGCGCAACATTGTGCCGTTGCGTTCCGATCGAGGTCAGCCGGATGTGCGCCGCATCATTTGAGTGCTAGGGTGAACCTGCGTTTGGGAGCCGTGGGTGCATGGGAAGGTACGCTGCATCGAGCCGGTGTTTGGGTGTGCGGGCGCTTCGCGTGGCGGTCTGCGCGACGGGGTTGCTGCATGCATGCAGTACTGTCGACGATCAAAGGTTTGATGGCATCTTTGGCGGCGTCAGCACGAGCAAGAGCGGCATTCAGACGGCGGACGACCAACACGATGCGGGTTCGAAGGATGCCGAGGTGTCCTCCAACAGCGTCGGGGTTGCGACGAGTGATGCCGACGCCACCCGGAAGCGCATCGACGAAGGATGCGCCACCGGCAAGTGCTGGTGGTCCGAGGACGAAGCCGTCTGCGGCGGAGTGGGTGTTCCGACGGAAAGCACGGGACCTCCTGTGGAGACCGAGAGTGAGGGGCCCGATGTCGGACCCATCTACCTCGGCTGGTCCAAGGTGTGGCTGGGTGAATCGCCGCGCAACGGCTCCGCGGACGACCTGACCGAAGAGGAGCTGGCCAGTGCATGGGCTGGCTTCGGTTTCGACCTGGATGACACGTGCACCAATCCGACCGACTGCGATGGAGGCCCCGAGGACGCGGTCTCGTGCAAGTCGGCCACCGCCGAACTTCCCTTCGATGGCGACCGATGCCGTGACAACACGTACGCGCGCTACCACCCGCTGGTCGCACAGAGCCCTGCCCTGGGCGCCGTGTTCGGACTCACCGAAGCGCACTTCAACTGCTCACTGCACCGCGGCGACTACACCCAGGTCATCCGTGTCAGCGACTACAACGGACAACCGAACGATGCCGAGGTGCGCGTCGACTACTACTACTCGCCCGGCCTCCTGGTTCCGCCAAGCTTCTGGGATTGCCCCGAAGAGGATTTCGCGGACAAGCGCCCGCGCTGGAAGGCCTCCGCCGAGTGGTATGTGGACGCGGCCGACCTGACGGCAGAGGTCGCGACGCCCGGCAAGTGGCCCGAGTCGAAGCGGTCCGCCACCTCTGCATACGTTCGGGACGGTTACCTGGTGGCGCTGAGCGACGAGTTCCGCCTGAACCTGAACAGCGACAATGCCCCTCTTCGCGGCTGGTCGGTGCGCGTGCTAGGTGCCGTGTTGACCGGCAAGCTGCAGGAGCAACGTGACGGTACTTGGTCGCTTGCGCATGGACTGCTGGGCGGGCGCGTCCTGGGCGAAGACATGTTTGCCGCATGGCACGAGCTGGGTGTCTGCCCGGACGGGGTGGAGGGATCGCTCTCCGAGCGAATCCACACCTTTACGACGCAAGGGCTGGACGTGCTGTCAGACGGCAAGGTCGATCCAGACAAGGACTGTGACGCCATGAGCTTCGGCGCCGGCTTCGCGGCCCACCAGATCAAACCGGGGCCAGCGACCGATACCCCAGTGCGCCTGGACTGCTGCGAACCTGAAAACGAAGGAGCCACGGGTTGCCCCGCGTCCTGCGGAGACGGCCAGATAACGGGCGATGAGACCTGCGACACCGGAATCCCCGAGGGCGACGAGGGCGCCTGCCCGACGGAATGCCCCGCTGCGCAAGGGTGCACCTCCCATCGGTTGACTGGCAGTGATTGCCAAGCCGAGTGCACCGAAGAGGTCATCACCGAAGTCAAGGATGACGACGGTTGTTGCCCCGGGGAGGGCTCAGACACGACCGATAACGATTGCCGCCCGCGATGCGGCAATGGCGTCGTCGATCCGGGCGAGACCTGCGATCCGCCCGACAGCTGCCCGACAGCGGAAACATGCACCTCCACCGATGCCTGCTCCCCCGCGACCCTGAGGGGGGATCCGACCATGTGCACCTCCGAATGCGTTGAGATTGCGGTCGACACCTGCACGGATGGCGACATGTGCTGCGGGCCGGGCTGTGATCCATCGAACGATGACGACTGCGGATCGCCCACGTGTGGCAACGGTATGGTGGACCTGGGCGAGATCTGCGACGGCGACTGCCCGACCAGTTGCGAGGATGGCGATGCCTGTACGGCGGACGTGTTGATCGGAGAGGCCAATCTCTGCACCTCACGGTGCTACAACTTCCGAATCGTTCGCTGTGCCGGCGGCGACGGGTGCTGCCCACCCCTGTGCACCGCACTAAACGACAACGACTGCTAGGTAGCACTAAGCTGGCACTAGCTTGGCTAGCCTGCACCGACCAGGTCGCGCTCGCGGGCCGCGCGCTCGGCGAGCGTGCCGGCAGCCTCGGCCGCGGCGCTCGGACACACTTCCTGAAGGGGGCAGTCCGGGCACCGGGGGCTGCGAGCCTGGCAGACATAGCGGCCGTGGAGCACGAAGCGGTGCCCCATATCGATCCAGTCTTCACGAGCAAAGGCCGCGCATAGGTCCTGTTCCACGCGCTTGGCGTCGTCATGGGTCGTCAGCGCGAGCCGGCGCGCGACGCGGCCCGCGTGGGTGTCGACGATGAAGCCGGTGGCCAGGCCGTAGGCAGTGCCCAGCACCACGTTTGCTGTCTTGCGCGCAACTCCGGGCAGCCGCACCAGGGCCTCGAGCGTTCGTGGTACCTGGCCGGCATGCTCTTTCACCAAAGCGCGGCTTGCGCCGACGATCGCCTTGGCCTTGTTGCGGAAAAAACCTGTCGTTCGTACCAGGCGCTCCACGTCGGCAAGCTGGGCGTCGGCGAGCGCACCCGGCGTGGGGTAGGCACGAAACAGCTCGGGAGTGACCTGATTGACCCGGGCGTCGGTGCTCTGTGCGCTGAGGATGGTGGCGACCAGCAGTTGCCAGGCGTTGTCGTGTTCGAGCTCGCAGCGTGGCTCGGGCAGCGCTTGCCGAAGACGCTTGCGCACCTCCTGGACGTGGCGCTGCGAATCGCTCACTCCGGACATGGTCCCGTCCCTACGTGACAACTGCCCAGGCCGTCAACCCCGAGACCACCCGGCATCCGCGAGCGCCCAGTTCGTGGCGTTGCGCACCGCTGCCAGCGGGGTGAGGCTGCCGAGCCCGCACGAACACGGGGCGATCAACGTCCGCCCGGTCCGGGCCGTGGCAAACCCTCGGCGTCGGGATTACAGACCGCGCTTGCTCGGGGACCCGCCGAATCGGGACGGCTGCGGGGCCGCGATCGTCTGACCGGATTGGCCGGGGCGAAGGCATTTGGGTATCGTTGCGTGCGTGAGCGACGACTTCCTACGACAGGTGCTGCGCGCCCCCGTGTACGACGTGGCCGAACAGACGCCGCTAGATGAGGCCACCAGGCTCTCGGAACGCCTGCACAACCGCGTCATGATCAAACGGGAGGACCTGCAACCGGTGTTCTCGTTCAAGCTGCGCGGCGCCTACCATCGCATGGCCCGGCTGACCCCAGACGAGCGAGCGCGTGGGGTGGTGGCGGCTTCCGCCGGCAATCACGCCCAGGGGGTGGCCCTTGCAGCCACACGTTTGGGCATTCACGCCCGGATCGTCATGCCCACGACCACACCCGCCATCAAGGTCGAGGCCGTGCGTCGATTGGGCGGCCAGGCGATCCTGCACGGAGATACCTTCGACCCGGCGGCTGACCACGCGATGCAGCTCGTGCGTGCGGAAGGGCCTGTGTTCATCCCACCCTTCGACGATCCCGATGTGATCGTCGGACAGGCGACCGTGGCCATGGAGGTGCTCCGCCAGCACCGCGGACAGCTCGACGCGGTCTTCGTGCCGGTGGGCGGTGGCGGCTTGCTGGCCGGGGTCGCGGGCTACGTGCGGCGGGTCGCCCCCGAAGTGAAAGTCATCGGCGTCGAGCCGGAGGACGCCGCCTGCCTCAAGGCCGCGCTCGCCGCCCAAGCACCGGTGGCGCTCAAGAGTGTCGGCATCTTCGCCGACGGTGTGGCAGTCCGGCAGATCGGGGCCGAGCCGTGGCGCGTGCTCGAGGGACGGGTGGATGGACTGCTCACCGTCACGACCGACGAGATCTGTGCCGCCATCAAGGACATCTTCGACGACACGCGCTCGATCGCCGAACCGGCAGGCGCCCTCGCGCTTGCGGGCCTGAAGCGGCACGTGGAGACCACCGGGATACGCGGGCACACGCTTGTGGCGATCGATAGCGGCGCCAACATGAACTTCGACCGCTTGCGACACGTGGCCGAGCGCGCTGACCTGGGCGAACGAACGGAGGCCCTATTCGGTGTGACCATCCCCGAACGGCCCGGTGCTTTTGCCGACTTCATCGAGGTGCTGGGCAGCATCGCCGTCACCGAGTTCAACTATCGCTATGGAGACGATGACGAAGCGCACATTTTCGTCGGAGTCGGGCTGGACGATGGCGACAACACCCGCGAGCGCATGCGCGAGCGGATCGAGGCGGCGGACCTGCCGGTGGTCGACATGACGGACAACGAGATCGCCAAGCTGCATGTCCGGTTCATGGTCGGGGGCCGGGCGGACGCCGGCTCCGAGCGCATCATTCGCTTCGAGTTTCCAGAGCGCCCCGGCGCGCTTTCGCGGTTTCTGTCCGCCGTGGCCGGTCGCTGGAACATCAGCCTATTTCACTACCGCAACCACGGCGCGGCCTACGGTCGGGTCTTGAGCGGCATGCAGGTCCCGGATGAAGAACTGCCCACGTTCAAGCGTTTCCTGTCAGAACTGGGCTACGCGTATTCCGACGAGAGCGACAACCCCGCCTATCGCCTGTTTCTCAGATAGCCCGCGCGCACCAGCCAACGCATCAGCGCACACGCCGAGCTACATCTCTGCCCGTAGCGAAAGCGTCAGGTTTCGTCCGGGCGCATAGGCTCCCGACGCAAACGTCTTGTACGCACTATCAAACAGGTTCTCCAGCCCGAGCGAGACCGTCAGGCGGTTGTCCAGTTGCAGACCCGCAGCCACGCTCAGCACGGCGAAACCCGGGGCGGCCGTGCAGGCTTGCGGGCCCTGCTCACAGATTCGGGGGTCGCCCTTGTCCGCCTCGCTCAAAGCGTGCTGTGGCAAGGCCGAGCGCAGCGTGCCCATGACCCAGAAGCGCCGTGGCCGCGTCATGTACCCGAAGCGCAGCCGACCCATGGGTGGGGGCACCTTGCTCGCAGGCTCGCTCAGCAGCCCCCCGGCGTCGCCCGGCCGCCGGGTCCGCCCAAAGGTGGCCCAGGCGGACGCGCCGACGAAGATCCCCGAATCGAAGTGGTGCGACAGGATCGCCTCACCGCCGAGCAAGGTGCTGTCGCTGGCATTGCCCCGCGTGCGCACCGGGCGGCCGTCCACGACCGACATGCCGTCGAGTTCACCCGGAACCCGTACCACCAGACCGCTGAGCCACGTTGCGAACAGGAACAACTGAAACTCGATCCGGCCCTCCCCCTTCAGGCCCGTTTCCACCGTGTACGAGCGCTCCACATCGAGCTCCGGATTCGGCACACTGAAGCCTCGGGCACCCGTTCCCAGCGCCTGGAAGTCCTCCAGGTTGGGTGCCCGAAATCCGCTGAGCACGCTGGTCACCCAGGCCCAGTCCTGGGCGAGCTCGTAGCGGACGCCGGCCGATCCGACCAGCCCGAACATGCGCCGGTCCAAGCGCAAGCGCTCGGCAAGCTCGGGTGCAAACACCGGATCTCGAGGGGCACGCGCGTGCACCAGGTTGGCACGACCTCCGACCAAGACCGTCCAATCCGCGCCCACGCCCTGCGAGAGCAGGGCCGATACGCCGTAACTATCGTAGCGACTGCCGTCTACGTAGCGTCCACGCTCGGCGGCTGCGGGCTCTCCCACCCGACGGGACAGGGCGCCGCTGCCGATGTCTTCCAGCGAAGCATCGGCCCCTACGGTAAGCGTGCCCATATGCCATGGCCTCGCACCCACACGAACACCCGCGTGGTAGCTAAGCACGCGGTCACGCTCGTCGCGGGTCTCCCCAGCGCGCAGGCGCTGCCGCCACTGGCGCTGCACCGCCATGCCCGCAAACGCCCTCGCCCACAAACCGGGGTCCGAAAACCGCCCCGCATAGCTGAGTACGACCGCGTCCCGGTCCAGGCGCTGCACGAGCGAAACGTCGCCCGGCACGGAGATGTCGGGACGGGGCACGTCGAACAGGTGCCCCGAGTGGTGGGCAAGCGAAACCCGGTGCTTGGGCGCCGGCTGCGCATCCAGACGGCTGGAAAGGGACCAGGCATCGTGCCCGGTGTGCGGTTGGGGACCCCGATCATCGCCCCGCACCACCTGCCCCGCAGTAGCGCGTGCAAAGGACAGGCGCGCGCCGAAGGCGGAGGCCACGCCGCCGACCGCGCCGCGCGCCGATAGGAGCTGCTCTGCGCTAGCACCACGCAGTTGACCGGCGGCGAACGCCTCGGGCTGGCTGCGTGGGCGGGCCCCCGTGTCGCGCGTCATCACGCGCACGACGCCACCCAACGCATCGGAGCCGTGCATCACGGAAGCCGGCCCCCGAATCACGTCGATCCGCTCGACCGACTCGGGGTCGATCAGGTTGAGCAAGGCGTTGCCGCCGACCCGCGTGAGCGGCGTATTGAGTCGCAGGTCGTCCAACATGATCAGGACTCGGTAGCCGGTCAAGCCGCGTACGAAGGGAGCGGCGGAGACACTGGTGGTGCGTTGGACCGTGACGCCTTCCATCAGCTCGAGCATCTGGCCCGGTGTGCTCGCCCCCGCCTGCTGTGCCCGTTCGCGCGTCACCGACGAGGTTGCATGAACGGGAGAAAAATCACTGCGCACGACGGTGGCCGCGGCGCCATACCCAGAAGACGTTTGCGCCTGTGCACCTACACCGGGCACGGCAGCCAGCAGCAGAAGTGCGAAGGCGCTGTTGGCTGCTGTGCTCATGAAGGTGCGGGCCGAGGGCCGCGGCGAACCAAACCAGGCGACCGGGCAATCGGTCGGAACCCACAAGATACGCCCAGCCCGGAGCATTCACCAAGTCGCGAGTGGATCGCGCAGGGATTCGGGTTCACA
>JAPPOR010000424.1 GCA_028817905.1 Myxococcales bacterium
CAGCTCGAGCGCGGCACCCAGGTGACCTTCCGCTTCCCACAGGGCGCCTGACCTTGTGGCTCGTTCGGTGATCGGGCTAGCCCGGATTGTTCATGAACCCTGCATCGCCTCGCTTGTTCTTCGACTTCACACGGCTTTCGCCGCCCTAGCCAATACGGAGAGTATTCCCGTCGGTCGCCGAAAAGCCGTGTGAAGCCGAATCCCTGCGCGATCCGACGCAGGGTTCATGAATAATCCGGGCTAGCGGCCGAAGCGACGCTGGCGTTGGTCGTATGATCGCAGGGCTCGCAAGAAGTCGATCTTGCGGAATGCTGGCCAGTTGGTGTCGCAGAAGTAGAACTCGGAGTTGGCGCTCTGCCACATCATGAAGCCCGACAGACGGACCTCCCCGCTGGTACGCACGATCAGATCCGGCTCCGGTAGACCCGAGGTGTACAGGTAGCGCTCGAGCACCTTGGGGTCGAACTGCTCCGCCGCTTGTTCCAGGTTGCGGCCCGTCTCCGCCATGTGGGTCAAGTAGTCCCGAAAAGCGTCCGCGATTTCCTCGCGTCCGCCATATGCCAGGGCGATGTTGAGGATGAACCGCTCGTAGTGGCCGGTGGCCTGCTCGACTTTGTGGATGGCTGTCTGGAGTGACTCCGGGAGCATGTCGATGCGGCCGATGAAACGCACGCGTACGTGGTTGTCGTGCAAGTCGGGGCTGTCGACCATTTCCAGGGTCTTGATCTCGAATAGCTCGAGCAGGGACTTCACCTCCGCCGAATTGCGCTGGAAGTTGTCGAGCGAAAAGCCCCATACCGTGACCACCGGAATCTCGTGCTCGAAGCACCAGTCCAGCATTTCCCTTAGCTTGTCGGCTCCCTTCAGGTGGCCGTAGGCAACGTCACTGGCGCGCAGCATCCGGGCGAAGCGGCGGTTGCCGTCCATGATGATCCCGATGTGCTGGGGCTTCCGCCATAGGTGAGCGGTCGCTTCCAGGTAGCGTTCGTAGAGGGTGTAGAAGGGTCGCTGGACGGCATCCGCGGCGGTACGTGCCAGCAAGGGAAGCAAACCGCCGTCCGTTGTTTGAAGCTCGACCCCGGGATTTTTCTTGGTGGTGGTCTCTTCGGGCATACCTAAGTCAAGGAGGCATCGGTTCCGCACATCTCTGTGGATCGCGGCACTCTCACTGTCCTAAGAAGGGCACAATTTATACCATGGTCCGGCAGTCCGGGGAAGAAAACCTACGCACGTTGGCGCGAACGTCCGTGACCTGGTGCATGACGGGGCTTGTGCGCGTTGACGGGCGCCGGCCCGCCGGGTAAGCCGGCGCCTAACCGCCGGTCCGCGCTCGATGGTACCCGCGTCGGCGGCTGGAGTCGCCATGAAAGTGATGGTCGTTGGAAGCGGTGGTCGTGAGCATGCTCTGGCTGCCCGAATTGCGTCATCGAAACGGGTCACGGAAGTACTGTGTGCACCCGGCAACGGCGGGACCGCCGGAATCGCCACCAACCTGGCGGTCGACCCGCTGGACGTGCAAGCGATCGTCGCCGCTGCCCGAGCGCGCGAGATCGATCTGGTCGTCGTTGGACCTGAAGCACCGCTGGTTGCGGGGCTCGTCGATGCGCTTACTGACGTGGGTGTCGTCGCCTTTGGCCCCGGGGCCGAGGCCGCGAAGTTGGAGGGGTCGAAGGCCTTGTCCAAGCGCTTCATGCATCGACACGGTATCCCCACCGCACCCTTTGCTGTCTTTGACGACGCCGATGAGGCACAGGCTTACGCCCGCGACCGCGGGGGGCCGCTGGTCGTGAAGGCGGACGGGCTGGCCGCCGGCAAGGGGGTGGTGGTTGCCAAGGGGCCGGAGGAGGCTATTGAGGCGATCGATCGGATCATGCGCAACCGCGCGTTCGGCGCGGCGGGCCAGCGCGTCGTGTTGGAGTCGTGTCTTGTCGGTCAAGAGGTCAGCTACCACGTCGTCCTTGACGGCGAGCGCTTTGTGCCCCTGGCGGCGGCACAGGATCACAAGCGCGTCGGAGACGGGGATACGGGGCCCAACACCGGGGGTATGGGCGCGTACTCACCGCCTCCGGTCGTGACGCCGGACGTGGAACGGCGGATTGTGGAACAGGTCGTGCAGCCGACGGTTCGCGGTCTGATCTCCGACGGGATCGAGTTTCGTGGTGTATTGTTCATCGGCTTGATGATCGTCGACGGCGACCCGCATGTGATCGAATACAATGTGCGCTTTGGGGACCCGGAGGCGCAGGTGCTGATGGCGCGCTACGGCGGCGACGTCGTGGACCTGTTCGAGGGTGCGGCACGCGGGGATCTGAGTGCTGTCAAACCCTCATGGCTCGCGCCCGCCGCGATGTGCGTGGTGATGGCTGCCCCGGGCTATCCGGGCAGCTATCCAAAGGGGCATCCGATCGTCGGCGTGGAGCACGCGGAGGCGAGCGAAGGGGTGACGGTTCAGCATGCTGGCACGCGCCTATCGGACGATCAGTTGCTCACCGCGGGCGGTCGGGTATTGGGTGTCACGGGGGTTGGGGCCTCCGTGCAGGAGGCCGCCAAACGGGCCTACGCAGGGGTCGAGATGATCTCCTTCGAGGGCGCACAATTCCGCCGTGACATTGGGCATCACGCCCTGCGGCCCAGTTGAGCTTCACCCGCCATGTCTACCGCCGTCGACTATCCTCGGTATGTTGCGCTACTGCGCTCGGGCGGTGTGCTCGCCTGTCCCACCGAAACCCTGATGGGCCTGCTGGCCGATGCGCTCGACGTCGAGGCGGTCGAGCGCGTGCGTACCTTGAAGCGAAGGCCCGAGGGGATGCCGATCGCGCTGCTGGTTCCCGACTTGGATGCGGTTGCCAAGGTCGCCTCCCACATTCCCGAAGCGGTGCGACAGCTTGCGCGACGCCACTGGCCTGGCCCCTTGACCATCCTTGTTCCGGCCGCCGCCCACGTGCCTGCGCTACTGGTGCGAGATGGTTGTGTGGGGGTCCGCGTCCCCGGGGCGAGCCCGGCGCTCGAGCTTGTGCGCGCCTTCGGTGGGCCGCTCACGGCCACAAGTGCGAATCTCAGCTCCGAACCACCCGTCCGCGATGCGGACGAGGCCCGCGCGGTGTTTGGAACGGCTCTGGCCGGCGTGGTGCCGGGCGTGCCACCCGGGGGCGAGCCGTCGACCATCGTCGACGTGCGATGTGAGCCGCCGCGCATCGTTCGCGCCGGTGCGGTGACGATCGAGCTAGGTGAGTGATCGTGGGGGCGGCACCGACCGTGTGGTTGGTGACCCGTTCGGGTGACACGCGCGGGCGTGGTCGGCTACGCTGCTTTCGATGCTCCTGGAACCTGAGCTGCTGCCTTTCTTGAAAGGCGAGCGTTTCTCGCATGCTGTCCGAGCTTCCTTTTTGAACACACCGCTCGTGGATCGGATCAGTTGGCTCGAAAAGAAGGTGGCTGGGAAGCGGGTGATCCATGTGGGGTGCGTGGACCACTTGCCGTTGATCGAGCAGAAGCGCGCCCAGGGCCAATGGTTACATGCTCGCCTCTGCGCGGCTGCGCAACGATGCACAGGCATCGACATCAATGCCGAGGGCATTCGTCATCTCAAGTCCCTCGGCTATCAGGATGTACACGCTTGCTCGCTGCTCGGAAACGACGTGCCCGACCTGTCCGAGGAGCGCTGGGACACAATGGTGCTGGGCGAAATGATCGAGCACACGGACGATCCGGTCGCGTTCCTGACGAACCTGGCGGAGGCCTATCGCGGCGCCGTCGAGAGCGTGATCCTGACAACCCCGAACGCATTCTCGCTCCAGAACATGGGCAACGCCGTGCGCGGCGTCGAGGTCATCAACAGTGACCATCGCTATTGGTTCACACCCTATACGCTGGCGAAGGTGCTACAGCGAGCAGGGCTCGAACCGAAGGAGCTGGACTTCGTGAGCTCCAGCAGCTTGCATGTTGGGGGCTTGCGCTCAGCGCTGCGTCGACAGCTTCAGGTGCGCTGTCCCGCTCTGCGAGACACGCTGGTGGTTGAGGCGCGGATCGCGTGACCCAGCCCAGGTGCCTGATACTCGTGACGAGCCACTACCCGTTTGGGCAAAGCGAGGAGTTCATCGAAGTCGAGCTTGCCCGGTTGTGTGAGACGTTCACCGAGGTTCTCGTGTTGCCGGTGCAGTGGATGCCCAATCTTGCTCAAGGCAGGGCGCCGGCACGCAAGCTCCCACCGAATGCACGCGTGCCGATGGCGGAGGCGGTCCGCCTTCAGTCTGCCCTCGGTCGGTCACGGCTGTTGCGCGTCGCGCGCATCCTGCGCGATGGCCAAGCGCTTGCGGACCTGATCAGGGACGCCCCCGAGGCGCTTCGTAGCGGCCCCGGTGCCTTCAAGGCACTGGGCCTGTCCCTGAGCGCTGGGATAGCCATTCGTGGGACGCTCGAGCGAATGCTTCGGGAGCCCGGACCACCCACCGTGCTCTACGCCTATTGGTTTACGGAGGGCGCATGGGCGGTTGGGACGGCGCGCGGGGCGGATGTGCGCGTTGCGCGTGCGCATGGGAGCGACCTATATCGGGAGGCCCGGACGCCCCCCTATCAGCCATTGCAGGCCGTGAAAATCCGGCGGCTCGATCGTTTGTTTGCCGTTTCAGCCCACGGGCAGGCTTACTTGAGGGACCGCTTGTCGCGGGGGCGACAGCGTGTCGTGCTCAGTCGTCTCGGCGTGGCGGCGGCCCGCAGGCTTTCGACCGGCGGCGACGGCAGCGTGCTGCATCTCCTATCCTGTTCTCACCTGCGTCCCCTCAAGCGGGTTCACCTGGTCGCCGAGGCTCTCATGCAATGTGGGGTGCGCGTTCACTGGACCCACCTGGGCGACGGTTCCGAGTGTTCGCGCGTACGCGCCCTGTGCGAGCGCCTGCCCCCGCACATTCGCTGGTGTCTAAAGGGATACGTTTCGCACGAACGTGTCGTGCAGCACTACCTGGAGCAGCCCGTGGATCTCTTCGTGAATGCGAGCGAACGTGAGGGACTACCGGTTTCCATCATGGAGGCTCTCAGCTTTGGCGTCCCGGTGGTGGCCCCGAACGTGGGAGGTGTGGCTGAGCTCGTGAGTGAGCGCTGCGGCCAGTTGCTCGACAGGCGGGCGGGGGCCCCTGAGATCGCCAGCGCCATCGAGCGGTTTGCATCGATGGATCCTGGCGCCCTACGCTCTGCAAGGCGAGCCGCGCGCCAGGTGTGGTACGAGCGCGTGAATGCCGAGCGTCAGTACGACACCTTCGTGGCGACCCTGGCTGAGCTGGTCGACGAGTCCGCGACGCGTCATCGTCGGCGGGCGCCGCGTTGGCGGCGCGTGTGGGCGTATTGATCACGTGTAACCGGAGACGAAGGGCCGCTCCGACGGTTACAATAGAAACGAAGAAGCAGGGGGGGCTTCTGCCCGGGGCCCGCTGCTTGCTGTTTCTAGGGCCGCACCGTTGGCTGAACACCCAGACGCGATTTCCCATACCGCCTCGGAGCTGATCGCTCGCCGCTATCAGGTCGAGCAACGACTGGCTGCGGGGGGCATGGGCGAGGTGTTCGCGGTGCACGACAGGTCCACCGGACGACGCGTGGCGCTGAAGCGCCTACTGGAGGCCAAGGACAAGGGGATGGTGGGCATGTTCGAGCGTGAGTACCACACGCTCGTCAGCCTCAAGCACCCTCGCATCGTTGAAGTGTACGAGTACGGTCTCGATGGCGATAGCCCGTACTACACGATGGAGCTCCTAGACGGCCAGGATGTGCGCGTCCTAGCTCCGCTGCCTTACTATCAAGCTTGCCGCTACTTGAGGGACGTGGCCTCGTCACTTGCGCTGCTGCATGCGCGGCGCCTGCTGCACCGGGACGTAAGTCCTCGCAACGTGCGTGTTACCAGCGACGATCGCTGCAAGCTGCTCGACTTCGGGGCGCTTTCGAGTTTCGGCATCATGGATTCGATCGTTGGGACGCCCCCGTATCTGGCGCCCGAAGCAGCGCAGCGCGCACCACTCGACCAACGCGCCGACCTCTTCGCTTTGGGGGCGCTAGCCTATTGGATCCTGACGGGCAAGCAGGCGTTCCCTGCCCGGACCATTCGCGAGTTGCCAGAGTTGTGGCGTGAGCCGCCGCTTGCTCCCTCGGCCGTCGCGAGAAGGTCCCAGTCCCCCGGGCCCATCCCGCGGGGGTTAGATGAGCTGGTCCTGTCGCTCCTGTCGCCCGACCCGTTGGGGCGCCCATCCACAGCCGTTGAGGTCATCGATCGCCTCAACAGTCTTGCCGCACTACCCGAGGAGCATGAAGCGCTCGCAGCACGCAGCTACCTGCACGGGGCGCCAACCGTTGGTCGCAGCCGCGAGCAAGCTAGTTTGCGCAGACGGATGTCGCGGGCGCTGGAAGGTGCCGGTGCGAGCGTAGTGCTCGAAGCGCCACCTGGGATGGGGGGCACTCGCCTGCTTTCGCAGCTCGTGCTCGATGCGCAGTTGGCGGGCGCTGTATCGATCATGGTCGATGCGGATTTGCACCGCGAGGTGTACGGCGTTGCTGGGGCTCTGGTCGAGGCTGCTCGCGGTGCGCTGCCCGAGGACCCGTACTTCGCCGATGATGCGACGTTCGCGTCACGCTTGTGGCCTCAGGTGCAGCTACCGGGGGGCGGAAAGGATGCTCCCGGGCCCTTTCCCTCGGGGGAGGTCAGGGGGCGGACCCAGCACGCGCTGGCTTCCTGGCTTTGCGCTGCTGCCAGTCGCCGCGCGCTCGTGATTGCGGTCGACAACACCCATCTTGCTGACGAGGCATCTGCGGCGCTGTTGGCGTCCTTGGCACGGCTCTGTTGCGACTACCCCTTGCTTCTTGTCACGACACGTCGGCCCGAGCCAGCGCTAGCGTCGTCGAGTGCCATGTGCCGGCTCGCCGAGGCATCGGCACGCATAAAGGTACGCCCCCTGTCGCGTGAACACACGCAGGAGCTGCTCAAAGCTGTTTTCGGGGGCGCGCGGTTCACAGAACGCCTTGCCGAGTGGATGTACGATCGAGCGGGCGGCAATCCGCAGGCGTGCATGGAGCTCGTTCACCATCTCGTCGATAGCGGGGTGATCCGTTTTCGAGGGGGGTTCTGGGTGCTGCCGCGGGAGCTGGCGGTGGAGGAGCTGCCAGCGAGTGTCGACAACGTGCTGGACGTCCGCTTGGCCGGGCTGTCCGTGGAGGCTCGACGGCTGGCCGAGGCGCTGTCGACTCACCAAAGGCCGCTGTCGATTGACCAGTGCCTGGCAATTGCCGCTCGCGAGGAGGTGGGCAAGCCGCATGGCGCCCTGCAGGAGCTGACGAGAGAGGAAGTCCTGACCCAGAGCAGGACCGCGTATCACTTCGTTCACGAGTGGGTGCGGGGGCGCATGTATGAGCGCCTCGAACCGGCCCGCCGTCGGGCGTTGCACCGGCATCTGGGCCGACTTTTGCGCCAGCAGCCAGATCTCGACGACAACGGTCGACTCGAGGCGGGCTGGCACCTGCTGCATGGCGGTGAGGAGGACGAGGGGGCCGAGCTGCTAGGTAATGCTGCGGCGTCGCTCGTCAGCAATACCGACGAGCTCGCAGCCGCGGTTCCTGCGCTCGCCGCAGCGCTGGTAGTCTTTCGCAAGCAGAAGCGCTCCAAGCGCGAGCTGATCCGGCTGCTTGCTCCGCTGGCAATGGGCGGCTATCGCGTCGACCGGGCGCTTGCGGCAGAGTACGGCGAAGAGGCCATGCGGGTGTTCCGCAACCTGATCGGTCTGGAGTTGGCCGACCGGTTGCGGCCGCTTGTGGGCAAGCGCCTGGGCGTATACCTGGGGCTGGCCAGTGGTGCGATAAGGTCGTTCGTCGCGGATGGCTTCAAGGCGCCCCGGCGGTTCGTCAACCTCATCACGCAGTTCGTGACGACTGGGACCATGCTGGCGGGCACGGCGGCCATCTGTCTGGACGCCGCCCGGGCCCGTTTCTATTGTAGGTGTGTGGAGTCGTTGGCCAGTGCCCTGGGCAAGCGCCATCCCCTGGCGGTCGGCTACGACTTCATGTGTACCCTGGCGCGGCTGCCAGAGGACCGTTGCGCCGAAGTGACCGCCGGCTGCCAGCGCGTGCTCGCGCGGGTCGAGGACGCGACCGATCCGATCCATCGCCAAATCCCTGAAAGCTCAGTTTCACTCCTCCACGGTGGGGCTTACTACGCCATGGCCGCGATGGCAGCCTTTCGTGATGGGCCTGCGGCGCTGCACTACGCGGACAAACTCGAAGGGTTGAACCTGCAGCTCTACTCGATGGCGGCCGCCCAGGTCAGGGTGCAATACCACGCGAACCGCGGCGAGGTCACGGAGGTCAACCGACACCGCCGGCGTCTCGAGACCCTGGCGATTCAGGCTGGCTCCGGTTGGCAGGTCGAGGTCTGGTCGCCGTGCGCGATGATCCTCGCGTATCACTTGACCCGCGATATCATTGGGATCAAGGGAACGGTAGAGGAGCTGGACCGGCTCCGCGAGCGCGTGCCCTCGCTCCAGAATTACTATCAGCTCGCGTTGGGCGTGTATGAAGATCTCAAGGGCGAGCCGCAGAACGCCCACGACATTCGGCGTCGGCGCTTCGACGCGCTGGGCCCGCGCGCGTGCATCGGGTGGATGGCTGCAATGGGTGATCAGGCGGCCACGCTCGTTGCGCTCGGTCGCGTGCAGGAGGCCAAGGAGCTGGCGGAAG
This sequence comes from Myxococcales bacterium, assembly GCA_028817905.1. Taxonomy (GTDB): domain Bacteria; phylum Myxococcota_A; class Polyangia; order Polyangiales; family JAFGIB01; genus JAPPOR01. Next base: position 8,707 of record JAPPOR010000424.1, read on the forward strand.
GCGCGCTTGCCACGATGACGGAGGAAGACGAGCCGTTCATCGCCATGTATCAGCGACTGCACACGAGCTTGGCGCTCGCCGAGGCAACCCTCGGCCAGTACGGGGAAGCCACCCGCCGTCTGGATGACCTGATCAAGAAGCACCGAGCCGCTGCGGGCCCGGTCACCATGGGGAATCTACACGCTTCCCGGGCGCACATCGCCGTGATGATGGACGACCTGCCGGAGGCGAGGGCGCAGCTCGGCCGGATGGAGCGCTGGTTTCGCACGACCGACAACCCGAGCTTGATTGCGCAGTGCGCTCATCTAAGTCGCGTGATCGATCGCGCCTGTGGCAAGCAATTTCGCTCCCTGCAGCTGGATGCCACCGGGCGGGAGGAGTCCCAAAAGGAGGTTGAGACCGCCCGCTTCGTGCTCAGTCAATGTGAAGGGCTCAAGGAGCGGGCCGCCCGAGCGCTTGAGCTCGTGGTCGCGCACGCGCACGGCGTGGGTGGGTATCTATATTTCTACGAGCCTGCGGAAGATCGGGTTGAGCTCGCGTCCCGACAGCACGCCGAAGCGGCTCCGGCGGAGCTTGAGGACGCGGTGCTGGAAGCGATCCACGTGGCGCGAAAGGCCTACCCGGAGGACACCGTTGAGGTGGCCGAGTTCAGCACGGAGGACTCGGGGACGCTATCGAACGTAGACCACCCAAGTTCGGTTTATCGGGTGTTCCCGTTGATCGGCTCTCACGGTTCCGGTGCTGCGGGTGCGTTGGGCGCGGTGGCCGTGATGGCGGGCAGTAGCCCCGTGAACAGACCGTCGGCACAGGTCCTCGAAGCCATCGCGCGACTGCTCCTGGACGACCGCAGGCAGGAACGCATCACCCTACGCCCCCGCCCCCGCCGCCGCCGGCTCGGGCGCAGGTCGAACTAGCCACTCTTCACCGCCCGAAGCACCGCAGGTGCGACTTAGAATCCTTCACACGACGCCAACAAAGAATGGTGAGCTTCCCAACCTTGGTTCATTCCTAGACGGGATCGCTTGTCAAGGATTCCAACGGGGCTCCTCCCCCGCCCAACGAGGCATGTGACCCAGGCCCTACCGGCAACCGCTGTCGCTCGCAGCTCATCCCCGGAGCGCGCAGCGCGACCTAGCGACCTTGTCCAGACGCATCC
>JAPPOR010000151.1:0-5804 GCA_028817905.1 Myxococcales bacterium
GCGTTGGGGTTGGCCACCGGGGCGGGCCTGGGCGTGGTGGGTGGCTACGGCCTGACCGAGGAACTCCTGTTGACGGCCAGTCTCGCCATCGCGCACGCGTCGGAGAGCTTTACCGCGGCCGGGGTTCCCGTCGAAAACAGTGCTGACACATTGCGGTTGGACCTGACCCCCGGGGTCGAATACCTGCTGTTTCCAGGTGAGCCCCTACGCCCGTTTGTCGGTGGCATCCTGGGGCTGCGCCACCGCTCGACGCCCGTCGCCGCTTCGGAGATCGACGAGCTCAGTCTCATGCTCGGGGCCCAGGTCGGCGTGCACTACTTTGTCGACGACCTTCTGTCGTTCGACACCCGCCTCATGGTCGCGTACCTGTTTGGGTTGAGCGCCTCGAGCGACGGTGCCTTTGGTCCGACGGACTATTCGTCAGCCAATGGTCCCGCGGTGGTCCTCACCGCGGGCCTGTCGTATTGGCACTAGCTAGTTGCCATAGCAACTGGCCAGCGACACTCCCTACTGGCGATATCGGAGGGCGAGCTTCACCTTTGCTTTGCCCTTCTCAAAAGCTTCGAAGTGCGAGGACTTGAGGGCGCGGCCCGTGCAGCGGCGCATCTTGCGATCCTTGATGTTGCCAGCGAGATGCTTGACCCGGCTAGGCTTGCCCGTGTGCCGAACCTCCACACTGTAGACCAGTCGACCAAACATCTTTGGCTTACGCGTGAGCGCCTCCTGGTAGCACTGCTGCAGGGTGTCCATGCTCGCGTCGATTCCCTCGATGACGCTGGCACGCTTGAGGTCGCCACCGCGCACCGCCAAGCGGTTCTTGATTAGGCGGACCTGGGGGCCTGACCCGCCCTGTGGCGCACCCTCGGCCTCGTCAGTCTGCGGCGCGTCCTCAGTGGTGTCTGCCTCTGCCTGCGGCGCCGAATCCGGTGCTGCAGGTGCGTCGGCTGAGGGTGCGGGCGCTTCAGGGGAGGCCTGCGCTTCATCGTCAGCGCCTGGGCTCGCCTGCTTCGCCGCGGCGGCTGGGCTGTCCTCGTTCGGCAACGCACCGGTCGCTTCGGGCGTGGGCCCGGCGCCTGTGGGCTCGGTGGGTTCGGGCTTTACCGGTGGGGCGTCTTGTGGGGCGGCCGGTTCGGCGGCCGGTTCGGCCGTGGCCGCCAACGTGGAGGAACTAACGCCTTCCTCCATCTGCCCAGAAAATGCGGCATATCCGCCGATGGTCGCCAGTGCAGCGGTGAGGGCGACGACCGAACCGATTATCCAGGAGCGGGTCCGTGACGACTTGCGGCCTGTTTCCTCGCTGTCGACCTGGAAGACGGTTGCAGCTTCCCGCTCGGTAGCTCCCCCGGGCGGCGCGGAGGGATGCTCAAGGCCGTGAGTCTCCGCCGCGAACTCCAGAGCGGTGGGCGCGACGCCCGCCTGGCCAGGCGTCAATGGGGCCGGAGGAACCGAGTAGCCGGTAGTAGCCGCTCCTGCCGGCGCCGGTACCGGGGTCGCCGGTACCGAAGGGTGCTCAGAGCCCCCGAGCGAGCCGTCTAACGACGGTCCTTGGGGGGGTGGCACGGCCACGGCCGGAGGGGGGATCATACTGCTGTGTGCCGGCGGCTCACTGGTCGGCGGCACCCCTGGCCCCGGACCGAGGGTGGTGACCGGGCCATGGGACTCCGGGGCCTGGGCGGCTGAAAGGGCGCTTTGGGCGACGAGTTCGGGCGGTGCTTCCACCACCGCCGTATCCCCCGCTGCGGCGGCCTCGGCGCGCAGCGCATTCAGCCGCTCGGTGGCCTCGGCGTGCCCGGGGACCAGGGAGAGCGCCCGCTTGAGCTGGGTCTCGACGGCCCCTGGGGCCACCACATCGCACAGCATGCAGTACAGGTCCGCCGCCTGTTCCGTGTCCCCCTCTCCACGCCGACGCGCATGCAGAGCCGCAAGCGATTCGACCACGCCCACGCTCGGCTCGATGTCGAGGGCCCGGTCATAGCCCTCGATGGCACCGTCCAGGTCGCCGGCACTCTCCCGTGCGCGGGCCAGGTCGGAGAAGGCGTCCGCGGTCACGTTCGACTCCATCGGGTCCCGTTCGGCGAGCGTTTGGGCCCGCAATGCCAGGAGCGAGGTCAATCTGTCGGTATCCGCTGGCTTGTTCAACGCTTTGCGCAGCCGCCGTGGGGCGGTTGTATTCCGCGGATCGATGCCCATGGCCAGGACCAGCCGCTCGACGAGCTGCTCGTGTTGCCCTGCCCCCTCGCACAGATCCGCGGCCGCCAGGTATGCACCTGCCGCCGTCGTTGGGTCAGCGGACGATTCGGCAAAGTCGTCGAGCAAGACCGTTAGATTCGGGGTTTCCGCTACCAGTTCGCTGTGCCCGCGCAGGCCTGCCAAGGCTGCCCGTATGCGCCGCAGCGTGCGTTCCTCGTAGGGACCCGCTTGCAGCAGGCGAACAACATTCCCAATGCGCGCGTCCATGTTTACTCCAGCCAGGGCGTCACCCTAGCTCGCATTGGTCGCGAAATCGATGGCCCCACCCTGATCATTGATTTGGCCGCATGGGTCGCCCGCAGGCACCTGCGTTCCGCCCCTGACACCTGGCAGACGTGTCCATCGCGAGTCCCGAAACCCGTGTGAACTCGATCGCTTGCGCGTGGATCGGCGGAGTGTACCCAAGCCCAAGGGTGCGGCCCTTTGAGTCCTGCTGAAGCTCGGTTCCGCGAAGATTGCAGATGGCAGGATTGCAGTCTGCATCTGCGCGTTTTGCACTAAACGCATGGTGCGCACCCCGGGGTGTGGCGCGCCAGTCGACGTGAGCCAACAGGGTGAATTGCGTTCAGCGCGGGATGGGACGGCTGCCGATCGGGGCGGGGCTTGCTCGGCGACGGTTCGGGCGGTTTCGTGACCCGCAGCGAGCCGGCAGGCGAAGTCGACGCTCCAGCGCGTTCGTGGCCGTGGAGAATCGGGGAGTCTGCCCGTCGGTCGCCGAAAGTCCTGTGAAGTCGAACCTCTGCGCGATCCGACGCGGGTTCGTGAAATATCCGGGTCAATCGATAGCGTCCATGAGATGATGAGGTGCCCGAACGTTCAGCGTGCGTTTCGGGTTGCCGATCGGTGAACGGCATCACCACTCCGGACCGCGGTCCGTGTTAAGGAGACCGGGGCCGGGGACCGAACCGGGACGTGGGGGGCCCCGGCAGGTACAATGCTGAGTGCGACACCCCAACCCTGGCTTCAACCACACCCTACGGGCCCATGAACCTAACTCCCGCTGAGCCTGGCGACGTGATCGATGGCAAGTACGTCATCGAAGGTCTGATTGGAGAGGGCGGCATGGGTGCCGTCTACGCAGCCCGGCATCGTCAGCTCGATCAGCTCGTGGCCATCAAGTTTCTCACCGCCCGCGGCAGCGGTGTGATCGCTTCCGAGCGCTTCTTGCGCGAGGCCCGCGCGGCGGCTCGTATTCGAGGCGAGCACGTCTGTCGCGTGCTCGATATCGGTGAGCGCGAGGGTGGCGTCCCGTACATGGTGATGGAGCATCTGGTGGGTCGCGATCTGGCGCAGGAGCTGACAGAGCGCACCCGGATCCCGTACGCCGAGGCAGTCGACTACGTGCTCGACGCCTGCAAAGGGCTCGCGGAGGCGCACGGCGCCGGCATCGTCCATCGTGATCTGAAGCCGGGCAATTTGTTCGTGGTCACCAAGCCCGACGGCGGTCGCAGCGTCAAGGTTCTCGATTTTGGCGTCTCGAAGATCATGGACCCTGAGTCGGGTGATGGCCTTGCATTGACCGCCACCACGACGCTGATCGGGTCGCCCCTCTACATGTCCCCCGAGCAGTTGGAGTCGTCCAAGGACGTCGATGCCCGAACCGACATCTGGGCGCTCGGAGTGGTTCTGTACGAACTGATCGCAGGCCGCCCTCCGTTCGTCGCGGAGACGGTTCCCCAACTGGTCAACGCGGTGCTGCACGCCGAGGTTGCCTCTTTTCACGAGCACGGGATCAGCGTACCCGACGAACTTGAAGTGATCGTGATGGCAGCGCTGACGCGCGACCGGAATGAGCGCTTGCCGACGATCGAAGCGTTTGACGAGGCCCTCAGACCGTTCGCAGCCGGCGTGGGCGCGTCGTCGGTGGAGCGCAAGGGGGCAAACTTCGCGGACACCGCAGAAGCGAGCGGGACCCCCGCGTCGCAGAGTTTGGGTGGGGCCCCCACGGAGGCGGCGGATCGCGCCGACCGGCCGTCCACGGGCGCGGAGACGCCCGCGAACTGGGAGCGACCAAGCGCGGCCCGCGAGGGCGATTCCAAGAGGCTGTGGGTCGCGGCTGCGGCTGCGGCGCTGCTGGGCGCGTTGGCGATTTGGTGGTTTGCGGGCACGGACCCAGGCGAAGCACCGAAGAGTAGGGTGTCCAGCACGCCCCACGCGACCCGGGTGGGGCCTGCGGAGCCCTCGACTTCGGCTTCCTCGGAGGCGGAACGTCAGGGGCATGCGGTCGAGTCGCCGGTCGCGGCCGCCGAGGAGCCGGTGCCCGTCGGTGCGTCCGACGAGGGCCCGGCGGACCCCTCGGGCGCCCCGGACCCTGCCCATTCGGCCGGTCTGCCCGAGGGACTCGTTCCCGACCGCTCTGCAACGGGCGGGCTCGTTGCAGACCCCACGGCAAAAACGGGCCTTGAGGCCGAGCCTGCGGCAACGGGGACGCCGGGGCTGGCGCCGGGGCTGGTGGAAGGCAAGCAGCAGGCCCTTGAGGACGGTGCCGCAGCCGTGCCCGAAGGTGGGGCCGCGACCCACGCGAGTCCGGTGGACTCGCCGCCCCAGGCTGCGGCCGACGCCCGCGAGCGCGAGCGCCGGCGGCGCAGCAGACGTCGCGCGCGGGCAACTCCGAAGCCCAAACCGGTGGCCGTGCCCGAGCCGCCGGAAGCATCGCCGGAACAACCGCTGGGGCCCGCTGCGCCCCAGGGCGCGATCCCTGAGTTCGGCGGCCGTCGCTAGCCCGGGTCGCGCGCGATTTCGTGATAGCCTCGGCCCGTGCTTAGCTCTACTTCCCTCCCTTTAAGCCGGGCCTCCGCACGGGCGTTCGCGTTGCCCGTGTGGCTCGCGGCGGTGCTCGTGGGTCACGCTCCGGGCGCCGAGGCCCAAGCGACGCCGGCGGCGAAGGCGGCCGCTGAGGCCCTGTTCGACGACGGTCTGAAACTGATGGAGGTCGGCAAGTACCACGAGGCCTGCGAGAAACTGCGCGAGAGCCAGGCGATCGAGCCCGGTATCGGGACGCTGCTGTACCTGGGCGAGTGCTATGCCAAGACCGGCCGCACGGCCAGCGCTTGGGCCTCGTTCCGAGAGGCTGCATCGGCAGCCCAGGCCCAGGGGCAGACCGCGCGTGCGCGCGCAGGTACCGCGCGGGCCGATGAGTTGGAGCCACAACTCTCACGGCTCAGGATCAAAGCTGGGCCGGTCAACCAAGGGATCGAGGGATTCGTGGTGACCCTGGGAAGCACCCGCCTGTCGACGGGCGTGCTCGGAAGCGCCTTTCCCGTCGATCCTGGAGAGCACCAGGTGAGCGCTTCGGCACCCGGCTATGACACCTGGAGGGGAACGGTGAATGTGACCGGTCCGGCCGTGAACGTGGAGCTCGTAGTGCCACCGCTTGCGGCCAGTGTTGCGCCGATGGCGGGTGTTACACCGACAGCCCAGTCCGGGCCGGGAGGCCCGGCTTTGGCCCAAGCTTCGGGCGCTGCCGGGGGTGATGACGCGTCGAGTTCCGACCTGCGATTGGCCGGCCTGGTCGTGGGGGGAGCGGGGGTGGTGGCCCGCGGGCGTGGGACATT
>JAPPOR010000151.1:5814-41831 GCA_028817905.1 Myxococcales bacterium
CCCCCCCCCCCCCCCCCCCCCCCCCCCCCCCCCCCCCCCGCCCCCCCCCCCCCGGGGGGGGTGGCCCTCGGTCTTGGGACATATTTTGGACTGAGCGCGATCTCGGATGAGAGTCGGCTCGAAGGACTCTGCAGGGACAACCTCAACGACGGCGGAGAGTGTCGGAGCAACGAAGCGTTGTCCGTTGAGGAGGACCGCGACCAGTCCGCGCTCCTATCGAGCGTGTTCGTGGTTGGCGGCCTGGGCGCGGTCGTCGCTGGGGCGATTCTGTACTTCGCGGCTCCCGAGGGGCAGGAGGAAGCCGCAGCTATCTCGCTGACGGTGGACGTCGCGGAACATGGGCGCGGTGGCGCGCTGTGGCTGGCAGGGAAGTTCTGATGCGGACACGATCACATGAAGATATGACCGCTGCACGCCCTGGGCGTGGCCCGGCGCGGGCCCTGACGTTTTCCCCGTTCGTCGCGCTGAGCGCCATGGCTATCATGGGCGGCTGCCACGCGCTCGGCGGGTTCGAGGACTGGAAGATCGTTTCGGAAGAAGCCGGTGACGGGGGCGGTCCGGAGGCCATGCAGGGCCCAAGCCAGGTCTGCAAGGAGTACTGTGCGACGGTGATGTCTGCTTGCACAGACATCTACAAGGTCTACAACACCGAGCAGAACTGCCTGGCGGTGTGCGCTCTCATGGACGAGGGGGAGCCGGGAGACCGCACTGGAAACACGGTCGCCTGCCGAAGTCGGCAAGCCACCCTGGCTGCCAACACGCAAGAGAAGTGGGATCACTGCGCCCCCGCCGGCCCTGGGGGCGCCAACATCTGCGGTGACAACTGCGAGAGCTATTGCAGCTTATACGAACAGGTCTGCCCGGAGGAACAGCAGGATTGCATGCTCCGCTGTCAACTCCTGCACGACCTCGACGAAGATCCCAAAGCGGACTACAAGGACAGCACCTTCGACGTGGTGGAGCACCACGAGGGCGACCTGCTGCAGTGTCGTCTGGTCCACGTGTCGTCGGCAGCCGAGGGCCCGGAGGCCCACTGCTGGCACTCCGAGATCGCCCCCCGGTCGTTGATGGATGTCGGGACCCGCAACCCGTGCACCTATGACCATGGGGAGATGCCTCGCTGCGAGGACTACTGTCGCTTGAACCTGGCGGCCTGTGCAGAGGACCATGCGGGCTACGAGGATGAGGAGCAGTGCCTGGCCGTGTGCGAACACATACCTCCGGGCGATGGGGGCGACGAGGGCGGGCAGGATACCGTCGGCTGTCGTATCGCACACAGCCACAACGCCTTCGACGACGCGAGCATTCACTGTCCCCACGCTGGTCCGGCTGGGGCCGAGCCGTGCGGAAATGGAAACAATTGCGAGGGCTACTGCCGCACCGTCCAGGCGGCCTGCGGACAGGGCTTCGAGAGCGCTTTCGGCAGCCCGGAAGCGTGCAAGACCGCCTGTGAGATGCTCAACGGCGCTCAGGACGGCTACAGCGTCCCGCTCGGCCGGCAAGGGGGTGACACCTATGCGTGTCGCATGCTGCACGCGGCCCGCGCGTTCGCGGACGATGCCCACTGCGCCGCAGCCCTGGGCGCCGCGCCCTGCGGCGACTGACACGAGCGTTGGGGCGTTGTCGTCCCGACCGGGCGTTCGTCCAGCCTGCAAAGATGGGCTGATTGGCGCCTTGCGCTGCCGGCTCACGTTGGTAAAAGCACGCCACCCATCATGATCACCACCGAAAAGCTCTCGCTCTCGTTCGGCAGCCAGATCCTGTTCGAGGACGTGGATGTGAAGTTCACGCCCGGCAACTGCTACGGCCTGATCGGTGCCAATGGCGCGGGAAAATCCACCTTCCTTCGCTGCCTGTCGGGACAGGTTGAGGCGAGCTCTGGGCGCGTCCTGATCCCCGGAGATTTGCGTGTAAGCGTCCTCAAGCAGGACCACTTCGCTTTCAACGAAGAACGGGCGCTCTCCACAGTGATCATGGGCCACGAGCGGCTCTACCAGGTGATGGCCGAAAAGGATGCCATCTACGCGAAGCCGGACTTCAGCGACGAGGATGGCATCCGCGCAGGCGAGCTGGAAGCCCAGTTCGCAGACATGGATGGCTGGGACGCCGAGGCCAACGCCGCCCAATTGCTCAGCGCCTTGGGGATCGTCGAGAGTCGGCACGACAAGCTCGTCAAGGAGCTCGACGATGGCGAGCGCGTGCGCGTGCTCCTGGCCCAAGCGCTATTTGGCAGCCCAGACATCCTGCTGCTCGACGAGCCAACCAATCACTTGGACGTGGATTCGATCCTGTGGCTGGAGGAGTTCCTGCTGAACTTCCCCCACACTGTGATCGTCGTGTCGCACGACCGGCACTTTCTGGACAAGGTGTGTACCCACATCGCTGATCTGGACTTCCAGAAGGTGACGCTGTTCACCGGCAACTACACCTTTTGGTACGAGACGAGCCAGTTGGCCCTGCGGCAGCGCCAGGAGTCGAACCGCAAGAAGGAAGAGAAGATCAAGGAGCTCAAGACCTTCATCCAGCGGTTTAGCGCCAACGCCTCCAAGTCGCGCCAGGCCACGGCGCGCAAGGCACTGCTCGACAAGATCACCCTGGACGACATCAAGCCTTCCTCGCGCAAGTACCCGTATGTCGTGTTTCAGAGCGAACGGGAACTGGGCAAGGAAGTGTTGCGGGTCGAGGGCCTCTCCAAGTCACTCGATGGCCAGATCCTGTTTAGAGACCTGCGCTTCTCGCTCGCCAAGGGCGAGAAGATGGCGGTCGTGGGCAGCGACGTGGCAACCACAGCGCTGCTGCAGGTCCTGGCAGGTGAGCTCGAACCGGACTCGGGGGAGGTCGCCTGGGGCCGCACCGTGAACCTCGGCTACTTCCCCAAGGACAACACGCACTTCTTTGATACCGACCTCAATCTGATCGATTGGCTCCGACAGTTCACCGAAAAGCAGGAGGAGAACTTCGTCCGTAGCTTCCTCGGCCGGATGCTGTTTTCCGGTGAAGAAAGCAAGAAGAGCGCCAATGTCCTGTCCGGCGGTGAAAAGGTCCGCTGCATGCTGGCCCGCATGATGCTTCAGGACCCCAACTTCCTGGTCCTGGATGGCCCCACCAACCATTTAGACCTTGAATCGATCACGGCTCTGAACAACGGTCTGCTCAAGTTCACCGGCAGCATGATCGTGAGCTCCCACGACGTGCAGTTCGTCGACTCCCTCGTGGACCGGGTGCTAGAGCTCGACGGCGAGAACTACCACGACCTTGGGATGGGCTACGAAACCTATCTGGCCGACGAGGCCCGCCTGCAGCGCGTCGCCCGAGGCTAGCTAAGCTAGCTAGGGGCCATGAGGGACAGGGGCGGAGGGCGCCCGGCGGGGGTGCGTAACGTCTGCGCCCCTGCGTGGTAAGGAAGTCCATGTCCAGACTCAAGAGGCTGCCCGTGTGGGTGCGCGATGCACTGATTTTCGTGGTGCTGCTCGCCGGGGTGCGCGCCTATCAGCAGCGAGGGCTCCCCACCGGGCCCTCGCCGGCGTTGTCGGGGCAAACGGTCACCGGGCAGGCCGTGCGGCTCTCAGACTATCGCGGGGCGCCCGTGTTGGTACACTTCTGGGCCACCTGGTGCGGCGTCTGCCGCGCCGAAGAGGGCCACGTCTCCGAGTTGTCTCAGGAGCTCCCGGTGATCACTATCGCAAGCCGCTCCGGGCAGCCGCAGGCCATCCGCGCCTACCTTGCGGAACGGGGTCTCGAGTTCGATGCTATCGCCGATCCAACGGGCAAGCTTGCAGCGCGCTTCGGAGTACGAGCGTTTCCGACCACTTTTGTGCTCTCCTCCACCGGGGCCATCCGACATGTCGAGGTCGGCTATACCACCGAACTGGGCATGCGCGCGCGCATGTGGCTGGCCGGCCTCTAGCCCGCATCCATCACCAACCCACGCGCCCTCGCACAACCGCTCGACTCCGCAGCGCTTTCGCCTCAGTCGAAAGTACAGCGAGTATTCCCGTCGGTCGTCGAAAGCCCTGCGAAGCCGAATCCCTGCGCGATCCGACTCCGAAGTCGTGAATGCTCCGGGCTCGCAAGCTGGGACAGCACGTGTACACTCACCCACGTGCGCGGGCTGTATGCGATCATCGACCCTGACCTGAGTGGTGAGCATGAGCCGGTTGCCCTGGCCGAGGCGATCCTGCGCGGGGGCTGCGCGGCCCTTCAGCTTCGCAGCAAGACCCTGCCCGACGATGCTTACTTGGCGCTGGCTCGGCCGCTTCTCACCGCCTGTGACCGGGTCGGAGTCCCTTTCTTCGTGAACGATCGGGTTGACGTGGCAGAGGTATTGCAGGGCGAAGGACGCGACGTGGGGTTGCACCTCGGACAGGACGACATGCCGGTGTTGCAGGCCCGCAAACGCTTCCGTGGCCCGGTAGGCCTTTCGACCCACAATCTCGATCAGGTGCGACAGGCGCATCGGTTGCAAGTCGATCTGATCGGCTTCGGGCCCGTATTCCCGACGCGCAGCAAGGCGCGTCCGGACCCCTTGGTGGGGCCAGAAGGGTTGCGACAGGCGTGCGCTGCGAGCGCCGTGCCCGTGGTCGCCATTGGTGGCGTCCAGCGCGACAATCTATCCGAGGTGCTGGCGGCCGGTGCTTCCCTGTTCGCGATGATCGGCGCGCTCTCGTCGGCTGCCGATCCCGAGGGTCTCGCCCGGTGCTTGCACGGGCGGGTAGGCGTACCGTAGCGGATACCCGGTCGCGACCAGATCGTCGGGAGCGCGCGAATTGTCACAATCGCTGGCTAGCATCGGCGACAATTGGGGGCTTGCACCGAATCCCGACCACGATTTGCTTGCCGTCGCGATCGAGGCGCTGCTAACTGCATCGCGTCATGCCTCGCATCCAGCACCACCCGCCCGTTTTTGTGGCGGAGAGCCCCATTCATGGTCGTGGGATCTTCGCCCGTCGGCGCATTCGCAACAACGCGTTGATCGGCGAGTTTCAGGGCCGTCCCACCCGGCGCGACGGGCCCCATGTGCTCTGGATCTCGGACGAGTCGGGACTGCAGGTGGAGAACGAACTGCGGTTCATCAACCACTCCGAGGTGCCGAACGCAGAAGCGCACGGTACCCAACTGATTGCGCTACGCAACATTCAGCCGGGCGTCGAGATTACCATGCACTATGGTGACGACTGGGAAGAGGGGCCCAGCGCCGACGCCTGACCGCCGACTGCCCCAGGGTACCAGCACAAGCGCGGCGGGCCAGCCAAGCAGGTGCTCCCGATTCGCTTTGCGGCGTTTTCCTTTTCAATCGCGCCGCCCAGGCGGTTATCATTTGGTCTCCCGACGTGAGCACGGAAGACCAGCAGGGCGAACCATTGTCGCTCGCCAAGCGCGTGATGCGGGCCGCTGGTTTCAACGCGGTCGCCTATGTGTTGATGCAGGTCATCCGGATGGTGACCAACATCGTCCTGGCCAGGTACTTCATTTCGAAGGGCGACTTCGGCCTGGTCTCTGTGCTCCTGGCAGTGAACATCGGCCTGGAGATGCTTTCCGATGTCGGCATCGGTGCTGCGATCATTCAGAATGACCGCGGTGAGGAGGCGGATTTCCTCAACACCGCCTGGACCCTGCACGTGGTCCGGGGTGCAGGGCTGACGGTCGTTGCGCTGCTGCTGGTCTACCCGACCGCCGCCATCCTGGACATGCCGAAGCTCCTGGAGCTGATGCCGGTCACGGCACTGGTGGGCGTCATCAATGGCATGCATTCGACCTCCGTGTTCACGCTCCAACGCCGGCTCGCCTTTGGTCGCCTGTCCGCTATGGAGGTGGCGGGCCAGGTGTGCGGATCGGGGGGAACGCTGCTCATCGCCATGTACGAGCCGAGTGCCTGGGCGCTGGTGTGGGGCATGCTCATCCGGAGTACCGTGGACCTGATCATCACGCACGCGGTCCCGGTGGGCTATCGCAATCGCTTTGCCTGGAATCGCGACGACCTCCGACGCATCATGCACTTCGGCAAGTGGCTGTTCGGGTCGTCAGCCCTCACTTTCGTCGGAGGGGAGGGTCACAAGCTTGTGCTTGCCCGTCCCCTCGGCCAGGAGGCGTTGGGCGTCTATCACATCGCGGACCTGTTGGGGCAGGCCGCCACCAATGCGGTCGTGCAGCAAACATCGACGATCGGTTATTCGGCCTACAGCGAGGTCTCGCGCGATCAGCCCGGACGCCTCAAATCGGTCTACTACCGCAGCCGGCGTGTGCTGGATGCGCTTTCGCAGCCGGCTTTTGGGGGGCTTTCGGCCCTGGCACCACCGATCGTGCTGTTCCTCTACGGGGAGGGCTTCCGGGAAGCGGGCTGGATGCTGCAGGTGCTGTGCCTGCGTGGCGCGATGAAGGCGGTCGCGAGTTCCGGTCAGTACGTGCTGCAGGCCCGCGGCGTCACACGCTACAGCTTCTTTCTGAACGTGGGCCGCGTCGCATGGCTGGTGCTGTGCGCGCCTGCCGGCTTCGCCCTGGATGGGGTTCGGGGCGTCGTGTGGGCCGTAGCGACGGTAGAGCTGCCCGCGCTACTCGTCACGCACTACGGCATGTATCGACACGAGCTACTCAGCATCCGGCGTGAGCTGCTCGCGCCAGCGATGTTTGGGGTCGGTTGGGCCCTCGGTTGGGGCGTTCGCGCCTATGTCCTGCCGCTCATTGGCCTTGGCGGGTGACATCGGTCATACGGATGTTGTTTCGAACCTCGTCGAGGGCTGCCCGGCCCGCCAGGTTCCCGTCATCGAGCTGCCACTGATACCGGCACACCCGTTCCTTGAAGTGGGAGCCGATGACCCTTTCTTTGCGACAGACGATGCGGTCCTTGCGCTCGACCGATGCGTTGTGTTCCTCGAGGGCGCGCTCGAACTCCTCGTTCGTCGTCTGCCTTAGCGCGCAGGCTCCCACCAGTCCGGCGACTACGCCAGCCAACATCCATTCCTGAACCCATCGCTTGCCGCTCATCCGTTCTCCGCTCGTTGTGCGTTGCTCGACCTTGCCCGGATCAATCACGACTTCGGCGCTGCCTCGCGTGTCCTTCGACTCCACGGGAAACCGGGAATACTCCCGTGGAGTCGAAAGCACTGTGAAGCCGACTTCCTGCGTGATCCGACGCCTCGGTCCGGCAATAACCATATCGAAATCCTGTGCACCGCGTCCGACCGTTTGCCCGTATCGATCGCCACATGACGCATCGTTGCACTACTTCTCCGGTGCTGCGCTCTTGCTTCAAGCGAAAAATACAGCAGGTTTCGCTCCTTCATAGCAAGCCCCGTATCGGCGTTCCCTTGCACGATCATCGCATGCCGGCGGATGCTTGCGGGCTAGCCAGCCAGTGCCTGTTCCACTTTCGCCCATGCCTCGTCCGAAAGGCCGGTGGTGAATTGTCGTATACGGGGCAGAACGTCGGTCGCTCCGCAGTAGGGGGCGGCGCAGGTCAGGTGCAGAAACCCGCTTGGTTCGAAACGCCCCGCCTCGAACCAGACCAACCTGATGCGCAGGGCGCCCTTGTCGATGCGCTCGCGGCAGTGGCGGCAGCTCGCGCGGCCACTGGCGGCAGCTTCCGCGCTGTCCAGGCGTGCGAGCCGACGATGTTCCAGGCCGCGCTGGGCGGCGGCTGTCAGGGCATCGAACCCGTCGGGTGTGTCAGCGCCTTCGCGCTCTGTCATCTTCTCGGCCGCTTCGAGAAAGGGCTCGGGTCGTTTGAACGCCCCGCAGGTCGGATGAAACCAGAGTGTGGTCACCCCGTCGTTGTAGGGGTTTTCTACCTGTTCACCAAACCGCAGGCTGCCCTTGTCGATCCGCTGGCCGCACCCGCGGCACTTGGCGCGTCCACTCGTGGCCGCTTCGATGACGTGTTCCATGGCGATGCCCCCGAAGGTTGATGCCAGTGTACCGCGAGAGCCCCGGCGGTCTGGGCTCTGACCATACCAGGGCTATCGCCGGCGCGGTGACAACGCAACCCCACGCTCATTTCGGACGAAGCCCTGCGGCGTCGAAGTCATGAATGATCCGGGCTATCAGCCAGCTGCCACAGAGCCGCTAGGGACCGGCGTCGCAGGTCGCGGCGCTTCGTGCACAAGCCGACCGCGAAGCCGGCCGGACCGTCTGCGATGGGCACCGGCACGACCGCGTCGCGCAGGGGGCTTCCTGCAAGGACCAGCTCGGGCACGATCCCGAGCCCGCAGCCGAGACTGACCATCGCGATGATGGCTTCGTTTC
Organism: Myxococcales bacterium; assembly: GCA_028817905.1. Lineage (GTDB taxonomy): Bacteria > Myxococcota_A > Polyangia > Polyangiales > JAFGIB01 > JAPPOR01. The sequence goes on from JAPPOR010000151.1 coordinate 14,053, forward strand.
CGCTGACCTCCGCGTAGATGTCGGGATGCTCGACCTCGCGTGTGGCCATGAACCGGTCGAAGCGCTGACGCTCCAAGCCGCCTTCCGGTAGGATCCAGGGCACCTCGGAAAGCGAGGTTCCATCCGCGCACCCGGCTCGGGCCAGCCTCCGATCATCCACTGGCGCGATCACGAGCAGACCCGTACGAGCTAGCTGAGCGAACGCCAAGGTCGCGTCCAACCTGTCGGGCTGTGGCACCACCGCCACATGCACATCGTCTCGCTGCAGTCGCGTCATCGCTTCCACGGCGTCGCATGTGACCAAACGCAGGTGAATGCGCGGGTAGTCGCGTCGGCATTCCGACAGCAGGCGAGGCAGAATGGAGTGGCAGGCCGTGACCGTACACGCGATCCGTAGCTCACCGGCCGGGTCGCGCGTCTCCTCTGCCAGCCGTTCCAGCAGCTGCTGGTGGGCTTCGAGCTGCCCGCGGGCGTGCTCCGCGAAGACTTCGCCCGCCCGCGATAGGCGTACGTTGCGCTTGTCGCGCAGTAGCAGCACTTCGCCGAGGTCTTCCTCCATGCGCTGCACGGCCCGTGTCAGTGCGGAGGGGCTCATGTTCAGGCGCCGGGCACTGCGCGAAAAGTGGAGTGTTTCCGCGAGCGTTGCGAACGCACGATAGTCGGAGAGATGCATAATTGCAGAATACGCAATTTAGAATAGCGAAAATGGGTTCGCAAGCAATACGGCAACTGCGGTACTTAATCCCGGTACCGGGAGGGAAACACCATGGCGCGGAACAACTACTTCAACACCCTGACGATGGCCGGCAAGCTCGAGCAGCTCGGCAAGTGCCGCTTCATGGATCGGCACGAGTTCAACGGGATCGACCACCTACGTGGCAAGAAGGTGGTGATCGTAGGCTGCGGTGCCCAGGGACTCAATCAAGGCCTAAACATGCGCGACTCGGGGCTCGACGTGAGCTACGCGCTTCGACAGGGCGCCATCGATGGCAAGCGCCAGTCATTTCAGGACGCGACCTCGAATGGCTTTTCCGTCGGCACCTACGAGGACATGATTCCGGGCGCCGATCTGGTCTGCAACTTGACACCCGACAAGCAGCACGCTGACGTGGTGCGCAAGGTGATGCCGCTCATGAAGCAGGGCGCCTGCCTTGCCTACAGCCACGGCTTCAACATCGTCGAGGAAGGCATGCAAATCCGGCCCGACCTGACGGTCGTGATGGTGGCGCCCAAGTGTCCGGGCACCGAGGTGCGCGAGGAGTACAAGCGCGGCTTTGGGGTGCCCACCCTGATCGCGGTTCACAAGGAGAATGACCCTAGTGGCGACGGGCTGGCGATCGCGAAGGCCTACGCCGCGGCGACCGGTGGGCACCGGGCGGGTGTGCTGGAGTCGTCCTTCGTCGCGGAGGTCAAGAGCGACTTGATGGGCGAGCAGACCATCCTGTGCGGGATGCTCCAGGCCGGCTCACTGCTGTGCTACGATCGCATGATCCAACACGGCGCTGATGCGGGCTACGCGTGTCGCCTCGTCCAGTATGGCTGGGAAGCCATCACGGAGGCTCTCAAGCACGGCGGGCTCACCCATATGCTCGACCGTTTGAGCAACCCGGCGAAGCTGAAGGCTTTCGAACTGGCCGAGGAGCTCAAGGAGATCATGCGGCCGCTCTACGAGAAACATCAGGAGGACATTATCAGTGGTGAGTTTTCGCGCACGATGATGGAGGACTGGGACGCGGACGACAAGAACCTCCTGGGCTGGCGAGCGGCGACCGCAGACACGCCTTTCGAGCAGGCTGCGGCGAGCAACACACCTATTCCGGAGCAGGAGTTCTTCGATCACGGCGTTCTCATGGTCGCTATGGTGAAGGCGGGTGTGGAACTCGCGTTCGAGTGCATGTGCGCGGTCGGCATGGAGCCAGAGTCGGCGTACTACGAGTCGCTGCACGAGGTGCCGCTGATCGCGAATCTAATCTCGCGCAAGAAGCTCTACGAGATGAACAAGGTGATCAGTGATACGGCCGAATACGGCTGCTATTTGTTCAGTCACGCCTGCGTTCCACTGCTGCGTGAGTTCATGGCCAAGCAAGGCGCCGACGTGATCGGCAAGGCCTACGGTGAAGGGCAGGGCAACGCGGTCGACAATCTACAGCTGATTGCGGTCAACGGGGCCATCCGGAACCATCCCATCGAGGAGATCGGGCGGGAGCTGCGTGGTCACATGACCGAGATGAAGCAGATTGCGATCGGGTGACCTAGCGACCTTGTCCAGACGCAGCCAATCAAGGCAACGCGGCCAAAATTGGCGCAAACGTCCACGTAGCGCTGACTCAAGGTCGCTAGCGGGCAAATCCCCACAGGGCGTAAGCCCCTAGCAGCGCCAGCGCGAGCATCGGGCGTGACGCCAGGCCGGTGGACAGGGAACGAAGGGTCCCGGTGGCGCGATTCGGGCGTGCGGCAAAGGCGGTGCAGAACAGCAGGGTTGCTACGAGCAATATCGGGCCCAGTGGGTGGTGCGCCAGACTGTGCGAGAGCTCGCCCGACCAGGCTGAGAGCAGGGAGCGCCCGAGCCCACAGGTCGGGCACGGCAAGCCTGTGATGCGCCGCAGCGGGCACAGGACGGGCAAGTGGGCCGCTGCAAACGCGTCCAGCGGACCCAGCGCTGCCTGGGCCAGGCGGGCGAGCCCGAAGGAGGCCAAGAGCGCGGCCAAGGGTAGGGTCCGAAAGATGCGCGTTGGCGTAGAGGCGATCACTTTCTTCACTACAGGGCGCTGTCGCCGAAGTGTTCGTTGATCTGGGATTGCTGAATCGCGTCGACCACGATCGACAGCCCGAATAGGCTGAGGACAACGGCGATCACCTTGTCGCTACCCGGATCACGTCCCAGCGCCTCGGCCAAATCACTGCTCACGCGGTACTCATGATAGATATGGTAGAGGCCGCACGTGATCAGCGTGAGGGCGCACCAGGTGAGAAAGCTGTACTTGTCCTCGTTGAGGATCTCGTTCAGTGCTGTCATCTGCTTGGCCTGCCAGTACAGATTGTAGAGCCCGCATGTGATGACCGTCAGGACGATGTCCACCGCGATGTTTCGAACATGTTCGCTCATGGTCGCTGATGGTACCCCAAGCGGGCTGGTTTGGCGTTGGGGCGGGCGCTGTCGGGGCTGCGGGCCATGGCTGGCTGGAAAGTGGAGCTGACCGTGGGACCTGCGCGCAGCTACTTTCCGGAGATCGACGTGCTCAAGGGGGTCGCCATCGTCTGCGTCGTGGTGATTCATAGCAGCCCCGCAGACCTGCAGACTGACTTGCCAAGTGGGCATGCCCCGGGTCTTTGTGCGGTCGCGATGTTGACCCAGTTTGCTGTTCCCTGCTTCTTGATGTGCTCGGGATTCCTCTACGCGACTGTCGATCGGGTGTCGGTCTTCACGCTCCGGGAGCGCCTTCGCCGCTTGCTGCTTCCCTACCTGCCTGCGGCCATTCTGGCAGGCTGGTTTCGCAGCGAGGTGCTGGGGATCCCAGTCTCGTGGATCCGGGACCTTCTGCTCGGTCATACCTTCGGCATCTACTACTACGTATTCGTCATCTTCACCCTGGTGCTGGTGACGCCCATCATTCCTCGCCTCCCCCGTCCATTGCGCTGGCTGGTGGCAGCGTTGCTGATAGCCAGCGGGTCGGTCCGCAGCCTCGGGCCGGTACTGACGGTACCGGAAGCGACGGCTCGGACATTCAACCTTGGCCTCGACCCAAGTTTTCCGTGGTTTCTGCGTCACCCGCTGCTGGTGTGGGGCTACTTCTTCGCGGGCTGGGAGTTGCGGTTGGTCGCGCCACGCCTGCTCTCGTTGCTGTCGGCGCGTCCGTGGCTGAGGGGCCTGGGGGTGCTGCCGTGGATCGGTCTATCCTTCGCGATGGTCTACTGGTGTTTGCGCGGCGATGCGGTGCGAGCCGTGCTCGCCTCCTGGCCGTTGATATATGCCTCGCTTGCTGCGCTGGTGGCGGTCACGTTTGGCCGCACGCGTGCAGAGCCTGCTGGGTCCGTTGTCTCCGACCAGAGGCCGGACCGGACGCCGCTCTACCTGTGGCTGTCCCGGCGCACCTATTTCATCTATCTCTACCACCTGTTCTTCGTGCTGACCGTACAACGTGTGTGGCCGCTACCTGGGGGCAGACCTTCCTATTTCGCCATGGGCGTCCATGTCCTGGCCGGGCTTGCGGGGCCGGCGGCGCTGGCACTGCTGTTGGAACGCACGCTTCCGGATCGGATGCTGGCATTCGTGGGGCTGCAAGGCCCCGTCCAGGGACGCGAACGAGCGTCCCCGTAACAGCGCGGAAGGACCTTCGTATGATCAGGGTGTGCCGATCCCGCGCGCAACACCCGGTGCCATCCGGAACGGAGTGAATCGATCGCAAGCCCGGATCCATCACCAAGTCGCGCGCCCTCGAACGCCTGCTCGAGTCCGCAGCGCTTTCCCTTTCGTCGAGCATCCAGCGAGCATTCCCTCCTTCACCGAAAGCGCTGCGAAGCCGATTACTTGCACGAAGGCCGCATGCTTTTTCGATGGCTGCCGGGGTGATGGCTGCGAGCTGGCCCGGATACTCCAACAGCGTCGCGGCGGCTCGCGTGGTCGTCGACTGCACAGCGCTTTCGCCTCACTCGGAAACACGGCGAGCAATCGGTCGCTCGCTGACGGCCCTGCGGAGCCGAATCCCCGCGCGATCCGCTCGCGAGTTCGCGAAGCATCCGGGGTAGACTCGCGAATGCCTTTGCGTCAAGGAAAGGTACAGTAGCGATGCGTCCGTTCTCGGCAGTCCGGACAGGCTCTTCGCTTGCACACCCATCGCCCGCCCTGCGCCGGAAGCGGGCCAAAAGGACCGCGAACATCATGCCACGCCCCCTGCGCTCCCATCTCTCTACTCTTGCCTGCGCGTTGTTCCTTGTTGCCTGTGATGCCCATGTGACCCACGCGGAGGGTCATGGCAAGCCTGCGGTGGTGCGCCCGCAGGCGGCTGAACGGGTTGCCACGTTGGCTGGCGGTTGTTTTTGGTGCATGGAGCCCCCGTTCGAGGGCCTGGCGGGCGTACGGTCGGTTCAATCCGGCTATGCCGGTGGCAAGGAAAAGGACCCGGACTACAAGGACGTGTCTTACGGCCGAACCGGGCACACCGAGGCGGTGCAAATCGTGTTCGATCCGAAGGTGGTCTCCTACGAGCGCCTGCTCGAAGTGTTCTTTCGCAGCATGGACCCGACCGACCTGGGCGGACAGTTCGCCGACCGGGGCAAGCAGTATCGTCCCGCGATCTTCGTTCGCGACGACACCCAACGCCGTGTGGCTGAGAAGGTCAAGCAACGAGTGGCCAAGTCTGGGCGCTTCAAGAAGCCAGTCGTGGTTCCGATAGTGGCATTTACGACGTTCTACCCCGCCGAGAACTATCACCAGGACTACTACAAGAAGGACCCCCGCGAGTACAAACGGTACCGGCGCGCGTCCGGGCGGGAAGGCTTCCTCAAGCGTGTATGGGGTAAGGATATCGCCGACCACGGGCCTACGAAGGAGCGCAGCTACGGGCGACCCCCAGAGGCAGAGCTCAAACGCCGTTTGACGTCGCTTCAGTACGAGGTGACGCAGCAGAACGGCACCGAGCGACCCTTCAAGAACCGCTACTGGAACAACCAGCAAGCTGGCATCTATGTAGACGTCGTTTCCGGTGAGCCCCTCTTCAGTTCCCTAGACAAGTTCAAGTCCGGGACCGGTTGGCCGTCTTTCACCCGACCTCTGGTGACTGACCACGTCGTGAAGAAGGTTGATCAGAGTCACGGCATGCGGCGAGTGGAGGTGCGCTCCAAGCATGGCAACTCCCACCTGGGCCACGTATTCGAGGACGGTCCCGCGCCAACTGGTCTGCGCTACTGCATCAACTCGGCATCCCTGCGCTTTGTGCCTGCATCGGAGCTTGGCCAGGAGGGCTATGGGGAGTTCACCCCTCTGTTCAGCCCGGATGCCGCTGGGCGATGAAGTCGGCCATATCGCGCGGTAGCGGGGCGGCTACACATAACCGCTGCCCGCTCGGGTGGGTCAGCTCGAGCTCGGCGGCGTGCAGCAGTTGGCGGGTTGGAACGTCGGCGCGCGTCAGGTCTTCCGTTCGCCCATACAGCTCGTCGCGGATGATCGGATGACCGAGATGCCGCAGGTGTACGCGCAGCTGATGCTGCCTGCCGGTCTCCAGGCCGAGGCGCACCAGGGCCGCTAGCGCCAAGCGCTGCTCTGTCCAAAAGTGGGTAACCGCGGGCTTTCCGTGGTGGGGATCCACGATCACGTGTTGATCGGACGTCGAGCGCAGGGGGGCATCGATCGTTCCCGCCTCGGGCGGCTGGCCGTGTACCACCGCTAAGTAGGTCTTGCGCACGCGCCTGTCGGCGAACTGCTGCGTGACGGCACGGGCGGCTGCGCGATGCTTGGCAAACGCGATCACCCCGCTCGTTTCACGGTCGAGGCGGTGGACGATGCAGGGCTCGACGTCCCGCTCGCCCCGCTGCTCGCGGTACATGAAACGCAAACGGTTGAGAAGGTTCTCGTGGATGTACCGTCCAGTCGGTTGCACGGCCAGGTCGCCCGGCTTGTTCACGATCACCAGGGCGTCGTCTTCATAGAGGATGGATACGGGAATGGCGGCATAGTCGAACTGGGTCCGGTAGCTGTCTGGGAGCTGTAGGGTGATCTCGTCTCCGACCCTCAAACGAAAGGCCTTCTTCACTCGCGCCCCGTTGACGCGCACGGTTCCGTCCGAGAGCAGCGACATGAAGTATTGCCGAGAGCGCCAATTGAAGCGCCTGGGCAGGTACGCGTCGATGCGTTGGCCGGCGTGCTCCCGGGGGACGCGGACGGTCACATGGTCTACGGGCCTGGAAAAATCCGTCACATCCCTGCCTTACCACGGCAGGGTGATCCGGGTAAGCGGACCGCCCCCGGTGGGGATGCCGGCTGCGGGCCGTGGCTCAAGCACAGGCTGCGGTCTGCGCGCCGTCGCTCAACCCGGCCAAGCCGCTCGCTTCCACGAGCGGTGCGTGCGTCGCACTCCCGGGTGATCGCGACCGGACGACCATGATACGGACCCGTCATGGCAGTCGAGGATTCCCCCAAGGACTACATCGATAGTGTCGAGTTTCCCCGGTCGATCGAGCTTTCGCCCATCGGGATGGTCCGATCTCCCCATCGTGAGCGTCACGGCACCCCGCACCAGGCTCCGTTGCCAGCTGACCCGGCGAACCGGAGTGACGAGCGTGCATGCATTCAGCTGTTTCCGGAGCGCGTGCCAGCGTCCGTGCTGCAGGATCTGGACGGCTTCGAATACGTCTGGGTAATCGCGTGGCTGCACCTCAATCGCGGCTTCAACCCGCTGGTTGCTCCACCTCGCGAACCCGGAAAGAAGCGCGGCCTGTTCGCGACGCGCGCACCCCACCGTCCCAACCCCGTCGGTTTGTCCGCCGCGAGGCTTGTGGGTATCGAAGGTCATCGCATCTGGCTGGAGCGCATCGACCTGCTGGACACTACCCCGGTACTCGACCTGAAGCCCTACGTGCCCTACGCGGACGCGTTTCCCGCCGCCGCGGCCGGGTGGGTGGACGAGGTGGCGAAACGTGCGTCCGAGTCGCAAGCATAAGGGGGTGTCGGTCCGTGGCCCCGCGCTCGAGCGGCCGGGGGGAAAAAAATGCTGACCGCGCCTGGTCAACTTTTTTCCTACGCCGGCCGTTTGAGAAGTCCAGGACGCTGAATTCCTTTTTTCGCCAACGTTTTGGGAGCCCTACCATGATTAGAGTGATGGTTGCCGATGACCACCCTGTTGTTCGCTTGGGCCTGCGCGCGCTGGTCGAGGCCGAGCCGGACATGTCATTGATCGGCGAAGCGAGCGACGGCCACCAGGCTGTTCGCCGAGTGTGCGAGTTGCGCCCCGATGTGATCGTCTTGGATCTGCACATCCCTGGCCTGTCCGGGATGGAAGCGGCCGGGGAGATTGCGCGTCAGGCGCCGGATACGCGCTGCCTGATCCTCACGATGGATGAGGAGCAGGCGCAGACCGAGCGCAGTCTGCGCGAGAGCGGCATCAGCTACGTGGACGCCCACGCGGTTGGGTCGCAGCTGGCCAACGCGATCCGTGGGATCGCAAGCCGGGACATGCAACAACCTGCCAACGACCAGGAGGGACGGTCGGATACGGTTCCTCGCGGTGATGGCCTGGAGTGGTTGAGCAATCGAGAGCGCCAGGTGGCGGTCATGTTGGCGCGCGGCCTGACCGCGCGCGAGATTGGCGAGGCGATCCAACTCAGCCACAAGACTGTGGGCACGTATCGCGGCCGCATTTACCACAAACTGGGCGTCCGTAGTCGCGCGGAAATTACCCAGGCCGTGCTGCGCGCTGGTTTGCTGTCGTTTGAGCGCTCGGCGTAGCCGAAGGGATACGCGCAGTTCCCTGACGCAAGGGGCCGCCCAGGTCTCCTCTCCGCTGCGCAACGGACGCGTGGACCTGGTGCTCATCCCGAATCGGCGCTCTTGACGTGGGTGAGAACCAGCGACCTCGGTGACAGGCGCGGGCAGACCGGCTAGAACCGCTCCCGATGTTTGTGATTCACCGTAGTATCGACGTGGATTTCGCTCACCACGTGCGTGGTCATGCGGGCGGCTGCATCAACGTGCACGGCCACACCTGGAAGTTCGAGGTGGGCCTGCGGGCCCATCACCTCGATGAACGCGGCTTCGTGACGGATTTCGGCGACTTGCAGCGCCGCGTACTGGACCCCATCCACGACCTACTCGACCACAGCCTAGCGCTGGGGCGTCAGACCTATGAAGAGGCTGAGCCAGCCCTATGCGAATTGGGTCAGCGCTTGCTGTCCAGTCGTTCCGAGTGTTCCCCCGTGGCGGCCACGCCGATCACGCTAGCCGGGGCGGAGACGCGCTTCCCCGGCGGCATGAAGGTAGCGGTGTTTCCCTTCGCCCCGACAAGTGAGCGTCTTGCCCAGTGGCTTCATCAGCTGGCGACGGGGGAACTCGCTGATGGCCGCGTTGGCGTGGCCTATGGCCGCATCTACGAGACCCTTCACCCGGTTGAATCGATAGCCGAATACCGAGGGCCCGATCCGGGCTAGCGCGTATCCATCACCACATCACGCGCCCTCGCACAACTGCTCGACCCCGCGGGGCTTTCGCTTCAGACTCCTTTACCGAAAGCCCTGCGAAGCCGATCACTTGCACGATGATCACGTGCCCTGGTGATGGATGCGGATTACTCCGCTTCTTGTAGCTTTCTGCGACCGAACGCAGTCTGACCGCTGAAGGCGCGGCTACTGCGAAAACGGTTGATCGCGCTCGCGATCTCCGAACCGGCTTCTTGTCCGCCAGCGTTCCTTTGTTGGGTGGACTGTTTGGCGTCTTGGCCAACATCAGCAGCTGTGAAACCGTCATCTTCGAAGAGGGTGCTGCGATCGGCCCGTCGTGAGTCGTCGTCCTCGCCGGTATAGTCGTCCTGTCGTTGCTCGTGGAGCTCGCGGCGCGCCTTGGCCTCCGTGCGCGCGGCTTCTGCGGCCACACGCCGATCCTGAGGTGACGGTTGCGCCGGAGCGAGGGCAGCCCGGCGCACCACGCGCATCTTGTCGATCGTGGCTTCGGGGTCGTTCGGGACGGGGGCCGCATCAATGCTTACCTCCCCGCCCACAGCGTATAGCTCGCCATCCGGTCCGCGTTCGTAGTCATAGGATGGGTGGCCTGCGTAGCGACCACCCGCCGAAGCGTGGGCCTGCTCATGCGCTCGCACCTCGCGGTCGCGTTGCTCCAGTTCGCGGGTCTCCTGCTGCTCCTCGGGGGTCTCCTCCTTCGGCTTGCGCGGATCTTCGGGTTCTGCCTCTTCGGCGGCGCTCTGCGGCTGTCCGGCAGCACCCTGGGGCGCGACCGTGCTGTTGTGCGACTGCGTGCCGTCCCTTCCTGGGTCGTCTCCGGAGGCTTCGCTGCCTCGTTCGGACCTCTGGATTCGCTCACCCGCCGATAGCCCTTCGCTGGAGCCCTGATAGCCCGCGGGCGAGTGCGGGTCGAGGGACGTTCCGCGTGCCGGCTGGTTGTGCGCGTGGAGCAGCGCCTGGCGGCTCGTGTCAGACAGTGAGGAGATCATCGCATACCTCGTGATGGATTCCGTCACAGGGGCATGCGGATGATTCCAACTGCAACTTGAGAAAAAAAACGCCTGAGCCTGAAAGAAAGCTACTCGAAGCGCTCGTACACCGCCTGCAGCAGTGCTGGTCGCATCGAATCTTCCAGCGTTCTCGCGGTTTGTCCGTCGGTCTTCGTCTTGTAGAGCAGGGCCGCCACGTCGCGGGCAAGCGCTTCGAACTCCTGTGGGTCGAACGCGTACATGTCTTCGCTCATGACGATCGCGAATGGCCAAAACTTGGCAACCGTCGTTGCGACGTTGCGCAGATCGCACGTCTCTATCCGGGCACCGGGAATGTCCGTTGCCGTGCGCTGCGCAGCCCGAATCAGTTCTTCAGGTCCACCCACCACTACGATGACTGTAGAGAGACTGGTCTCGACCGTGTCCCGTTCGCGCATGGCTTCAAACGGTACCATGAACGCAACGTCGGACCCAAAAGGGGACGGTCCGCGCAGGGCGCGCGGTGTGCGGATAGCGATCGCTCCCTGAACCCAAGCTCAGCGTACGCGCGCTTGCTCCCTTATGTGGTCGTTGAGCGACATGCCCGCATGCTGGGCGGATCGCGGGCATGGGTGGGTGTGCCGCCCGCTTTGACGCGAGTGCTACCATGAGCCGTATGAACTCGGTCTCCGAGGCGCAGGCGCGCGTGGGTCGTGTTGTTGCCGGGAAGTACACGCTGGAGCGCTTGCTTGGGGAAGGTGGCATGGGCGCGGTGTACGTGGCTGAGCACGCCTTTACCAAGCGAGCGGTGGCGGTCAAGTTGATGCATGCGGCGTTCACCAAGTCGCGAGTTGCCGCTGAGCGCTTCATTCGGGAGGCGCAAGCACCGAGCAAGATTGGGCACCCGGGTTTGGCCCAGGTCCTCGACGGGGGCTACGACTCGGACGGCACCCTCTATCTGGTGCTCGAGCTGCTGTCAGGTGGCACCTTGGCGGAGGCGATGCGCGGGGGCGATCTTGAGGTCGAAGACCTGGCCGAGATTGGCATTGAGCTGCTGGACGCACTCGAGGCCGCGCACGGCGCTGGGTTCATCCATCGCGACATCAAGCCCGAGAACATTTTTTTGGCCGACGACGGGAAGGGCGGCACACAGGTCAAGCTACTCGACTTCGGCATCGCGAGTCTGGCACAGACCGACCAGCACCTCACGATGACCGGCGCTATCCTCGGTACGCCCCTGTACATGAGTCCGGAGCAGGCGAAGGGTCAGAGTGTGGACGCCAGTTCCGACCTGTGGGCCGTCGGGGCTGTGTTGTACTCTGCCTTTGCGGGGCGCCCACCGTTCTCCGGGGATACCTACAACGCACTGATCGTCTCAATCGCGACCAGCGAACATGTGCCGTTGCAGCAGCTTCGCCCCGGGTTGCCACAGCCCCTTCTGCATGTGATCGAGCGGGCGCTGCGCAAGGACCGCGGTCGGCGCTGGCGCAGCGCGACGCACATGCGAGAGGCCCTTTGCGGTGCGTTGGCGAGGGCTGCCCGCACAGCTGCCGAAAGCGGTGTTCGGACGATGGCTCAAGCAGGAGCGGACGCACGGGGCCCGGGCCCCGCGCAGGGCGAACCCGGCGGGTCCGGCCCCGAGACGCGCCGTCACCGTCCGCAAGCCGTGCCCTTGGCGGCTCTTTCCCGTGCGGCAGGGCAGACGGAGGCTGGCCCGTTCCGCAGTGGTGCACCGTCGAGCATGGTCAGGGCCCCCTGGTTTTGGGGGGCATTGGCCGGCGCTCTGGTACTGATGGCGGGGGTGGGAATGGTTCTGAGCCGGGGCCAATCCGGTGACACGGTTCGTCGGGCAGACCTGGATCCGACGCCCGCCGGGGCCGCGCCGCGGCAGGCTCCGAACACGAAGCATCGCCGGTCGGTGGAGCCCGAGGGTGCCGAAGCAGCGCGCGGGGCGTTGCCCCGGGCGGCCCAGCCGGAGCCCGTTGTCACAGGCATGGACTCACCCCGAGAGGTTGGCAAGGTGGCGGGCGAACCGGACACGCGGCCTAGGAGGGCGCCAGCAGGGGCTGGTTCCCATGTGGGTGCGAAGCCCGCACGCCGTCCTGCCGGCCAGTTTGACACGTTCGACACGCCCAGCCACGCCCCCGGCAGGATCAGCACCGAGGTGCTTGCGCGGATCGTGGCCCAACACCGCCCGGACCTTGAGCGATGCTACCAAGATACGCTCGCAGAGGCTCTCGTTCATGATCCCGCAGCTGCGGCCGCCCCCGTGCGTATCGATGTGACCCTGCACGTTGCCGCGAATGGGGCGGTCAACCGTACCGGCCTCCGGGGCTCCTCCAACGGGCGTCTCGAGGCATGCCTGCGACGGGGCTTCGGGAGTCTTGCGTTCCCGGCGCCTGGGGCGGCCACCGAGGTTGCCTTCCCGTTGGTGTTTCAGCCAGCCATCCTAGGCGGTGGTGCGCCGGAATAACTAGCTAGTCTGCGGAGCTCATGAATGGAGTGTGGGCGGCCGGGGAGTATGGCGTGTGGCAGGCTTGCCCGCTGTCGTCAACCTTGCTGGAGAGTGGACACTCCAGTCGGTGTCAGCAAGCCGAATTCCGGTGTGATCCACCCGCGAGGTCGGGTGATTTCGCAGTGGTTTCGCCAGTTGCCCTCCGGCCGTGAACCCGGTAAGAACGGCTGTTCTACAACTTCCAATCAGGCCTGCTTGTGAACTGCAAGAGCCGGCAACCCATGGTGAGACATGTCCGCAAACGCTGAGAAAGGTATCGCGATCTTCCAACAGTACGTCGGGAAGGAGGAAGCGGCTGGGGACTGGTTCGAGGTCACCCAGGAGCGCATCAACCAGTTTGCCGACTGTACTTTGGATCACCAGTTCATCCACGTGGACCCGGAGAAGTGCAAGGAAATGTCGCCCTTCGGGGTTCCGATCGCCCATGGCTTCCTGACCCTATCGATGCTGACCCACCTCGCTACCAGCGTGAAGGTCGAATACGGCCAGGGCTACGCGGGGATCGTCGCCGGTGTGAACTACGGCTTCGAAAAGGTCCGGTTCCCTTCGCCCGTCAAGGTCAACTCTCGCATTCGGTTGGTGCGGACCTTAGCTGCCGCGGAGTTGAAAGGAGCCACCGCCATACAGCTAACCCATACCTGCAAGATCGAGATCGAGGGAGAGGCCAAGCCAGCCTGCGTGGCCGACTGGCTCACGCGCCTCGTGTATGGCTAGTGATACTTGGTCATGGTGGTGTCGAGGGGGTTAAATCCGCCGCTGACGCCTCCATGCCCTTGGCGGGCCCGGTGGCTTCCGGTTCGGTCGGGCAGGGTGTCCCAGTGGAAAGCTCCGCCGTGGGCTTCGCAGATCTTGTGCGCTTGGTGGACCACGTCTGCCACGCGTCCAGCGGCGTCCGCGTGGCCCGGTTCCGGGCTCGTCAGCTGCTGCAACGCGCGCACCGGGACGTCCGGCAGCCGCCAGGCAAAGAGCAATCGGGCCGATAGTTCCGTGGGGTGACACCCAAAACGTTCGAGGCAGGCAGCGTGCAACGAATGCCCGCGCTTCCCGGCAAGCAGGTGTTGGAACGTGTCCGGAAGGAAGCGTGCTAGGGCTACAGCGCCAAGCTCGTGGAGCAGTCCGGCCAGATATGCGGCGTCCGGGTCCGCCCCTTCGGCGGTTGCCAGATGTTCCGCCAGGACCGCCACATTCAAGGCGTGGTCCAGGTACACCTGGATGTCGAAGTCATACGGAATCCCAAATCCCCTGACGACCTCCAAGGTGGCAATCTCGCGCGCCACGACAGGGAGGCCCAGCTGCTGGGCGGCGCCCGCAATCTTCATGGGTGTCCCTGGGCCGGTGGCCGGTGCGCGGGCGGCTGCCTTGAGGACATGCGCGGCCAAGCTGGGATCGCGTTCCAAGAGCATGGCCGCGTCCTCCAAGGTCACGCTGTCATCCTCCAGGGCTGCCGACAACAGCAGGTGGTGTTCGGCCAGCACCGGCAGGCTCTCGACCCGGTCGAGAAGCGTCAACAGGGCGGCTGGGTCGGGGCGCCCTGTCACCGGCTTTCGGCTCCGGCTTGCGCGTGGCTTCCGATACTACGGCCTCGCATGTTAGCCACTAACGGCCACCCGTCATGGAAACAGAAGGTGGACCGTTGCAGCGGCCCGGTGTCCGAGGTCGTTCCAAGCGATCGGGCTGAGTGGTTGCATCCGGCGGCTCGGCCGGCCTTTGCGCACGCCGCGGCAGTTGCGAGGGTTTGACGAAAAGCAGGTAAAATCAAGTGCTTATTTGATCTGCGCGCGCTTCAGAACGGGAACCGGGCTAGGCTTGCATGGGGCCTGGCCCTATAGGCCTTCCCAGTCCGTGTTGGCTCGCTTGCCAGCCCGGCCAACGACACGCGAGGTGTATTGGTGGACATCAACGACAGCGAGGCGCGCAAGCTGCGCATAGCGAGACGCATCGCGCTGGTGATCGGAACGATCGTCGGGCTGATTTTTATGGGGGCGGGTACGCTCGGGTACATCTACTTCGCCTACGATCGCCCCGCCAAGGAGGTGTTGCTGGGGAGTTCAGAGCCGGAAGCCGGGCCCTAGCCCGGATTATTCATCAACGCCACATCGCCTCGCTTGGTCTTCGACTTCACAGCGCTTTCGGCTCCCTCGCAAATACAGGCAGTATGTGGGTCGGTCGCCGAAAAGCCCTGTGAAGCGGAATCCCTGCGCGATCCGACGCGGCGTTGATGAATAGTCCGGGCTAGCTCAAGTTGGCTTCTGGTGGGTGCAAAGGGCTATGCTCCCGCCATGGCGACTACCCTGTTCACACGCATCATTGAGGGGGAGATCCCCTGTCACAAGGTCTATGAAGACCCGCAGGTCTTCGCATTCCTCGACATCGGGCCACTCGCACCGGGCCACACCCTTGTGATTCCCAAGCACCCGGTAGAGCGCCTGGAAGACCTCTCCGAAGATTCGGCGGCCGCGCTTGGACGAGCCCTGCCGCGTATCGCCCGAGCCGTCCTTGCAGCAAGCGGCGCTGCTGACTACCACGTGATCCAAAAGAACGGAGCTTCGGCAGGGCAGGTTGTTCCGCATGTTCACTTCCACATCATCCCGAAGTTCACAGACCAGGGCCTTGGGGTGACCTGGAAGCCCGGCGAGCTTTCGTCGGACGATGGGCGGACGATGGCCGCGAAGATCGTGGAACGGTTGGCATGAGCCGCAACCAGTCGCCCGACCATCTCGTGTGGCTCGACCTGGAGATGACCGGGCTCGATGCCGAGCGAGACGTGATCCTGCAGGCGGCCGTCATCATCACGGACGCACAACTGCAGCCGCTCGAGTCCCTCGTGATCGACATTTGGCAACCCGAGACCGCCCTTGCCAGCATGACGCCGTTTGTTCGCAACATGCACGAAGGGAACGGCCTGATAGAGCGTGTACGCGCATCCACAGTGGACCTCCAGCAAGCGCAGGCTCGCCTACTGGCCCCGATCGCGGGTTGGTGCGAATACCCGGCAACCCTGTGCGGCAACAGTGTGGGCACGGACAAACGCTTCCTCGAGCGCTGGATGCCGGCGGTCGCCGGGTACTTGCACTACCGGATTTTGGACGTGAGCAGTCTCAAGCTGATCGCACAACGGTGGTACGGTCCCGAGACCCAATTTGACAAGCCGACCGATCGCGAGCACGACGCCTTGTTCGACATCGAAAACTCAATCGCCGAGCTGGCTCACTATCGCAGGCACCTGCTCCGTTCCATTTAGCTACGCGGACAGGGCCGCATCGGCATGCGTGGCGCGCTCGCGGATCACAGCCTGAACGCGGCTAGCATTCAGGTAGTCTCGCTCGCTGTCTGGGCCGCGCAGGTTTTCCAGCATGCCCTCCAGCACGGCCACCTCTGCGGCGCTCATGCCAAGGGCTGTCACTGCGGTGGTCAAGGCCTCCATGGCGCTCTCCCATGTACCATCCAGTTCATGGGCCACGCTTGAGTCGGGGTCTACGCCAGCCAGGTTGAGGAGCGTCGCGAGTTGGAACCCGACCTCGTACCACCACCGCACGTATTGCCGGTCGTCCGGCAAGACCATCAGGACGTTGTCGGCCATCTCCATCCACAGGTCGACGTCGTCCAGAGCGCGAAGAGTTTCCCAATTGCCGCCGAGCGACGTGATGAAGCCGCCGAACGGGGCCTCCAACTCGCTTCGCAGCGCATCGCCCTGTGCCCTATGGAAGACACAATCGGAGAAGGCTCGTCCTGCGTCCAGGCTGGCCTCGCATCCAGGCGCCGCTGCCAGCACGCTTGGGGCTGGCGCGACGTCGCTTCGGGTTGGAATCGCGCGGGGTGTTCCGGCATCGGGGCCGTCTGGAAGATCCGTGACGTCTTGGCTTGCTTCCCACGCCTGCTGCTCGTCTCCCTCGGCCGAGGTTGGCTCGGACGCTTCGCCCGTCAGTTGCTGCATAGGCTCGTCAGGGACCGTCGGTTCCAGCACGGGTGCCGGCGTCTGCGGCGTTTTCAGAGCAGGCAAGGCTTCTGGCGACGCGGAAGCTTGTGGCAGTGCGATCGCGCCCGACCCCGCATCCCAAGCAGTGGGCGATGACAACGGGCTCGATGGTTCGGGGGGCGCTTCGTTGCCCACCATGATCGTAGGTACGCCGGGCGTAGGAGTGATGCGTGTGTCTGGCGCGGAATCCACCGGTACCGACCCTGCATCGGCGGCGTCGGCGGGGGCCTCCTCGCGGGCTGCTTCTTCTGCCTCTACCTCTTGGAACGCTTCGACGATCACGTCTTCGGTGGTCGTGGCCGCGGCACGCTGGGCCTCTGCGATGGGGGTAGGGCGACCCGGTACCGTGGGCTTCGCACTTCGCCTGCGCTCCGGCGTGAGGGCTGTGACCACCTCGGAGGCCTTCCGATCGTCCTCGGGCGGGGGAGCCAGGTCCGTGGGCTTGTGCTCCCACGCCTGCTGACTGTCGCTGACCCACCCTTCCGTGTAACTGATGCCTGAGCTGTGGGCGGTGGCAAGTCGCCCCTCCGGCGTCTCCGATGGGGGCTCGCCGTCCCGGGCCGCTGTCCGTGAGTCGCACTGGACTGTGGGGCCCGGGACACCGAGGGTTTCGGCGACGCGTCCTGTCAAGGCCAAGACAGCATGCGGATCTCCGAAGCGGGCCACCCGGTCCCTCGGAACTCCGCTGCTGAGGGTGCTTTCCGCCACGTCGCTGCCTAGCACGACGAACACAGGCTTCTCGAGTGCGTCTGCGCCTCCCAGGGCGAAGGGCACTTCAGCGCTTTGCAGAGAAGCCTGTGTCACCAAGCCAATCACCGCATGGCTTGTGAGCCAGGCCTGCTGCTTGCCAGCATACTCGGACAGCCAGGGCCCCACGAGTTCGCACGCCGGCAGAGAAGCGCGCAGCGTGACGGCGAGTTCGGAGCCCAAATCCTCGTCGGACCCTCCGTAGACCAAGAACACCTTCTGCATCACACACACTCCTACGACACCCCCGCCGCACAGCGGGTCACCCCACGTGACCCGCCAGCATTGGGGCGCCCGCGTGGCGCAGCCCCAGGCCAGGGCACGCACGCGAACCAGGTGCGCGTAGTCGCACAACCAACCACCACCATACGCGGATGTGGCCTTGCGGGTCAACGCGCCCGGGCTTCCGGAGGACCCTGGAGAGCCTAGCCCGGATCATTCACGACTTCGTTGTCGGATCGCGCAGGGATTCGGCTTCACACGGCTTTTCGGCGACGGCCGGGAATACTACCCGCCTTTGCTGGGGCGGCCTGCGCCGTGTGAAGCTGAAGAACAAGCGAGCCAATGCAGAGTTCATGCATGATCCGGGCTAGGCGCCTGCGTCCAACTGCATGACTCCAGGGCGTTTTCGCTTGAAGCCAGAGCCGGGAAGGGACCTGCGCCCTCGCCACCGAGATCGCTGGGCAACCGATCCTTGGCCGACCCCTGCACCTGTGGGAGCCATCCCGGCTCGTCCGCACCCGCCGCAAAGGCCCGCGCGATGGTCGCGCAAGTGACTGGCTTCGCGGGGGTTTTGGGGAAGGGTGGGGGTGGCTGCTTATCTTTCGACCGACCCGCAAGCGCTGACGAGCCGAGCGGTTGTGCGCGCAAGCCCTGTGAAGCCGAATCCCTGCGCGACCCGACAGCGAAGTCACGATGATTGGGGCCAGCCCAGTGTTGACTGCCGGGCCGCCGGCCTGCTGTCCGAATGGAGGGGGGCCCACCCGCGTTGTGCAGGGCTGGCGGGACCGCTATAGGAGCGGCAGGCGGAATCCTTCCTGAGGTCAATAGAGTCTCTGGGTTTGGTCACTAGCCCCTTAATATTACGAGCTTTTTTTGGCTCTAAGACTGGCGAATGGAGTGGCAAGGTGCGCGTAGGAATGATTGGTTGGCGCGGCATGGTGGGCTCGGTCCTGATGGATCGCATGCGCGCATGCGGCGATTTCGGGGACATTGAGCCGACGTTCTTCTCTACCTCCAACGCGGGGGGGAAGGCACCGTCGGTGGCAGGGGCATCGCCTGGTCGCCTGCAAGACGCGTTCAACTTGGATGCGCTGATGCAGCTGCCTGTCCTCGTTTCCTGTCAGGGCGGAGACTACACGGACAAGGTCCATGATGCGCTACGTGGCCGTGGCTGGACGGGCTACTGGATCGATGCGGCTAGCAAGCTGCGTATGCGGTCCGAGAGTGTACTCGTCCTGGACCCGGTGAACGCCCACGTTATCGCGCGCGGCCTTTCCGAGGGGTGCAAGACGTTCTGCGGAGCCAACTGCACGGTGAGCCTGATGCTGATGGCTCTGCAAGGGCTGTTTCGGGCGGGGCACGTCGAGTGGGTGACCTCGATGACCTACCAGGCAGCCTCGGGAGCCGGGGCCCAGCACATGCGTGAGCTAATCGCTCAGATGGCCCACGTGGCAGCGGGTTGTGAAGATCTGCTCGCCGATCCTGCCAGCACAGCCCTCGAGGTCGACGCGCGTGTGGGCGGCGCCCTGCGGGAGGAGGCGCTTCCCACCGCAGCCTTTGGCGTTCCCCTCGCGGGCAGCGCTCTGCCATGGATCGACGTGCCCAGCGGGTCGGGTCGGACCCGGGAGGAGGCCAAAGCCCATGAGGAGGGCAACAAACTGTTGGGCCTCGAACCGAGCCCGATCCCTATCGACGGCATCTGCGTTCGCATCGGTTCGATGCGATGTCACGCGCAGGCATTCACGATCAAGCTGCGCCAAGACCTACCACTGGATGAGGTCGAAGAGATTGTCGCGACAGCGAACGATTGGGTTCGCCTGGTGCCGAACGATCGCGAAGCCACCCTGCGAGAGCTGACACCCGCACGCGTGAGTGGACAGCTCGAGGTGCCGATCGGAAGGCTTCACAAGCTCAGAATGGGCGGCGAGTACCTAACCGGCTTTTCGGTGGGCGATCAGCTGCTGTGGGGCGCCGCCGAACCCCTGCGGCGAATGCTGCAACTCCTGAAGGAGAGCGAGCGCGTTCCTAGTTAGCACGCTCGAGAACCATTGCGATGCCCTGGCCGACGCCGATGCACATCGTGCACAGCGCGTAGCGCGCCTCGCGTTGGGCCAACTCGTAGCAGGCGGTGGTCACGAGTCTTGCGCCACTCATACCAAGTGGGTGGCCCAGCGCGATCGCACCCCCGTTTGGATTGACGCGTGCATCATCATCTTGAACGCCCAGGTCGCGCAAGACGGCCAGGCCCTGGGCGGCGAACGCTTCATTGAGCTCGATCACACCCATGTCCGCGAGCGAAAGGCCCGTCCGCGCGAGGACCTTCTTGGTGGCGGGCGAGGGTCCCATACCCATGATACGGGGTGGTACGCCGGCCGTCGCCATCGCGACGACACGGGCCCGTGGGGTGAGTCCGTGGCGCTTGATAGCGTCGCCCGAGGCCACGAGTAGCGCGCACGCACCGTCGTTGACCCCCGAGGCGTTGCCGGCGGTCACCGTACCATCCTCCCGAAACGGGGTCGGCAGCTTGGCGAGCTTCTGCAGGGTCGTGTCGGGGCGCGGATGCTCGTCCCGGTCGACGACCAGCGCTTCTTGCTTGCGCCGCGGTACTGACACCGGGACGATTTCCCGCGCCAGGCGCCCGTTCTCCATGGAAGCGGCGGCACGCTGTTGGCTCAGCACGGCGAACGCGTCCTGATCGGCGCGACTGATGTCGTAGTCAGCGGCGACATTTTCGGCGGTTTCGGGCATGGAGTCGACGCCGTACTGGGACTTCATCAGCTTGTTCACAAAGCGCCAGCCGATCGTGGTGTCGTAGAGCTCGGCGTTTCGGCTAAATGCGCCGGTTGCCTTGGGCATCACGAACGGGGCGCGCGACATCGACTCGACCCCGCCCGCCAGGATGAAATCGGCCTCGTTCGCCTTGATTGCCCGGGCCGCGATGCCGATTGCGTCCATGCCCGATCCACACAAACGGTTGACCGTGGTTCCAGGCACCTGGATCGACAGGCCCGCCAGCAACGACGCCATCCGGGCCACGTTTCGGTTGTCTTCCCCCGCCTGGTTGGCGCACCCATAGACGACGTCGTCCAGGGTGCTGAAGTCCGCTTCGGGGTTGCGTTCTACCAGTGCGCGCATCGGGATCGCCGCCAGGTCGTCCGCACGTACGGCCGAAAGGGCACCTCCGAAGCGGCCGATGGGTGTACGAATGGCATCGCAAATGAAGGCATCTCTCACGGTTGCTCCTCCTCCTGTGCCAGTCAGTTTGGCCTCTCCGGTCTAGCCTGCGAGCACACGCTTACAGGCCCTCCATACCTACATCACCCACCTTGCACAAGGGCCCTCCCGTCACCGTTCGCCGGCCCGCTCGTCTTCGCGGCGTCCAGCGCGGGTGGTGAACCCGGAGCGGTGTCGAGTGACCGTGTGGGCTTCCTTGAGCAATGGATGGGAGATGGGCGGGGACGAGGGCGTGCGCTCCTCGCCTTCGAGCTGTCGTTCCGGGAACTCCAGCCAGCATCGTTGGCGCTGGAAGGGATAGTGGGGAACCTCGCACATGCGATACCCGAACGGTGCATCCAGGCCGGCGAGGCGTGGGGCCGCCCCGGCGACGTACAGCTGTCCAAGGGCGCTGAGCAAGCTTTCCCATGGGTGGTCTTCCTGGGCGAGCAGGCCCAGCGGGGTTGGTCGGGGCCCTCCCGTCAGTTGGTCCCCAGCGGGTCCGAGGAAGACCTCGAATGGGGTCTCTAGCGCGTTGAGGCTCCCCCGCCCATCCTCGGGGTCCGGAGTGTGAAGAAGCTGGCGGCCGAAGTGGCCGTCAGGCACGGGCGCGTCGGGCCCGAATTGCGCATCGCCGGCACTCCCGAGGATCAGTGGGTAGCGGGGGGGCGAGAGCGGGACGCGGTCGGCGGCCTCGCTGAACTGCCGACGCGTCAGCCGCACCGTCATACCCGGACGGAGGCTTGCGAGCGTATCGGCCCGCTTGATCAAGAGGGAAAGGGCGTCATCCCAAGAGAGCGCTCCGACCACGCACGCGGCACTGTATTCGCCTGCGCCCTGTCCCATTGCGGCCACCGGCTTCAGCTCCGACAGGGCGAACCACTGTGCAAGGGCCCGGTGCACTGCGAAGCGAGCGACGTCGCGGTGTCGCGGGTCCCGCAGCCAGTGCGACCCGTCTGTATCGCTCAGGACCATTTCCGCGCCTGGTACCCCAAGAGCGGCCGCCTTGCGGGCCGTTGCGTCGAACGCTGCTTTCGCGATCGGATGACTCCGCGCCAGGGTCGCCATGAGCTTCGGCGTTAGAGGCCCCTCGTCGAACGTGAGTGTTAGGTGTGCTGTTAGGGCCTCAGCCGGCGTTACACCCTGCCACATACGCGGGGTTGGCTCTTCTGGAGGATTCGAGGGACTTCCGACACGGGTTTCGCGGCTGTCGACGGGCGAGCCGCCTCGCAGCAGCTCTCCTAGGTCTTGCCCGTCCGGGACGAGTAGTGCCCGCCGGTGTCGAAAGTGAGCACGACCTTCGGCGAGCGTGTGGCAAACGTCGCCGACCGTGGCCTCGCGACAGCCGCGGGCGAGTCGTGCTGCTACGGCATCGAGGGCTGCTCGGGTGCGTCCCGACAGGAGCGCCAGATGCCAGGGCCGCCGCTCGTCAGGTGCTCGGGGCCCTTGTTCAGGCCTGCGTACTGGGCGCCTGATGGGGCGCTCCCGGGTCGACCGCGAGGCGGCGTGACCCGGCCCCGGGCGTGGGACTTGGTTGACCGAGTGGTTCGCCTCCGAGAGCGGGGCCTCGGTCAGGATGGCGTGCGCGTTGGCCCCTCCAAACCCAAACGCGCTGACCCCCGCGTATCGTTTGCGAACGTTGTGTTTGTCGCGTGCCCAAGCTATGGGAACCGTTGGGACTTCGAGCGGCAGTCGATCGAGTCCGAGATCAGGGTGGGGGTCATTGAAGTGGAGGTGTGCGGGCACTTCCTCGTGTTCGAGAGCCAGGGTGGTTTTGATTAGGGCGGCGATGCCCGCCGCGGCTTCCAAGTGACCAAGGTTGGTCTTGATAGATCCGAGCAAGCATGGCCGCTCCAGTGAACGTCCGCGCATGAGCGCGCCCAGCGCGTTCACTTCCACTGCGTCGGAAACCGGTGTGCCCACGCCATGCGCCTCGACGTAGTCGAGGTCATCCGCACCGATACCCGCGCGTCCGAGGGCCCGCTCGATGACGCGCTGCTGTGCGCGACCATTGGGGGCCACCAGACCATTGGCTTGCCCGGTGTGGTTGACGGCGATGCCAGCCACGAGCGCCCGAGCCTGCACACCGAGGCGTCGTGCGTGAGAAAGGCGCGTGATGACCAGAACACCGGCACCTTCGCTTCGCACGAAGCCGTCGGCGGCGGCGTCGAAAGTGCGACAGCAACCGCTGGGTGAGAGCATGCCCGCCTGTGAGAAGTAGACCGATGCTTCTGGGGCAAGGATCGCGTTTGCGCCGCCCACGAGGGCCAGCTCGCAGTCTCCGCGTTCCAGGGCAGTACAGGCAGCGTCAAGTGCCACCAGGCCGGACGCGCAGGCCGCGTCGACGGTCACCGATGGACCCTGGAAGTTGAAGCAATGACTCACACGGTTGGCGATGATACCTGTCGAGTTGCCGGTTCCGTAGTCACCGTCGATCAGGTTGAGATCGCCGCCATAGAGGACCGCATAGTCGCTACTCGCGGCGCCCATGAACACACCGGTCTCGGTGCCGGCCAAGGAGACCGGGGCGATGCATGCGTCTTCGAGTGCCTCCCACGCCACCTCCAATGTCAGGCGTTGCTGGGGGTCCATTCGCTCCGCCTCGCGTGTCGAGAGGCCAAAGAACCCGGGGTCGAACTCGTCGATACCTGCGATGAAGCCGCCCCGTCGGGTGCACACTTTCCCTCGTACGCGTGGTTCCGGGTCGTACAGCGCATCGATATTCCAGCGCCACGCGGGCACTTCGGTGACCGCGTCGACCGCACCTCGCAGAAGCTGCCAAAGCTCGCGCGTATTGTCCGCGCCCGGGAAGCGACATCCCATGCCTACGATTGCGATCGGGTCTCTCGGGCGACCGTTGTCGCGGCCTTGGGGCCTGGACCGGCGAGACGATTGTTCGGGCCTGCGCTGTGCTGGTAGTGATTGTGCGTGCTCAAGCTCAAGGATGGCCTGGGCGAGTTCGGCAATCGACGGGTTATCATAGGTGATGGTGGTCGGCAGTGGCTGACCAAGCCAGCGTTCCAGCTCCTCGGCTAGCTCGGCCAGAACGAGTGAATCGGCTCCGTACTGTGCTAGTGACGCGCGTGGGTCGATGTCCTCGAAGGCGAGGCCGAGCCTGTCCGCCAGTGCCTGTACGAGGAATCGCGTTACGGACCGGGTGTCGCGTGACTGTTGGCTAGCTCTGCCGGTGGCGTCCGCAGGTGCGCTCCTGTTGGCGCCCACAGTGCGCGTTCGGGCCGGAGCGGGTGGAAGAATGGGTTCGACCATGCGGGGCGGAGGGTCCGCGTAGCTTGCGGGCGCGCGGGTCGCGGGCCAAGTGGCCGTTATGGTGAAGTCCCCCGCCAGCCATGCGTCACGGACCGCGTGCCGCTTGATCTTGCCGCTGGATGTCTTGGGGAGTTGGCCACGCTTGATCAGGACGACCGCATGCGGGCTGACGCCGAAGTCGCGGAGGATCGCATCGGGAATGGTGGCGACCAACGCTTCCGGATCGCCGCCTGACCGTTTGTCGAATTCTTGCACGAGGACTACTTGTTCGCCTTGCCCGTCGTCGAAGCCAAAGGCTGCTCCACCGTCGCGGACCAGGGCGGGGTCCAGCGCCTGCACTGCGCGCTCGAGATCATGAGGAACCATGTTGCGCCCGCGGACGATGATAATTTCCTTGCGCCGGCCGGTGATGAACAACTCGCCATCGTCGACGAAGCCCAGGTCCCCAGTGCGCAAGTAGCTCGCTTCTGTTTCGGTGACGACGGTCGCTCCGAAGATCTGTGGCGTCGTGTCGTTCCCTTTCCAATAGCCTGCGGCGATAGAGGGGCCGCGCACCCAGATCTCCCCCACCTGACCGTTCGGCATCGGGGTATGCGTGTCGGCATCGACGATCCGGATCTCGGTTCCCGGTACGGGGCTCCCACAACTGACGATCCGTCGCCCTTCCACTTCCCCCTCGGGTAGCTCGATGATCCGACCGTGCTCGAGGGCGCGGCTGTCAAGTCTGCGCACGCGCGGCGCTGCATTGGGCTTGCTTCCCGTCACGAGCAGGGTCGCTTCGGCCAAGCCGTAGGCAGGGAACAGGGCCTCGCGCCGGAAGCCCGCCGGGCTGAAGCTCGCTACGAAGCGGTCCAGCGTGTCGGCGCTGATGGGTTCGCTGCCTACTAGACAGAGACGCACGCAGGAGAGATCGAGGTCGGCGGTTTCGGCCGGCTTGATCCGTCGGACGCAAAGGTCGAGCGCGAAGTTGGGCGTCATGAGGATGCTGGCGCGAAAGCGGGACACCGCTCGCAGCCAGCGCGCGGGCTTGCGAATGAACGACTCAGTCGGCATCAGCACGCAGTGGACGCCGGTGAATACTGAACCCAGCAGTCCGCCGATCAGACCCATGTCGTGGAACGGCGGCAGCCAGGAAAGTGCGATGTCATCCGGTTGGCCCGCCAAAGCGGCCCGACTATGATGGAGGTTGGCTATCAGATTGGCATGCGTGATCAGAACTCCCTTGGGGTTGGAGGTCGACCCCGACGTGTACTGAAGGATTGCTGGTGTTTCGGGTGCCAGCGTTGGGAGTACGAATTCTGAGTGGCTTTGGGATGGGTGTGCCACGTCCAGACCACGCAACCGCTCAGCGCCGGGTGTTGTGGCAAGAGCGTGCAGATGCTCTGGTGTGCCGATAGCTACCCGCGCGTCGGCGTCGTCGAGGATTCGGACGACCCGCTCACCCGCCCGCGCAAGTTGACGGGGATTGGGTGGGTAGGTCGGCACGGCGACGGCGCCCGTTGCCAGGCAGCCGAGCAGGCCGCAGATGTAATCCAGGCCGGCCGGGTACATGACCAGCACCCGATCCCCCGGGTGCACCCTTGCCCGCCCGAGCTCTTGGGCAACCGCCGTCACCCTCTCGTTCAGCTGCGCAAAGGTGAGGGTAGCAATCGGCTGCCCAGGTCCCGGCGCAAAGGAGAAGGCCGTCGCGGCTCCTCGTTCCAGGGCGTGCCGCCTCATGACTTCGATCACGGTGCCGTGCTGCCGCGCCGGGCTATCGTGCCGGTGACGTTGTGCTCCATTTCGCTCCATTGGGAGATATGTAGTACCGCCTAGGAGCCCGGCGAGATAGCATCGATTGGTCCCACAAGCCCCTCGCTTTCGCGCGAAAGTACAGATCTTCTCACTTTTTCGTTTCCAGCCTGCGACCGGGGACAGGCCCTTGCGTGGTTACGAGGGCCCCACGGGATTCACCGCATCCCACTCTGTATCCATTCGGTAAAATCTGGAAACTGTCCTTGACGGACCAGCGGACCTCCCCGCAGGATTCGGGGCAGTTGAGGAAGGAAGTGTGATCTTTCTCACGCTTTCTGTTGATGTGCTGGCGAGTAGGTGCTGGCTGACGCGCTCGGGGGGAATCATGTCCGATGCGTACCGACACACGAATAGAGCTTGAGTTTCAGCTGGCCGGCAGTGGCCTTCCGGAAGCTGTGACACCCGGCCTGGCCCTCGAGCTCATGGCGGCCTCCGCGCAGGCCGCGGGCCAGAATTGGTCTGAGCTGTGCGACTTCTGGGCGTACGCTTACGTGCCAGCAGAGACGCTGCGCCTACAAGTGGACGTGGATGGTGAGATTCGAGTGTATGGGTCTTGCCTCGGCGGCACCGACCAAGTTCTGGCGTTCGCTCACCTCGGCCGACCGCCGGCCGACGGTGGCGCCGAGCCGGTGGAGGCTGATACCCAGTTCGCTGGAATGACGCCGGCAGTCCTGTGGCGGGGCCACGATCCGGCGGAGGACGCCTCCTACTATCTTCATCCGCAATATCTCGACGCGGCCCTGGCAGTGCTCGGGCTGTCCGCGGCCATCGATAGGAGAGCCTGCCTGCTCGTCTCGTCGGTTCGTTTTTTGGCGCTGAATGCATCGCCGACGCATGTTGTGGCGACCGCTGCAAGCGGGGAAGGGTCGGGGGAGCGCACGCTCGCCCTTCTTGAAGAAGCTCGGGCGGTGGTATTGCTGGAGGGTGCTCGGTTAGGGTCCCTGCCGGTCCATCAGGCGGTTGAGCTGTCGACCTTGAGTAGTCTCGTCGCGGATGTGCTCGAGCTCGACGAGGTGCCGCCGAATGTCAACCTCAAGGAGCTCGGGGCGTCGTCCGTGCACTTCGCGAGGATTAGCAACGCGCTCCAAGATCGCTTCGGATGCGCCCCCAGTTTGCCCACACTTCTGAGCGGGACCAGTGTGGCGGTACTGCTACGCTACTATGTCGAACAGGTTGGAGGGGAGCACGCCCGGCTGCCCGATCTGCTCGCGGCGAGCGAACGGAGCAGGTGGCCGCTTACGCCTCCGCAGCAGCAGCAATGGTTGCGACTGCAGGCCAAGCCGACGGACAATAGCTACAATATTGCGTTCCGCTGGCGCTTCAGCTCTGCTGTGGACCCACAGGCGCTCGAAAGTGCGCTGATGCGGTTGCTGGAGCGCCACGAGGTCCTCCGAGCGCCAGTGGTCGTGGCCGCGGACGGTACCCCCTTCCAGGAGGTAACGGCGATCGCCGCTTGCCCCAGTCCCCTTCTTGTTTGTGACGACGAGCGAGAGCTGCTCGTTCGACGGGAGCAAGGTGTCGTTGATCCAACGGCCGCTCCCCTGTTGCGCGCGACGTTGCTTTGCAGTTCGCAGGGCGGTTGCCTATTCTCCCTGGTTTTTTCCCACCTAGTCGTGGATGATGCGGCGCTTCTTCAGCTCTTTGCCGATCTCGAGCGGTTGTACAGCGCCGAGACGGGCGCTGACGTCGAGCTTGGAGACCCGGATGTACCGTATTGCGACGCGGCCTGGTGGTTTGCGTCGGAGGCTGTTCGCGGGCACTTGGCGGACCTAGCGCGGGGGTCGACGGAGGCCGCCCTGCTAGCACCGCCTACCAGAGTCAGTCTGTCGCCCAACGACATGCCTGACCTCGACGCACCGGCCGCCAGGCTGCGGATGGAGTTCAGCGCCGCGGAGCGGGCTGAGCTCTCTGC